>CABULX010000197.1 GCA_902492545.1 uncultured Collinsella sp. | reverse complement strand
AACATAGGTTTCGGCGCGCTTACGGGCCTCGCCGGCCTCGAAGGTGCAGATGCTCACCTCGTAGCCTGACGCCTCCAGGCTCTGCTTAACGGGCATCTGGTAGAGCGGGCCCACGTTGGTGTCCGTCACGATGACGGCCTTGGTGCCGCCGGCAGTGGCGCGCACGAGCGGTCCCGCCTGCTCCAGCAAAAACGTGCCAACATGCACCTGGTAGGGGCGTGCAGTGTCGATATCGATGGTAATCGCCATAAGCTTCGGTCCTTTCGACCTGGCGTGATAGGTAGTCTAGTGGGAGGCCTCGTCATCGAGCGCGCGTTTGATGCGGTCTCCCTCGGCAAGAAGATTCTCCAGATAGCGCTGGTCGCGGTCCTTGAGCGCACGGCTGTAGGCGCCAAGCGACTCGATCAGATGGTCGATCTCGAAGGCGAGTGCGTCGGCGTCGTCGATCATGAGCTCGGACCACATTTGCGGGTTGAGGTGCGCCACGCGGGTGAGATCGCGGTAGCTACCGGCCGAAAAGCCGTGGTGGACCTGGGCAGTGGGGCTTTTGACGTAGGCGTTGGACACCACGTGTGCGAGCTGGCTCGTGAAGGCGATGACGCGATCGTGCTCTGCGGCGCTGGTCACGCTGAACTTGCCAAAGCCCAAGGGGCGCACCATCTCGCGCACCTGGCCCAAGAGCTCGAGCTTAAGGGCATCGTCTACCGCGGGCGGAACGAGCACCAGGGGAGCGCCCTGGAACAGGTCGGCGCGGGAGTGCGCGTAGCCCGAGAACTGGGTGCCCGCCATGGGGTGCGCGCCCACAAAGTAAAAGCCGTGCTCGCGGGCAAGCTCAAAGGCGCGCTCGCACACGATGCCCTTGACGCCCACCGTGTCGATCACCACGGGGCCCATGATGGCCTCGGTGTCGGTGGCGTCGGCGAGCGCCTGTGCGTGCGCCTCGAGCCACTCGATGCAGGCCTCGGGGTAGCAAGCCAGGACGATGATGTCGCATTCGCCGAGTGTCTTGTCGTTGAGCTCTCCGGCGACAGTGCCCATGCTGGCGGCCGTCATGACATCGTCATCGGGGTCCCAGGCCAGCACGCGGACGCCCGCCTGCGCATAGCCGCGGGCAAAGCTGCCGCCGATGAGGCCCAGGCCGACGATGCCGGCGCACTTGGGGCCGCCCTGGTTAACGCGCGCGTTTCTCACCGTACCCATGGGCTACTCCATGGTCTCTTGGCAGACAACCTTGCGGATGGCTCGGATGCGGCGCATGGTGTCGTCGAACTGATCGGGGGTGAGGGCCTGGGCGCCGTCGGACCAGGCGCGGCTCGGCTCGTCGTGGACCTCGATCTCCAGGCCGTTGGCACCGCAGGCGGTCGCGGCGAGCGCCATGGGCTCAACGTAGCGGGTGTAGCCGGTGGCGTGGCTGGGGTCGGCGACGACGGGCAGGTGCGACAGGTGGTGCAGCACCGGCACAGCGTTGAGGTCGAAGGTATTGCGGGTGCGGGTCTCGAAGGTGCGGATACCGCGCTCGCACAGGATGACGTTGTCGTTGCCCTC
>CABULX010000196.1 GCA_902492545.1 uncultured Collinsella sp. | reverse complement strand
TGCTGGGCTTCGATAAGCTCGAGGATTACTTTGACAACCCCGCCTGCTTTGGCGCGACCATCGGCCCCGTGGCCAACCGCACTGCGGGTGCCACGATCACCATCGCCGGCACGGACTGGCATATGCCGGCCAACGAGGGCGTCAACAACCTGCACAGCGACCTTGAGCACGGCCTGCACAAGCGCGTGTGGGACGTTGAGCTCGACGAGGTCCACAATGCCGTGCGCATGACCACCTCGCTTGAGGACGGTGAGCTGGGTCTTCCCGGCAACCGCACCTTTACGGCCGTGTTTACCGTGACGCGCACCGGCTGCTTCCGTATCGAATACGGCTGCGAGAGCGACCGCGCCACCTACGTGGCCATGACCAACCACACGTACTTTAACCTTGCCGGCCATAACGCCGGAATGGACTGTGAGCACTTCTTTGTTGCTAACGCTGCCCACTACCTGCCCATCAACGAGCAGAACATCCCCACCGGCGAGATCACTCCGGTCGAGGGCACGCCGTTTGATTTCCGTGAGCTGCACCCCGTCGCGCCCGGCATGGAAGCCGACGACCCGCAGATTAAGCAGGCACGCGGCTACGACCACTGCCTGTGCATCGATGGCTATCAGTACGGCCGCAACCTGCGTCGCGCCCTGCATGTCGAG
The DNA here is from genome assembly GCA_902492545.1 of uncultured Collinsella sp. Taxonomy (GTDB): domain Bacteria; phylum Actinomycetota; class Coriobacteriia; order Coriobacteriales; family Coriobacteriaceae; genus Collinsella. The sequence continues at coordinate 900 of CABULX010000196.1, read as the reverse complement.
GAGATGTGGACCGGCCGCGAGCTGGACTACTACACCACCGCCCCGGGCGTGCAGCTCTACACCGGCAACTGGCTGGGCGACGAGCACGCCAAGGACGATGCTAACTATGGCTGGGGCGCCGGCTTTGCCCTCGAGGCAGAGATGTACCCCGACACGCCGCACCAGCCGCTGTTCCCGCAGGGCATTGTGGGCCCGGGTCACCCCTACAGCAATGTGATCGAATACCACTTTATGAGGCACTAAGCCCACAGCAGCGCCCGCCGGCACCACCGCCGACGGGCGTTTTTCTACCTAGTCATTGGGGACGTTCTTAAATGACTAGTTGGATGGGGTCGGGGTTGGAGCTGAGGAGGTAACGGATTTCTAGCTCTATGCCGAGCGCCTGCAGTTCTTTGAGGGCAGCAACGTCTGCGTCGCTCACGGCAACCGCGGGCGTTATGGGGCGCTTGCCCTCACCCGCCCGCATATGGCCAATGCTGATCTTGGTAATCGGCACACCACCCTTAACTAGCGCGAGCGCATCGACGGGTGAGGCTACCATGATCAGAATCAATTGGCGAGGCGTTGCGGTATGAATGACGTCGATGGTCCTTTGCACCGAGAAAAACCGCGTCCAAACGCCTTCTGGCGCCGCCACCCTCATGGGTGCCCATTGGCGCGAATCTGCCGCGATCTCATCGTTGACGATTAGGACAAGGTTGGAACCCACGGCTTCGTTCCACAGATCAACGTCTTGTCCGTAAATGAAACGGTCGTCGATGCGTGCGAGAAGAATCTTGGGTTGAGTCATCGCTGCCCCATTCTACTTGAGAACCGTAAGAGCAAGACATCACGCCTCTAATATTGGTTGATTTTCAATCTCAACGCAACAGCCTGAACGGACCCCGCGTTTCCGCAGCT
>CABULX010000195.1 GCA_902492545.1 uncultured Collinsella sp. | reverse complement strand
TGAGGTGTCTGCGCGTGTGCGCGATAATTCATTTTGGAACTGACGGTTGGCGCGCTCGCGTCGATGAGGACTTCACTGCCGATAACGTTGCCCGTATCGCCGATGCCGTCGGCGAGTTGTGGCAAAAGACCAATCCGGGCAAAACGGTATATATAGGGTTCGACACCCGGCCCCTGGCGAGCGAGTTCGCTGAGCTCGCGGCGGGCGTGCTAGCAGCGCACGGGCTGGACGCCGTGCTCGCTTCGCGACCTGTTCCGACCCCTGCCCTTACGTGGGCGGCGGCTTATGACGGTGAGGCGTGCGGCGCGCTCATGGTGACGGGGTCCCATCATCCGCAGGGTTATCTGTGCCTCAAGATTCGCATGGGTGACGGCTCGACCGCCAACCAGGATGTCATCGAAGAGCTCGAAGAGACCATGGCTCCCGAGCCAATGGAGATCGAGGGGCAATATCGCACCGCGGATATCATTCCTGACTATATGCAGGCGGTGGCATCGTTTGTCGATGCCGAAGCCATCCGCGACGCGCACCTGCGCGTGGTTGTCGATCCCATGGGCGGCGCAGCCCAGGGTTATCTAGCCGACTTGCTGCGCGAGCTTGGCGTTGAGGTGCACGAGATTCACGCCGGGCAGGCGTCTGACCAAGAAGATATCTGCCCCGACCCCGTTGAGCCTTGGGTGGACGCTTGCGAGCGCACGGTTATCGATGACGGAGCTTGCGCTGGTCTGGTGACCGACGGCGACGCCGACCGTATCGGTGCGGTTGACGAGCGCGGCAGATATATACATCCGCATCAGATCATGGCGCTCGTTTTGGGCGACTTGGTTCAATTTCGTAATTTGGAGGGGCGCGTCGTCGTCAATCTTTCATGCTCGACGCTCGTGCGTCGCATTGCCGAGGCGCTTGGCTGCCGCGTGACCGTCAAACCGGTCGGTTTCAAATATATAGCGGCAGAGATGAAGAAGGGCGGCGTCCTCATAGGCGGCGAAGAAGCCGGTGGTATCGGCATCGCTGCGCATATGCCCGAGCGCGATGGAATCCTCGCCTGTCTAATTCTGTGTGAGCTTATGGCAAAGACGGACGCGCCTTTGGGCGTTCTGGTCGACCAACTCGAGGACAGTTTTGGTAAGACGAGTTACGGTCGACGCGATTTGCGCCTTGAGGCCGAAGATGCCGAAACGTTACGAACCCTGCTGCCGGGCGTAAACCCCAAGTCGATTTGTGGCAAGGTGCCGCAAAACGTTAGTCATATGGATGGCTTGCGTTTGGCATTCGAGGATGACACGTGGCTGCTGGTCCGTCCTAGCGGGACCGAACCAGTGGTGCGCGTCTACGCCGAGGGGTTCTCGGTGGAAGAGCGTGATGAGTTGCTCGATGCTGGCTGTGCTTTAGCTAGGGGGACGTATCCGCTTTAACCATGAGTCTGCCTTATATAGAAGAGATGCTCGGCGAGCGGTAGGTAACGGCTGGCAAACGTTAGTCGGATCACAAAATGTGTAGGAAATGTGTACGCCCAGATTCCCGCCCGCGGGGCCCCTCCGGTCTGGCAATATATCTCCTTGCCGCGCGGC
>CABULX010000194.1 GCA_902492545.1 uncultured Collinsella sp. | reverse complement strand
GCTGGCCGTCGAGTCCGCCGATGACCCCAATGCGCTGACGCTGCTCATCCCGCGCGCCAACGACAAGGGCTTCGCCATGACCGGTTCTTACACTTGCATGACCCTGCTCTCCACCCTCATCTTTGACGAGGCTTCCGATGAGCAGAAGGCCGAGTGGGTCGAGACCATCGCCAAGATGGGCGAAGAGGTCATCTCCCGCGAGCCCGAGATCGCCGATTACCTTGCCGGCGACTTCAATCGCGTGACCTACCTGGGCTCCGGTTCCTTCGGTGGCCTTGCTCAGGAGAGCCAGCTCAAGATCCTCGAGCTTGCTCACGGCCTGGTTGCCACCTCTTACGACACCTCCATGGGCTATCGCCACGGACCCAAGTCCTTCGTCGACGACAAGACCCTCGTGTTCGTCTTCGTCAACAACGACGCCTACACCCGTCAGTACGACATCGACATCCTCAACGAGATCGGTGGCGACGAGATCGCTCAGCACACCGTCGCCGTTCAGCAGGAGGGGGCTACCGTCTACGAGGGTGAGTCCTTCACCTTCAAGGGCTACGAGGCGCTCCCCGAGGGCTACCTTGCTCTGCCGTTCGTGATGTTTGCCCAGGCCATCAGCCTGCTCAACTCCGTCCGCGTGGGCAATACGCCCGATACGCCGAGCCCCACCGGCACGGTCAACCGCGTGGTCAAGGGCGTGACGATTCACCCCTTCACCGCTTAATCGCGTCCCCCTGTAAGGGCGCCCGTCCGCTCATAACGGCGGGCGGGCGCTTTTTGTTTTACGTGAGCTGGGTATAAGCATCACTACAGTCAACTGCTTTAGAAGCAAGGAGTGCATATGAGCACGTACGCAATTAAGGCTGACAAGTTCTTCTTGCCGGCAGGCCCGCAACTGGGCGGCTATCTTATGGTCGAGGATGGCGTTTTTGGCGCCTGGCAGGCCGACGAGCCCTCTTGCGAGATTAAGGACTACACGGGATCGTGGATCGCACCGGGTATGGTCGATACTCACATCCATGGCTTCTACAACCACTCAACTACCGATAACGATCCCGAGGGCATCGATATCAGCTCAACCGAGCTCGCCCGTCGCGGTACCACCAGCTGGCTGCCCACGACGTTCACCGATGGCGTCGAACAGATCAAGGACGCCTGCGCTGCTATCGCCAAGGCGGACGAGGGCCGCGGCCCCGACTTCTGCGGTGCCCGCATTCAGGGCATCTACCTGGAGGGCCCCTTCTTTACCATGAAGCACGTGGGCGCGCAGAACCCCGCTTACCTGATTGACCCCTCCGAGGAGGTTTTCGACCAGTGGCAGGAGGCTGCGGGCGGTCGCATCGTTAAGAGCGCCATGGCCGCCGAGCGCGACGGTGCCGCTGCTTATGCGGCTGCTCTGAACGCCAAGGGCGTGGTGACCAGCATCGGTCACTCCGACGCCACCTACGATGAGTGCATCGCCGCTATCAATGCCGGTGCCAGCTGCTTTACGCATACCTATAACGGCCAGCGCGGTCTGCATCACCGTGAGCCCGGTGTCGTGGGTGCTGCCATGTCCACGCCCGAGACCTACGCCGAGATCATCTGTGACGGCAAGCACGTAAACCCTGCCGCCATCAAGGCACTGCTGCAGGC
>CABULX010000193.1 GCA_902492545.1 uncultured Collinsella sp. | reverse complement strand
TTATCTCGCAGGCTCCTTGTGCCTCGCGATACGAGTCGACAAAACGGAATTACAGGATCTCAATCGTGAACGAGCGCACGATGGTTTCTTTGGGCTTGGCGATAAGGCAGCCGCGCTTGTGCTCAAGCACGTCGTCCTCATCGGAGCAGGTCGAAAGGCCGCCCCAGGGTTCAACTGCCACAAAATCACCCTCGGGCTTGCTCCACACAATGAGGTACGGGAAGCCCTCAAAGCTCAGGCGAACACCCTTGTCCTCGCCCTTTTTGGAAAGCGTGACCTGACGGCTCTCGAGCACGTCAAAGATGGTCTCCGCAAAATCGAAGAGCTCATGTGACAGAGGCAGCGTCTTTCCCACCATGGGGTTCTTGGAGCGGTTGGTCACGTCAATCAAGCCAGTCGAGGGGACGGCAGTGCAAAGCTCAGCAGCCTCGTCTTTCTCAAAACGCAACTCGTAGTCCGTATAGGCCTCGCCCTCATCGAGCGGGCACCTAAAGCCGGGGTGTCCACCGATAAAGAAAGGCATGTCCTCGGTGCCCTCGTTGGTAACCTCATAGGAGACGCGCACGGCGGCGTCCTCGAGCGTATAGCGGGCGACAAGCTTAAACGGATACGGATAATCGCTCAGCAGCGCGGCGTTATCCTCCGAAGCCAGGCACATCGCCAGCTCGTTCTCGCTCTGGCTCAGCAGCTTCCACTCCTGTTTGCGCGCAAACCCATGGCGGGCGAGCTTCACATGATGTCCGGCAAACGTCATGGCGCTGTTATCGCGCAAACCTCCGCAAATCGGGAAGCAAATCGGTGCCTGGCCGGACCACACGGCGGGATCGCCCTGCCACAAGTACTCGCGACCTCCAGCCTCAATCGAGGTAAACGAACCACCGGCCGTGGAGACCTTGATAGAAATCGAATCGTTGGAGAGAGCGTATTCCATTGTCCATCCTTTCGAACAACTGCTTTTTGCTCGCAAGAACCCGTCTCGGCCCTGACCAAAGGACAAACCCGCACGTTCATCGATGCGTCCGGTTTCCCAGCCATGCAACGGGGTACCATACAGACATTGATGCAATTACAGCTGAAAGGCCTTCTTATGCGAACCATCATCCTTTATGCCTCACACCACCACGGCAATACGAAAAAGCTCGTGGACGCCATCGTCGAGGCGCACCCCGAGATCGATACCCTCGACGTGAAGTCACTCGGTAAAAACGAGTACCCCGACCTGCACGAATACCATCTGATCGGTGTCGCCACGGGCATCTATTACTCCGAGATCGACAAGGACATGGCACGCGTGCTCACGAACGTGCTGCAGCCGCAGGACAAGGTGTTTGGCCTTATGACCTACGGTGGCAAAAACAAGTGGTACGGCAAGGATATCGATGGCATCTGCCGCATGAGGCAGGCCATCTTTATGGGCGTCTACGGCTGTCCCGGCTTTGATACGTGGGGGCCGTTCAAACTCACCGGCGGCGTCCAGAAGGGACACCCGACCGCTGAGGAAATTAAGGGCGCCGTCGACTTCTTCGACAAGATCGAAGACGAGTATGGCGACATCATCGTCGAAGAGTACGCCAAGCGCGAGAAGCGTCTAGCATACGAAAAGGAGCATCCCGCGGGGGGTCTTGTGGCCGGCGTCAAGCGCACGGCAAAGAAGATCGTTAACAAGCTGTAACTGTTAAGGTGCTTTTGAGCGTTTAACCCATACGGCGGGTCCGAGCAGATTC
>CABULX010000192.1 GCA_902492545.1 uncultured Collinsella sp. | reverse complement strand
GCCTCATCGTTCCCGCTAAATTTTTCGAAAATCAAGTGTATCCCTCGGCTAACTTAGGGCATAATGCAAAAAGTGCGACATGGCTAACTTACGGAGACGCACCGATGGTACACGGTCAGCCGGTCGCTTGCATCCACTACGTTTCCAAGTGAGAGGGAGACAACATGAGCGATATTTTGGACGTCTACGGTCGCGAGGTGCTCGACAGCCGCGGCAATCCCACCGTCGAGGTCGAGGTCGTGCTCGAGGACGGCAGCTTTGGCCGCGCAATGGTGCCTTCGGGTGCTTCGACCGGCGCCTTTGAGGCATGTGAGCTGCGCGACGGCGACAAGGGTCGCTACCTGGGCAAGGGTGTTTCGCAGGCCGTCGAGCATGTCAACAACGAGTGCGCCAACGCCGTCGTGGGCCTCGATGCCTTCGACCAGCGCGCCATCGATGCCGCGCTGATTGCCGCGGACGGTACCCCTAACAAGACCAAGCTCGGTGCCAACGCCATCCTGGGCGTGTCGCTGGCCGTTGCCCGCGCCGCTGCCGAGTCGGCGGGCCTGTCGCTGTACCAGTACCTGGGCGGCGTCAACGCCCATCTGCTGCCCACGCCCATGATGAACATCCTCAACGGCGGCGTGCATGCCGACAATAACGTTGACTTCCAGGAGTTCATGATCATGCCGGTGGGCGCCCCGAGTTTTGCCGAGGGCCTGCGTTGGTGCGCCGAGGTATACCACACCCTCAAGGGCGTGCTGCACGAGGCCGGCCTGGGCGGCGGCGTGGGCGACGAGGGCGGCTTTGCCCCCAACCTTAAGACCAATGCCGAGCCGTTCGAGTACATCACCAAGGCCGTGGAGAAGGCCGGCTTTAAGCCCGGCGTCGACTTCATGTACGCCATGGACCCGGCCTCGACCGAGTTCTACAACGCCGAGACCGGCATGTACGAGCTCAAGGGCGAGGGCGTGGAGTACACGAGCGCCCAGATGGTTGATTACTGGGAGAAGCTCGTCGACACCTATCCCATCATCTCCATCGAGGACGGCATGGCCGAGGAGGACTGGGACGGCTGGGTCGAGCTTACCCGCCGCATTGGCAACAAGGTGCAGCTGGTGGGCGACGACCTGTTCGTCACCAACACCGAGCGCCTCAAGAAGGGCATCGAGCTGGGTGCCGCCAACGCGATCCTGGTCAAGGTCAACCAGATCGGCACGCTCACCGAGTCACTCGAGGCCATCGAGACCGCCAAGGAGGCCGGCTACGCTTGCATCGTGAGCCACCGTTCCGGCGAGACCGAGGACTCCACGATCGCCGACCTGGTTGTGGGCGTCAACGCCGGCCAGATCAAGTCGGGCGCCCCGTGCCGCAGCGACCGTATCGCCAAGTACAACCAGCTCATCCGCATCGAGGACGAGCTCGAGGGCAGCGCGCGCTACGCCGGCAAGGCCGCGTTCTACAACATTCGCTAAACGGGCGAATTTGGCGAGGGGGAGGCTGACTCGGTTCCGCCTCGCCTTGGCTGGATGCCGCAAAGCGCTATGGGCGCTGGGCCATACGGCTCAGCGCCTTTTTTATGTCGAGCAAAGGCTGGCGAAGGCGGTGCGCGCGCTCGTGCTATAACTAGAATACTTAGCGCAAACAAACCTCAACCGCACAAGGCGCACATGGATCAGATTTACGACAACAGGTACTATTCCGCCGGTTCGCGTGAGCCGTCGCCTCGCCGTGCGCGCACGGTGCAGCTCGGTGGGTCCGCCTACGC
>CABULX010000191.1 GCA_902492545.1 uncultured Collinsella sp. | reverse complement strand
ACGAATCTCCAAACTGGTGTGCCGAGCAAGTCTTTAAATACTGGCTGTTTTGAGTAATGCACCAAGCGATGGTCATGGTCGGGCGGCAGGATTGCCGGATAGAGTCCCAGTATCTGGGGCGGGATGCGATAGTACTGAAAAGCTGTGGGTCCGCAAGCGAGAAATGACATGGCAATCCGATCGTTTGAGCGTAGTTTGGGCTAGAAAAGCTATCGGTTTCGGAAGTGCGGGGAAAAAGACAAACAGGTCAACCACAAGCAGTATTTAAGCCAACTTTATCAGGGGTTTTGTTGAAATAAAAGGGCTTATGCTCGGAGGCAAGCAATTTTTCCCCGCACTTCCGAAAACGCGATTGATTTGGACCTTGCTAAAACGATTTATCAGCTCTGCGTGAGGTGTGGTCTTGCCACCGGGCGAACACTTTTAGCGCTTGGGACTTTATTTATTGGGCCTCGAAGGGTGGATTTCGCGCTTTTAGTAAAGAAATGGGTGCGTGTCATGCCGTGCGGTAGGCATCGGCGCACAGAAAAAGGGCCCGGAAGGCTTTGCCTTCCGGGCCCTTTGCAATGCAAGTGTGCTTGCAAGTGCGATTTAGCGCACCTGAGCGACGTAAGCGACGTTGGTCGAGGAAACCTTGTCCTCGAGCTGGACGCTCATACGGGGATCGCCGGCGGTAGCGACGGTCAAATCGCCAGTCTTGACGTAGCCGAGCTCCTTAGCGGTCTCGATCGCCTTGACGATCGTGCCGTTGACGGTGCCCTGGGTAATCTCGGCCTGGTGCGGGATAACGCCCCAGTACATAATCATCTGCTGGACGGCCCACTCGTGGCGGGAGAACGCGCAGATCGGCATGTTGGGACGGAAGTGCGAGATCAGACGAGCGGTACGACCGGTGGTCGTCGGCACGGTGATGCACTTGGCGCCAACGGTGGTGGCCATGTTCACAGCGGACATACCCACAACGTTGTTGACCACGCGGGTGCCGTGAGCATCGGCCGGAACCTCGAGCGGAGCGTGAGCCGGGAGGTACTTCTCGGTCTCGAGAGCGATGCTGGCCTGCATCTTGACGGCCTCGACCGGGTACTTACCGGCAGCGGACTCGCCGGAAAGCATAACGGCGTCGGTGCCGTCGTAAATGGCGTTAGCAACGTCGGCAACCTCGGCGCGCGTCGGGCGCGGGTTCTGCTGCATGGAGTCGAGCATCTGCGTAGCGGTGATAACGGGCTTGTAGGCCGCGTTGCACTTGGCGATGATCTCCTTCTGGATGTGCGGAACGAGCTCGGGCTTGATCTCGATGCCCAGGTCGCCACGGGCGACCATGATGCCATCGGAAGCCTCGAGGATCTCGTCGAAGTTCTCGACGCCCAGGGCGCACTCGATCTTCGGGAAGATCGTCACGTGCTCGCCACCGTTCTCGCGGCAAAGCTTGCGGATGCCGCGGACGGACTCGCCGTCACGGATGAAGGAAGCGGCGATGTAGTCGATGTTCTCGGTCAGGCCAAAGAGGATGTCCTGACGATCGCGCTCGGTGATGGCGGGCAGAGAGATGTTGACGTTGGGCATGTTGACGCCCTTGCGCTCGCCGATCAGGCCGTCGTTCTTAACGACGCAGGTCATGTCCTGGCCGTCGACGGACTCGACCTCGAGGGCAACCAGGCCGTCATCGATCAGGATGAGGGAGCCCTTCTCGACCTCGGAGGGCAGAGCCAGGTAGTCGAGGGAGATGTGCTCAGCGGTGCCGTGGAAATCCTCGGACGTGGGCTGAGCGGTGACGACGATCTT
>CABULX010000190.1 GCA_902492545.1 uncultured Collinsella sp. | reverse complement strand
CTGGCTCCATTGCACAAGATAGCCGCCTTCGGGCGGCTTTTTTGTTGCCGATTTCGGGCGCGCATCCGCCAATCCAAGCACAACGCCGCCGGAAACTCCCCTACTCAACAAAAGCCCCGCCAACCGCAATCCCCAAAGGAACCGCGTTCAGCGGGGCCCAAGCGAGCTCCCCCAAGGGATAACGCTCGCAACACGAACAGCTCAGCCGAGCAGCGCGCTACTCCTCCCAGTAAGCATCTGCAAGCAGCTTAAAGCAAATCTTCTTGACCGGCTGCGCGCCATCGCCCGGGAACTCGAGCGTGGGCATGTGAGGCTCGCCGGCAACAAACAGCGCAAACTTGTCGTCAGCAAGATCGCCGGCGATCGAGGCGTCGGAATCGACCAGATCGTAGTCGTCCTTCTCGTCGAACTCCTGGACCAGCGTCAGGCTGCCCGTGGCAACCTTAAAGGCCTCGCGACCCTCGACGTCGATCTGCAGGTCGTGATAGCGCTGATGCGTCTCATAGTGAGCCTCGGCTTCGGGACGCGTCGTGGGAGCCATGACGTTCGCAAAGACCTTGTCGCCCAGAATCGGATGGCTGCCGACCTCGAGCTTCGCCGGATCGTTCTCCTCGAGCCAATCGATCAGCACGTCGAGGCCCTTGAGCATTCCACGGTACTCCTCGATATCGCCCAATGCACCGTAAATCATCTAAATCCCCTCTCGGATCGTTTCTTTGGCGGCTACTCGGCAAACGCATTACCGACGCTGTTGCCACCCACATGCGTCTCGACCAGGGTAAGGTCGGGATTGAACACGACAGTGTCGGCGTCGCGCCCCGGCATAATGCTACTGCACTTGTCGTCGGCTCCAACCACAAGCAAACAACCGATGCCGAGGCCGCTGCACAAGCTCCTACAGCTCGGTCACGACAACGCCGTTGTAAACCTCGTCCCAACGATCCATAACCAAGTGGCCAGTCATGGGATCCATGGCATTGAGCTTGCCGCAGGTGTTGGCGGTACGCAGGACCGTCTCGTCATCCGCGCCAGCAGCGATCGCATGTGCGAAGCCGGCAATGGTCGAATCGCCAGAGCCCGTGGCGTTAACGGCAGGGATATCGGGCGTCTTCGCGCGGAACGCACGGCCATTGTGGAAGCCCACGGAGCCGGCAGCGCCCATGGACACGACGACCCAGGGGATATCGGAGAAGCGGGCATCAGAGGCGAGCGCGGCGCGGAGCTCGTCCACATCGTCGGTGGTAAAGCTCGTGCCCAGAAGGCCGTTGATCTCGGTCAGGTTAGGCTTGACCAGCTCGGGTTTAATTTCGGACTTAAGGGCGGCCTCGAGCGAAGCACCCGAGGTATCGAGCAGCACCTTGGCTCCGGCGTTCTCGGCAATGCCCGTGATCTTGGCATAGTAGCCTGCCTCGACACCGCGGGGCAGAGAACCCGAAATGGTGACAACGTCGGCCTTGCCCGCAAGCTCAGTAAACTTGGCGGTAAAGGCATCGAGCTCCTCGGGGGCAATTGTCGGGCCGCTCTCGAGCAGCTCGGTCTGGTTGCCGGCGTGGAGGATGTTGAGGCAAATGCGAGTCTCGCCCTTGATGGGCACAAAGTCGTTGTTAATACCGTTGGCGTCCATAAGCTCAGCCATGTAGGCGCCCATGTGGCCGCCGAGCAAACCGGTTGCCACAACGTCGTCGCCCAGCTGACCCAGCACACGGGCCACGTTGAGGCCCTTGCCGCCGGCGGTCTTTTCGGGCGTCACACGGTTGACGTCGTCGATAACGAGCTCATCGAGCTGATAGCGCGTATCGACAGACGGGTTC
>CABULX010000189.1 GCA_902492545.1 uncultured Collinsella sp. | reverse complement strand
GTGGCCACCATGGTCGTGGGCATCATCGGCGCGTTCTTCGGCGTGCTGGCGTAAGTTCCTGCGTTTTATCTTGCCCCCAAGGGAAACGGCGACCCGTTGCGGTCGCCGTTTTTTATTACCGAAAGCTAGTTGGAGGTGCTTCGTGATTCGATCTGACAATCCACCCGATAATGGCGTGAGCGGGGCGATGTATCTATTTGGCACGGCGCTCTTGTGGAGTTTTATCGGCATCCTCGTTCGCGCCAATTCGCAGTCAGCTCTTTTGATCGGTGCCGTTACGGCAATATTTATGGCGCTCTTTATCCTGCTCGTCGGTAGGCCCGTCCTCCGCGTCAGCCGTCTTATTGTCCTTGTGGCCGTCTGCAACTTCGTGACGGGCACCACGTTTAACTTTGCCAACCAGCTCACGACGGTCGGCAACGCGATCGTCCTGCAGTACACCTCGATGATTTTTGTTATCGTGTATCAGTCGCTCGCAACTCGCACGTTGCCCTCGCCTGCGAAGATTGCCTCCGTGTTGGTTGCTTTTACGGGTATGGGACTTTTCTTTTTAGGCGATTTGAGCGCCGAGGGCATGCTCGGCAACCTGCTTGCCGTCATTTCGGGAGCCACCTTTGGGCTGTGTTTCTTTTTGAACTCTCGCCCCGATGCGTCGCCCATGGTGTCCTCGCTCATCTCCTGCGGTATCTCGATGCTGCCGATCGTCTATTTTGCCGGCGCCCTAGACTCCGTGAGGCCATTTGAGTGGGGGCTCATGCTGGTGCATGGTCTTTTTTGCAGTGGCCTTGCGAGCGTGCTGTATGCCAAGGGGATCGCGCGAACCAACGCGTTTGCGGCCAACTTGGTTTGCATGAGCGAGGTCGTGCTCGCTCCCTGCTGGTCGGCGCTCTTCTTTGGCGAGGTCTTTCGCTGGAACGAGTTTTTGGGCGCGGCGATTATCGTTTTGGTAATTGTGGCCAACTTGGCATCTGATGCCTTTGGCGATGGCTTTCTGGTGGCGCTTGTCCGCCATCGAAACAAAGAGCGCGCCTGATGAGATACGTCTGCCGTTTACGGTAAAAAACACCCCGCTGAGCGAGTGGTATTAAATAGCAAGAACCTGCATATCTATAATTGGTATCAAATCATTTGTGCCTGGCATGGGTGTTAGCAGCACACCAGGTACGCTTCGAGCCGTGGAATCGAACTCCCGGATTTGATATCAACAACGCGCGCGCCGGGAGTGACGACGGTTCGAGATTCCTTATTGGGAGGAATTATGCTTGTCCAAGCAATCCTCGTCGGCTTAGTCGGAGCGTTTGGATGCCTCGACTACCAGCTCGGCACCCTCTACGCGTTCCGCCCCATCGTCCTGTGCCCGCTCGTGGGCCTGGTGCTGGGGGACCTGCAGACCGGCCTTGCCGTCGGCGCCAGCCTGGAGTTGCTGTTCATGGGCTCGATCTCCATCGGCGCCTACGTACCGCCTAACGAAACCGTCGGTGGCGTGCTCGCCTGTGCGTTTGCCATTCAGCTCGGTCAGGGTACCGAGACGGCCATCGCGCTCGCCATGCCTATCGCCGTCCTTTCGCTGACGATCGGCAACATTACGGATGCTGGATTCTCGATCATTGTTGACATTGCTGACAAGTGCGCTGCCAAGGGCAACCTCAAGGGTATCTACGCGGCACATTGGAGCATGGGCCTCTTTGGCTGCCTTGAGTACTTCCTGCTGTGCGGCGGCGCATTCTACCTGGGCTCCGATGCCATCCAGGGCCTGCTCGACTTCATCCCGACCTTTGTGATCGACGGCTTTGGCGTTGCCGCCAACATCCTGCCTGCCATGGGCTTCGCCATGCTCGGCC
>CABULX010000188.1 GCA_902492545.1 uncultured Collinsella sp. | reverse complement strand
GTATCTGTCCGGTTTTCTCACGACGGATATGACTGAGGAGCCGGAGCATGGCGATCGCCTCCGTGCTTTGCGATTGCCCAATAACGAGCTTCGCCAGACCTTGCGTCTAGTGATTATTGAGTGGTTTGAGTGCGCTGCAGAAGACATTCGAGACGTCGATGCGTTTCGCGACGGGCTGTGCCATGGGAACGAGGATACCGTGAGGCGGGCGCTAAGCCGCATCTTGGGAGATGCGGGAATCGGTGCGACCGACCCAGATACACCGCTGCCATATCACCTACTCTTGCAAGGACTCTGCTTTGGATTGCCGGGCTATGCCAATCCTGCTTCGAGGCGAAAGTGTGGCGCGGATCGCTGGGACATCCAGGTTTTTCCTACGGGCGCCGCGTTCGACATAGCCGATACGATCGGTATGCTCGATGAACGTCCGCTGATAACGATCAACATGATGTATGACCCCGGTGTGGATGCGCTGGGCCTGGAATTGCTGGCCGTGCAGGCGCTGCTCGACATAGAGCGCGACGGCATCGACGAAATCCGTGTGCCGCGACCCGGCGTTGGCCGCATGCGCTGGGGGTTTGGGTTTGATGGACAGCATGTGGCTACGGTGTACCAGCGGCTTTAAGCGCTGAGGTGTTTCCGGCTTCCGTTACTCGGTGTCCTTCATGGGTGGCATGGGCTTCCAGTTGGGATCCTTGATGATCTTGCGGGCGTCTTTCATGCCACGGCGCAGCGCCGGAATACCGGTCTTATAGCACTTATCGACCGCAGCCAGGCGAATGAATTCCTTGCAGAAGGTCGCGGCATTGCCCAGGCGGAACAGCATGGGGTGGTAGTCACCGTAGATCTGCATATAGCGAGCGAGGAAGCCTCGGTTGCGCATGATGTAGTAGCGGTTGGTGTCGCTCGTAGAGTTGAGCTGGCGCTTGCCGGCGATATCCCAGTTAGAGACGGCGCGGGCGCGCTTGAGCACCACGTCGGCCACAACGGCGGCGGGGAAGTGCTGGCTGGCCACGTAACCATAGCAGGCATCGTCGCCGTAGATGAAGAATCGCGCATCGGGCAGGCCGATCTTGTCGACCACGCGGCGCGAGAACATGCCGCCCTCAAAGCATAGCTGGTTCATGGCGCGGTAGCCCTCGGGTCCCAGGTCCCACTTGGCGACAGGGTTGGGAATGCCGAGCGAAAGGATGAGTTGGTATTGCCAAAAGAAGGCGCCGCCGTCAAAGTCCAGGCGCGAACCCTGGATGACGTCGTAGCGGTCGGTCCACTTGGCAAGACGCTCGATGCCTTCGGGGATGACGAGCACGTCGTCGTCCATCACCCAGAACCATTGAGCGCCCAGGTCGTAGGCGCATTTAGTGCCGGCGGAGAAGCCGCCCGCACCGCCGCCGTTTTCGAGCTGCGGGGCGTAGATGACACGGTCGGTGCCGCCCTGCGCGTCAGGCTGCTCGGTGTCGATGCCCCACAGGTTGGCCAGGCGCTCGTTGAATGCGGCGCACATGGCCTCGGTCTCGCGCGAATTCTCGTTATCGACAATCACGATGCGCCAGGGCGTTGCCGTGAGCTCGGTCATGGAGTCGAACAAGTTGGCCAGGAGTTCCTGGCGCTTGTACGTAACGACGACGATGGCGAGCTTGTCGATGGGGGCGGGAAGGGTTGAAGGCATGGGGCAATATATCCTTTCACGCGCGGCGGGCGAGTGCTGCGCGGAAGCTATCGAATACGTCCTTGGGACTGTCCTATTGTAAAGGCTCGGCGCACCTTGGCGGCAAGCTTTGAATAAAACGCAGGAACCTGCCACGGCTGTAGCGGCTTTAGCGTCTTACGGCAGCGTGTCTATTGCCGCTTGAGCT
>CABULX010000187.1 GCA_902492545.1 uncultured Collinsella sp. | reverse complement strand
AGCTGCGGAAACGCGGGGTCCGTTCAGGCTGTTGCGTTGAGATTGAAAATCAACCCACCACAAAGGTGCCTGTCCCCTTTGTGGTGGTGAGGTGCTAGGGGAGGAGCTTCATGGCGGCGTCGTGGGCGGCGTGCTCGTAGGTGTCGTCGAGGGGTTTGAGCGGCAGCAAGGCGGCGGCCTGTGCATCGCCACGGTGCTCGAGGGCATGGGCGATCAGCCAGTCGGCGAGCTCGGGGTTCTTGGGCAGCGCCGGGCCATGCAGGTACGTGCCGATGACGCCCTTGTAGATCAGGCCCTCAAAGCCGTCGTCGCCGTTGTTGCCGGTACCCGTGACGACGGACGTTCCGAGCGGCGTGGCGTCTGCGTCGAGCAGGGTGCGACCTCCA
This sequence comes from uncultured Collinsella sp., assembly GCA_902492545.1. GTDB lineage: Bacteria > Actinomycetota > Coriobacteriia > Coriobacteriales > Coriobacteriaceae > Collinsella. The sequence continues at coordinate 1,535 of CABULX010000187.1, read as the reverse complement.
TGGTTCTCGAATCCCACAAGGGGCTCGGGTGACAGGTCGGTCTTGACGGCGACGTTACCGATCAGGCGATTGGCGCCGCGCACGGTCTCAGCGGCAATGACCCCCAGACCTTCAATGCGATTTTCGCCCATATAGTACGAACGGCCGAGCAGCTGATAGCTGCCACAGATGGCAAGCAGCGAGCCGCCATCCTCAACATAGGCCGCGACCTTGTCTTTTTGGGCGAGCAGCTCGTGTGCCACGGCTAGCTGGTCGCGGTCGGAGCCGCCACCCATCATGACGATATCGGCATCGGTGAGATCGAGTGACTCGCCCATACGGACCTCGTCCACGCGCACGGGAATGCCACGCCAGGCGCAGCGGCGCTCGAGGGCGATGACGTTGCCGCCGTCGCCGTAGAGGTTAAGGGCATCGGGATACAGGTAGACGATGCGCAGCGGGTGCGAAAGCTCGACTGGCGCGATGCCGACAGGAAGAGCGCTGCCGTCGGCACGGGCTACGGCGCGCCCGGCAACAGCGTCGGCGGTGGCGCCTTTCAGCCCGTCGAGCTCCTTGACCAGCGGCGGGAAGGCCGTGTAGTTGGCGACGGCGTAGAAGGTGTCATCGGCGGCCTCGTCTGCCACGGCGCCAATTGCCTGCGCGACGTCCGAGATAATCGCGGCATCGATGCCGGCGTACTTGAGGCGCACCTGCATGTCGTGCGCGCGCGTGCCTCCGGCAAAGGCGACAAGACCCGGCGTGTCGGCGATGCGCTCAAAGTCGACGTCGTAGATCCACGATACATCGTGTCCGTCGGCGTCATTGTCGTTAAGGAAGAAAGCGCAGAGTCTGCCGCCTGCCGTCTTGATGGACTGGATTTGTCGATCGAAGCCTACGGGATTCTTAGCCAGGTTGGCCTCGACGGTGCGGCCGGCGATATCCCAGCGCCCCATACGTCCGCCGGCGGGGACGTAGGCATCGAGCGTAGGCTGTAGAAGCGCCGTATCCACGCCCAACTCGTGCGCGGCAAAGAAGGCGGCGGCAACGTTGTAGACCATGTACAGGCCGTTGTAGCGTGTGGCGATGTGTGCGGCAGCCGCGTCGGGCGCAGATCCAAAGACCAGGTCAAAGTCGTAGCCGTCGCAGCCGAGCTCCACGCCCGTCACGCGACGGACAAGCGCAGGGCGGGCCCAGCCGCACGAGGGGCAATGGTAGGCGCCGAGCTGGCCGTATTGCACGTAGTCATACTCCAGCGGCGCGTTGCACTGTGAGCAAAAACGTGAGTCGCTAATACGGTCGGACTCGGTGTTGGTGGCGCCGTCGATGCCAAAGGCAATACTCGCGTTGGGAACGCGCGCGGCAATCGAGGCGCACAGCGGGTCGTCGGCGTTGTAGATAAGCGTTGTTGTCGGCGAGAGCTCCAACGCATGGGCGATGACCTCCTGGGTGTGATCGATCTCGCCGTAGCGGTCTAGCTGGTCGCGGAACAGGTTGAGTAGCACAAAGTACGTCGGCTTGAGCTTGGGCAGAACGCGTACGGTGTAAAGCTCATCGCA
>CABULX010000186.1 GCA_902492545.1 uncultured Collinsella sp. | reverse complement strand
GTCTGGAAGCGGTTTGCCGGGTCCTTCTCCATGCACTTGAGGATGATGCGCTCAAGGTCGGCGTCGACACCGGAGTTGATCTGGCTCGGCGGAATAGGCAACTCGTTGACCTGCTTGAGTGCGACCGAAATGGCGTCGTCACCGTCAAAGGGAACGCGGCCGGTGGCGCATTCATACATCACGACGCCCAGCGAGTAGATATCCGAGGTGGGGCCGAGGTCCTGACCACGGGTTTGCTCGGGGCTGACGTAGTGGGCGGTTCCCAGCACGTTGTTGTCTTGCGTGAGGTGGCTGTTCTTGGCGCGCGCGATGCCAAAGTCCATCACCTTGATGTTGCCGTCGGGCAGCACCATGATGTTCTGCGGCTTAATGTCGCGGTGGATGATCTCGTGCTTGTGGGCGACCGAAAGCGCGGAGCTGATCTGCGAGCCGATCTGGGCGACCTTCTTGGGGTCGAGGGCGCCGTGGCTCTTGATGCCGCTCTTAAGGTCGGTGCCGCGCAAGTACTCCATGACGATGTAATAGGTGTCGCCGTCCTTGCCCCAATCGTAGACGCCCACGATATAGGGGGAGGAGAGACCGGCTGCTGCCTGGGCCTCCTGCTTAAAGCGTGCGGCGAAGGTTGCGTCGCCAGCATACTGCGGCAGCATGATCTTGACGGCTACCGTGCGGTCGAGGACCTGGTCCTGTGCACGGTAGACGGTCGCCATGCCGCCTGTTCCCACCTTATCCTTGAGGAGGTATCTTCCCCCGAGGACCCTCTGTTCCATTCCTGCTCCTAACATAACTATTCGCTCAACGATGTGTGTAGTACCAAATGTGTGGCCGCTGGGGCCGTGTGGCGCGTTGCCGCTAGCTCATCGGCCGCGGCGCGCCCCAAGTATCCGCTTTGATCACGGGCATCACGCTCCCTGTGCGGCGAGCGCCGCGGTCAGGACGATGCCGGCAATCTTGGCCGCCTCGACGTCGTGTTTGTCGTAATCCTCCAGGGCCACCGAGATGGCAACCGTGGGTGAATCGTAAGGCGCAAAGCCAACAAACATAGAGTTGACGTTGGTGCCGCCGATCTCGGCCGAACCGGTCTTGCCGGCAACCTTGACGCCCGGAATCTGGGCATCGGTGCCGGTACCGGACTGGACGACGGCGAGCATGGCCTGCTTGACCTGGTCGGCCGTGGCAGAGCTGACAGCCTGGCCCAGCGAGCGGGACTGCGTGGTCTTAACCACGGTTCCGTCCGGGGCGAGTATCTGGGACACAAAGAACGGGTTCATGACCACGCCGCTGTTGGCGATAGCGGCAGCGATCACGCAATTCTGCATGACGGTGGTCTGCGGGCCAGGTGTGTGGTCCATGCCGACGGGTTGGCCGGCGCCTGCCCAAGCGGTCTCCCACTCGGTCATAAGCGACGGGTCGGCCATGATGGAAGCCGCGGTGGTCAGATCCTGACCGAGCTTTTGACCGTAGCCAAAGGCGTTGGCAAACTGGACGAGCGAGTTGGCGCCGACCTCGTTGGCCACCTGGCCAAAGACGACGTTGGACGACACGGCGAAGGCCTGCTGCAGGCTGATGGTTCCGTAGCTCTCGTTGGCATCGTTGGTGACCGGCGCGTTGCCAATATCCATGGAGCCGGGCGCCTGGTACGTGCTGGTAAGGCTGGCGGTGCCGGTTTCGAGCGCCGCGGAGAGCGTGACGACTTTAAAGGTCGAGCCCGGGGTGTAGAGCGCGTCCATGGCGCGGTCGTACATGGAGCCGTCCTCGCCACCGCCCGACTGCATCAGGGCATCGATGTTGGTGTTGTCATAGGTGGGCGAGCTCGCGCACGCGAGGACCGCACCGGTACGCGGATCCATGACCACCACAGCGCCCTTAAAGCCCTTGAGCGCCTGCTCGGCAGCCGTCTGGATGCGCGAGTCGATGGTGAGCTTGGCGGTATTGCCCGGCTGGGTCTGCCCCGCGAGCGATGCGATGGCGTTGTTCCAGCTGGAGTA
>CABULX010000185.1 GCA_902492545.1 uncultured Collinsella sp. | reverse complement strand
CGTATCGCTTGGTCTATACGTTTATCAACGTTCGTGCTGCTCAGGAGCATATTGCGCAGGACGGCAGCTATGCGATCGAGAACCTGGTGGTTGAGGGCATCGACCAGTACCAGGAGATTCCGTCCATCAGCTCGTACTATCCGGCGGTATTTCCGTTTGAGAACGAAGCGCACGACCTGTTTGGGCTTGCCATCACCGACATGCAGATCGACTTTAAGGGCTTTTTCTACCAGGTCTCGACTGCCGAGCCCATGAGCGTTATCACGCCCGAGGTGAAGGCCGCGCGCGAGAAGGCCATGAAGGTCCGTGCCGCCGCCGAAGCCAAGGCGCGCAAGGCCGCTGCCGAAAAGGCCGCCGCTGCTGCGGCTGCTGCAGGGGAGGGCGCTGCGAGCGCCGGCGATGCCGCGGGCTCCGATGCTCAGCACGATGAGGCTGCTGCGAAGGCCGCGCTCAAGGCTGCCGAGATGGAGGCAAAGCTCGCTGCCATGGATCCCGAGAAAGCAGCCAAGGTCCGCGCGGCGCTTGCCGCCAAGGCCGCCCGCGACAAGCAGAAAAAGGAGGCGTAAGGCCCATGGCACATCGCTCCGTCATTCCGTTTGGCCCGCAGCACCCGGTGCTGCCCGAGCCGCTTCATCTGGACCTGGTGATTGAGGACGACCGCGTTCTCGAGGCAATTCCGCAGATCGGCTTTGTGCACCGCGGACTCGAGAAGCTCACCGAAAAGCGCGACATGCACCAGTTTGGCTACATCGCCGAGCGCATCTGCGGCATCTGCGCCGTGGGCCACAGCTGCGGCTATGCCAGCGCCTGCGAGCGCATGCTCGACATCGAGGTGCCTGGCCGCGTGCAGCATATCCGTACCATTTTGCACGAGCTTTCGCGCATTCACTCGCACCTGCTGTGGCTGGGCCTGCTCGCCGATGCCTTTGGCTTCGAGGCGCTGTTCTATCGGTCGTGGACCCTGCGCGAGCAGATTCTCAAGATCTTCGAGAGCACCTGCGGCGGCCGCGTGATCCTTTCGATTAACGAGATCGGCGGCCTTAAGCACGACATTGAGGACTCCGAGCTGGCGGGCATTGTCCAGACGCTCGACGCCATGCGCCCCGACTACGAGACCCTGGTGCATACGTTTTTGGACGACGCCAGCTGCGGCGAGCGCCTGCATGGCGTGGGCGTGATCAGCAAGAAAGATGCACTGGAGCTTTCGATGGTCGGCCCGTTCGGCCGCGCCTCGGGCGTGGATTACGACGTGCGCATGTTCGGTGACGGTGCCTATGCGGACCTGGCTGCATTTGAGCCCATCGTTGCTACCGATGGCGACTGCTATGCCCGCTGCCAGGTGCGTTGCGCCGAGGTCACGCAGGCCATGGACATTATCAAGGAACTTGTCGGCAAGATTCCGCACGACGGCATCGGCGGGCGTACCAAGCTCACACCGGCCGACGGCGCGCGCGGCGAGGTTGTGATTGAGCAGCCGCGCGGCGAGGCGTATTACTATGTGCGCGGCAACGGCACCAAGAACCTGGACCGTTTCCGCGTGCGCACGCCGACGTCGCAGAACTTGGCGGGTCTGACGCATGCGCTGCAGGGCGTACTCCTTGCCAACGTTCCCATGATTATCCTGACCATCGACCCCTGCATTAGCTGCACGGAAAGGTAGGCGCGGCATGAGTTTGCTGACATTTGCCAAGACGGCCTTGGGCTCTATGGTCAAGCAGCCGGTTACGGTGTGCTATCCGCAGGAGAAGCTCGCGGCGCCCGAGCGCTTGCGCGGGCATATCGTCAACGACATGGACGTGTGTATCTGCTGCGGCATGTGTGCGCGTCGCTGTCCGGCGGGCGCGCTCGCAGTCGATCGCAAGGGTGGAACGTGGTCGATCGACCCGTATGCCTGCGTGGTGTGCGGTGAGTGCATCGAGAGCTGCCCCAAGCACTGCCTGACTATGGACACCGCCCGCACCCCAGTCGCAGCGGACAAGACTCCCACAGTAGAAACCAAGCCGGAATAGCGCTGGAATAGGG
>CABULX010000184.1 GCA_902492545.1 uncultured Collinsella sp. | reverse complement strand
TGTACTTGCGGCTCGCGAACGCGGGGGCATCCGTGGAGGGCGCCACCGGCGCGGCGTCACCCTGCTCGTAGGCCTCGCCCGCGGCCGTGGCCTCGGCCAAGCGCTCGGCCTCCTGGTCCTTAAGCGCGGCCATGAGCGAACGGATGCGGATGCGCGCGGCGCCCAGGTTTGACACCTCGTCGATCTTGAGTACGGTGTAGATCTTGCCGCTGGCCTCCAGAATCTCCTGCACCTGGTCGGTGGTCAGAGCGTCCAGGCCACAGCCGAAAGAGTTGAGCTGGATCAGGTCCAGGTCGTTGCGCATCGTCACAAAACGGGCGACGGCGTACAGGCGGCTGTGGTACATCCACTGGTCGACGACGCGAATCGGACGCTCGGGCTTTACCAGATGCGCAAGCGAATCCTCGGTAAAGACCGCAAAGCCAAAGCTCGAGATAAGTTCGGGCAGGGCGTGGTTGATCTCGGGGTCGTTATGGTAGGGACGACCGGCGAGCACGATGCCGTGACCGCCATGGTCCTCGACCCACTTAAGAGCCTCCTCGCCCATGGTCTGGATATCCTCGTGGAAACGCGCATCGGCCTCAAAAGCAGCGTTGACGGCGGCATCGACCTCGGAGCGCGTGATCTTGGGACCGCGCACGCGACCGCGACCGGCTTGCGCATCGGCCACACGGTCGACGGCGAGCACCTGGTACAGACGGCGCTTAAGCTCGGTCTTATCGTGATACGGCACAAACGGATACAGGAACTCGATGTTCTGTTCGCGAATCTCGTCGATGTTGAGCGCCAGCGCTGTGGGGTAGCTCATGACGATGGGGCAGTTGTAACAGTTGCCAGCCGTCGGATCCTCCTTGCGCTCCCAGCGCACGCACGGCATCCAGATGAAGTCGACATCGCGGTCGATGAGGTTCATCACATGGCCGTGGCTCATCTTTGCCGGGTAGCACACGCTCTCGGACGGCATGGACTCGATGCCCGCCTGGTAGGTCTTTTTGCTCGACTGGTCGGACAGCTGCACGCTAAAGCCCAGGCGCGTAAAGAACGCGTGCCAGAAGGGGTAGTTCTCGTACATGTTGAGTGCGCGCGGGATACCCACGGTGCCGCGCGGGGCCTCGTCGGGACTCAGGATCTCGCGGTTAAAGAGCAGCTCGTTTTTCTTTTTGAAAAGGTTGGGGGCCTCAGTCTTCTGCTTTTTGTGGCCGGCACCCTTCTCGCAGCGGTTGCCGGTAATGAAGCGCCTGCCGCCGCCAAAGTCGTTGACGGTAAGCTGGCAGTTGTTGGAGCAACGGCCGCAGCGGACATGCTTTTGCGTCACGGTAAGGTGCGCGATGTCCTCGGCAGAAAGAATGGTCGAGGTGCCGTCGGCGCCGGCGCGATCGCGGGCGAGCAGGGCCGCACCGTAGGCGCCCATGCAGCCGGCGATGTCGGGACGCACGGCATGAACGCCGGTGAGCTGCTCAAATGCGCGCAGCGTGGCATCGGACATAAAGGTGCCGCCCTGGACGATCACCTGGCTGCCGATCTCCTTGGGGTCGCGCAGCTTAATGACCTTGAACAGGGCGTTCTTGATGACGGAATAGGACAGGCCGGCCGCGATGTCGCCCACCGTGGCGCCTTCCTTTTGTGCCTGCTTGACGCGCGAGTTCATAAAGACCGTGCAGCGGCTGCCCAGGTCGACGGGAGCCTTAGCATGGATGGCGGCATCGGCGAACGCGCGCACGTCCATGTTCATAGACACGGCGAAACTCTCGATAAAGCTGCCGCAGCCCGACGAGCAGGCCTCGTTGAGCATGATGTGCTCGATGACGCCGTCCTTGACGCGCAGACACTTCATGTCCTGGCCGCCAATGTCCAGGATAAACTCGACGCCGGGCAGGAATGCCTTGGCGCCGCGCAGGTGCGCGACGGTCTCGATCTCGCCGGAATCGGCCTTGAGGGCCTCGATGAGCAGTGCCTCGCCGTAGCCCGTGGTGGTCACGTGGCCGATGGTGCAGCCGGCGGGAATGTGGTTGTAGAAATCGGCCATGATAACCTTGGCCGTGCCCAGGATGTCGCCGTTGT
>CABULX010000183.1 GCA_902492545.1 uncultured Collinsella sp. | reverse complement strand
AGAGTTTCTCGGCGAGCTGTTCTTGGGAGAGCCCCATCGCCTCGCGCCTCGTCTTTGCTCACCGGCACGTCGAGCGTCTCACCGAGGGCGACGAGTATCTCCGCGTCGGGCACCGAGAGCCCGCGTTCCCATTTGGAAACCGTCTGCCTCACCACGTTCAGCTTGAGCGCGAGCTCCTCCTGCGATAGCCCTTTCGATTTCCTGAGGGCCTGGATGTTCTCGTTCAGCATGGCGGATCCTTTCTCTCGCCCGGTTCCTACGTTACCGCAATGCTGCCCGCAGATGGCCCGTTGCCGCAAGCAACGGGTCGTAACATCGGCGGGGACCGTTTGAGTTCACAGGTGATGCAAGCTCCTAATAATTTGACGTCCATTCAATCTACCTGCGGTTTGCAACCATAGGGTGCCTGCAGGTTGCGTAAAATGAAGCCTCAAGTTGGTGGTTTCCGCCATGTGGCTACCGTAGTGTGTAAGTCGCCGGCAGGAAAGCACCGAACGCTGGGATGCCGCGCCCGCGCCGTCGCCGTGAGCCAAGATCACGACGCCCGCGTGCCCGCTTCCAGCCAACGAGAGGACCTACTATGAGCTTCCGTACCAACCTTCAGTATCTGCGCGCCGAGCGCCATATGACCCAGGAGCAGCTCGCCATGCTGCTTGGGGTATCCCGCCAGTCCGTCACCAAGTGGGAGGCCGAGAAGTCCTACCCGGAGATGGATAAGCTCATCAAAATGTGCCAGATTTTCGAGTGCTCGCTCGATGACCTGGTGCAGGGTGACGTGTCGCGCCGCGCGGCCGTGAGCCAGAGCGCCGCGGATGGCGTGCAAAACGATGGGAACGCCGTCGTCCGCGTCGAGGCTCCGCACGGGCGGAACTCGTTGTCCGACATCGGATCCGCCTTTGTGCCCGCGATCCCCGTCGGTCCCAACACGGATGTATGCGGCTATGACGAGCACATGGTCGCATTTGCCCGCAAGGTCGCACTCGGTGTGGCGCTCATCATCCTGGGGGTCGCCGCCGCGGTCTTCACCGATGAGGTCCTGCACTCAGACGGAATCGTCCTCATGGCGTTGTTCGCGCTCGTTGCCGCTGGCTTGGGATTCCTTATTCCATCCGGCATGGAGCACGCGGCTTTTGTGGAAGCCCATCCGTATGTTGCGGACTTTTACACCGCAGAGCAAAAGGCGGCAGAGCGTCGTCGTGCTTCGATCGCGATCGTTTCGGGTATCGCGATCATCCTTCTTGGCATCGCCGTATCGGCGCTGTTTGAGGTGGAGGCGAACGTCCAGGTATATGGCGACACGCTGATGATGGTCCTGGTCGCCGTCGGTGTTGGGGTGATTGTCCACTGGGGCATGCTGTGGGGCCGCATGGATGTCGCGGAGTACAACAAGGAGTGGCTCGGTCGAATTGAGTGCGGAGGAGCTGTCGCAGCTGGATCCCCAGAGCCGCGAGGCGTATCTGCGCGCGTGCAATCCCAAGTATCGCCGTACAGCGGCGCGCAAGAAGAGGGCTTGCGTCGTGATCATGCTCGCCTCCACCATCATCGCGCTCATCTGGCTGTTCGTCGGTGCTGCCATGGATGCGTCCGAGGGGATCGGCGGCCTGTTCTGGCTCCCGTGGGTCGTCGGTAGCTTGGGCTCCGCTATCGCCCTTATCGTTATCGACGATGACGATGAGAATGATGCGGCTGCATGCGGCGATAGGGAGTAGAGGCGTTCGAAGACATCCGTCTGAATGAAGCGGGCGGCCTCGGGTGTGCCGGGGCCGCCCGCATTTTGCTGGGTGGTGCTGTATTGCCGGCGTGGAGCGGGCCTCAAGCTAGTGCTTGCCGTCAATTTGAAGTCTTCGGCTGCGGGCACCTTCGAGTCCGCATCACGAGCGCAACGCTGGCGCCCAAAGCGCTGATTCTTGACGCGCGTGATGCGGACTTCGGCAGATGCTGCCTCTAGTTCAGCAGCCCCCACACGGCAAAGCCGAGTGCTCCGCCGATGGCGGCTGCGGCGAAGAAGGTCAGCAAGTCGTACGCCAGTCGGTGCTTCGTCGGCCACGCGCGGCGGGGGAGTGCCCGCGGATCGCGCTCGATGTCCGCCTCGCCGTTCATGAAGGCGAGGATCTCGCGGTATGTCACCAGGTCGTTCTCGCGCTTGATGCGCTCGAGGA
>CABULX010000182.1 GCA_902492545.1 uncultured Collinsella sp. | reverse complement strand
ATCTCCATGGAGCGACCCTTGCGGTTGGCGTGCTCGCGCTTGCAGCGCTTGCCGGTCGATGCCGGCAGCATGGCGTACTCCGCCGTTACCCAACCGGCCTTGGCGCCCTTGCGCCAGCCCGGCACGCCCTCCTCGATGGTGGCAGCGCACAGCACGCGCGTATCGCCAAACTCGGCCAGGCACGAACCGTGGGCGTGCTTCATGACACCGCGAGTAAGCTTGATGGGGCGCAGCTCATCGGCGGCGCGGCCGTTGGCGCGATTGACCTGCATATACTCCATAGAAAAATCCTTTCGGCAAAAGGTGAAAGTAAGCCTTTGGTCGGTGACCTTTTATCTATTTCAGTTCGTCGATATCGATATGCTCAATGCTCTTGAGCGGCTGGCCAAAGATAAAACTGCCCGCCACCGCAAACTCGGCAATGTTATCGGCCGTCGTTGCAAAACGATGCTGCGGCTCGGCCGCGTCGCCCGCCAGCTGCTCGCGGCGCGTGAGAATATCGGTCAGCTCGCGCGTGGTCTCCTCGGCGGAGCTCACCACGCGCACTCCGGGACCCAGCGCATGGCGAATAGGCCCCACGAGCAGCGGGAAATGCGTGCAGCCGAGCACCACGGTATCGATGCCGTGGTCGCGCAGCGGTTCAACCGTGGCACCGACCAGCGCGCGTACGGCAGGCGTATCAAAGATGTCCTCGTTCTCGAGCCACTGCTCTTGCAGATGTGCGCCCGAGGCGAGCTCGTGCTCAACGACCTCGACAAAACTCGAGGCAGGGCAGCCGTATACGTCGACGCCGGCATCCAGGTCCTGAATGGCACGCGTGTAAGCGCCTGAGCGAATGGTGAGGTTGGTGGCGAGCACGCCCACCCGGCGCGTGCGGGTGCTGTTGATTGCCGCGCGTGCGCCCGGTGCGATTACACCGATGACGGGGACGTCGAGCACCTGCTGGGCCAAACGCAAGGCCGCAGCGGTCGCCGTATTGCAGGCGATGACCATGATCTTGACGTCGTGCTTCGACAGCCAGCGGCCCGCCTGCAGTGCAAACGAGCGCACCTCGTCCTCGGTGCGGGTGCCGTAGGGGCAGCGCTTGGTGTCGCCAAAGTAGTAGACGGACTCGTGCGGCAACGCCGTTGCGATGGCGCGTGCAACCGTCAGACCGCCCAGACCAGAATCGAACACGCCAATCGGGCGCGTGTCGCCTGCCGGATTCTCGATATCGGACATTACCTCACCAGATTCTCTCTCGAAAAGATATGGCTCAGCGCGATAGGACCGCACTACGAACGGGCCGCGACGAGCAGCTCTGCCGTTGCCGTCCAGCCATCGACAATCTTGCCGCGCGTGACGTAGGCGTTATCGCAAGCATCCAGGAACTCGGGCGCGCCGGCGCTGGTCAAACCGTTCTCGACCAGGCAGAACGTGCCCACGTGGTCAGCCATGTAGAAGTCGGACTCGGAATCGCCGAGCGCCAGCGTCTCCTCACGCTCGATACCCAGGTGCTCGCAGAAACGTGCGATGGCAACGCCCTTGTTGAGACCGGCGGGATTGATGTTAAACGCGCGGCCATCCTCGACGCGTTCGAGCTCGAGCGTCGTCGGTTTGGACAGATGCGTCAGGTGACCGTTGCAGGCCCAGACCAGGCCGCAGCCGGCCTCATCAAGAATGGCCTGGACCTCGTCGTCGGGCACATCGCCGCGCATGCCGACGGTGACCTCGCGGTACTTGTAGCCAGTCGACATGTCGTTGTGGTACTCGATCTTATGCGGCCAGCGGGCGAGAATCTTCTCGCACACGCCGGTCTGCTCGATCACCTGATGCGGCGTGAGGCCGCAGGCGGGGTCGTAGGGCATATCGCCGGTCAGATACTCCCAATCGTTGGCCTTGAGATCGTACATGACCAGACCGCCCATCTCGCCGATGTAGGAGTTGAGGCCAAGCACGCGCGCATCCTCGTGGATCATGGTGCGGTTGCGGCCCGAGGTGGGGACCACCTGGATGCCGGCGCGGGCAAGTGCCACGACAGCCTCGACGAGCTTGGTCGAGGGATTACCGTCGTTGTCGCGCAGCACGCACGAGCCGGGTGCGAGCATCGTGGCGTCCAGGTCGGTAAAGACGTACTTAACCTTGGCAAGACGCTCGCGCATCTCGCCCGAAAGCTCAGCGACGGTCGGCAGGGTATTGTGGGACATGGT
>CABULX010000181.1 GCA_902492545.1 uncultured Collinsella sp. | reverse complement strand
AGTTTGAATTCGATGACGACATCAACGGCGTGTTTTGGGAGATTAATACGGGTACCAACCAGCAGGGTGGCACGGCGGGCGTCGATGTGCTGAGTGTCGAGGAAGGGGACACCGCGTTTAACAAAGTCGATAGCGCGAACAAGGGCGACTCTGGCGTCTATACGATCGAGCAGGCCGGTGACGGCGTAAGGATTAAGGTGTTCAGCCCTCACGAGAGCGGTGACAGTGCAATCTATTACGTGAGCTACACCATGACCGGTGCGGTTATGAACTGGGCCGATACCGCCGAGCTCTACTGGAAGTTCGTGGGCGACGGCTGGTCTGCGGATTCCGACGATGTCGAGATGGAAGTGCGCTTCGCAAATGCCGCTGCCGGGACGGCGGCCGTCAAGGGCGATAACTTCCGCGCATGGGGCCACGGCCCGCTGACGGGCGATGTATCGCTCGATGCGGACGAACCCATGGTCACCTATACCATTCCCTGCGTGCATCAGGGCGAATTCGCCGAGGCACGCATCGCCTTCCCCGGCGACTGGGTGCCGCAGCTTGCCGCTTCGGGCGAAGAGCGCATGTCAACGATCCTGAGCGAAGAGAAGGAATGGGCCGACGAAGCTAACGCCCGCCGCGCTCACGCTCGCATGATTGCCAATGCACTTGCCGTGCTAAGTGTTGTTGCGGCGGTGGCCTTTACCGGCACAATCGTTATGCTCAAGCTGCGCAAGCGCAAGCCCAAGCCGCTTTTCCAGGACGAATATTTCCGCGATGTGCCCTCGGCCGACCATCCCGCCGTGCTTTCGGCCCTCATGAGCTGGAACGAGGTGCCCGATCAGGCATATATCGCCACGCTCATGAAGCTCACCGACGACCGTGTGATCAAGCTGGAGCAGGCGACCGTGACCAAGGCCAAGAAGGGTCTGTTGGGGCGTGAAAAAGAAGAGCAGACGTATCGTGTGACGGTGAGTGATGCGGGCTGGAAGTCGGCCAAGGGCATTGACCGCATGGTGCTCAAGGTCTTCTTTGCCGGTGCTAAGCCCGACGAGAACGGTGATCGTTCGCGCACGTTCGACGAGCTGCAGCACTACGTCAAGCAGCACGCTACGCCCGTGGGCGACAAGCTCGAGGACTATCAGAACACCGTTAAGGGCAAGTTGGCCGATAGCGAGTACGTTGCCTCGGACGGCATTGTCGCAATGGTGTTTGGCCTGGTCCTGGGCATTCTAATTGCCTTTATTCCTATTGGATCCATTTTCTTTACCGATGGCGCGCAGGCAAACGTTATCGCCGCGATTATCTCGGTGCCCATCGTGCTTGTGGGCATTGGCGTGAGTCTCACCTTCCGCCGCTTTACGCCGGAGGGTGCCGAGGTGGCGGCTCGCTGCAAGGCGCTTAAGCATTGGCTTGAGGACTTCACGCGTCTAAAGGAAGCCGTCCCCGGCGATCTGGTCCTGTGGAATAAACTTCTGGTGATGGGTGCGGCGCTGGGCGTTTCGAAGGAAGTCCTGCGTCAGCTTGCCGAGGCTGTTCCTCCCGAGGTGCGCGAGGCCGACGGTTTCTACGACAATTACCCCTGCTACTGGTGGTACTACCATCATTACGGTACCGAGTCCCCGCTCGATTCATTCGATGACGTGTATCACGAGAGCATCCGTGAGCTGGCTTCGAGTTCCGATAGCTCGAGCGGCGGCGGTGGCGGCGGCTTCTCGGGCGGCGGAGGCGGCGGCGTCGGCGGAGGCGGCGGCGGAACGTTCTAGCGCGCTCTGATTTTTGGGATGGATCTTCTCCGGCGACTGTTGGCGGAAAATCTATCCCATTTTTATGCTTTGAAATGGGTCTATCTTTCCGTTACGGATCCCCACACAGGGGGCAGTGGGCAAAAAATGCCAAATTTGAGTACTGTTGCCATTATAGTGACATATATTTGCACTAAATAATGGGCTCCTAATGAGATTATCTCTCGTTATGGGCCCATTTTATTGAACATTTGTGGAAATACGTCAGCTCGCCTGACTGGCTGCTATGTCTAAAAGCCTCTAAAATGCCCCAAATCGATGCTACTAAAAAGGTAACAGTACTCATATTTGATGTTTTTTGCCCACAGCTATTTGCAGACCCCTCTATAGGGCGACGCCAACGAGGGTTTCGTCGACTGTGCTACCCAAGAATGTCCCCAACGACTAGGTGCGGTTGCTGCCAAGGAGTGTCCCGGGGTGCCGGCACAAAAGGAACGTCCCTAACTGCCGGGTTTAGGCTGTTAGATCGAGTTCGTAGAGGAAGCTTTCGCGCGGCATG
>CABULX010000180.1 GCA_902492545.1 uncultured Collinsella sp. | reverse complement strand
ATTGAGTACGTGGAGTCCGAGCGGATGGGGGATTGCCAGGCTGCGATCGATCGCTTAGCCGAGCTGCTTGAGCGCTATCTGGGAGCGACGGTTGTCATTAAGACGCTTGTGACCTGCGACAATCCTTGCGTGGAGCTGTAGCGGCGCCTAGAACCTATTGATGCCCCAAACCACCACAAAGGTGCCTGTCCCCTTTGTGGTGGTTTTTATGTTGATGGGTTAACAATTGAGATATTTGGGTATGGGGGTTCGCGCATGCGGTTAAGATGTTTACCCGTAAGCATTATGCAAGCGAAAGGCGGTCGTCTCCCATGCAGCAGAACGACGAGACACGTTTCGAGGACTTTGTCGGACTGATCAGTGGGCTCTACAAGGAGATCCAGCGCATTAAGACATCCGAGGGCGCAAGGCTGGGCCTCAAGGGCTCCGACGTTATGTGCCTTTACTATCTTGAGCGCAGCAAGGACGGCCTGACTGGCGCTGACTTGGCTCGCATGGCAGGCGTGACCCGCGCCGCCGTCTCGCGTACGCTCGCTCATCTGGAGGAGGGCGGCTACGTCGAGGTCGACGATTCGGGCGATGCCGCCGTTAAGTATCGTGCTCCGGTGCGCCTGACCGCTCTGGGCGGCGAGAGCATGAGCGAAGCGGACCGCATCATTCGCGAGGTGCTCGATACCACCGGTAAGGCTATGGGTGTGGAGCAGCGCGAGCAGATGTATGCGTCGCTGCGCACGATTCTCAACACCCTGCGCGAGCTGTAGGGCCGCCAAGGCTTTTGCTTCCAATTAACAACTGCATAGTCCTGTTTGAGCGCGTATACCGTGCCGGGGCCTTGCTGTCAAAATTCCCTGCGCGGGACCTGCGCAAGAAAGGATTCGCTATGTCCGTCCGCATTATTACCGATTCCGCAAGCGATATGTCGCCGGTCGAGCACCCAGCGCTGGCCGTTTTGCCGCTGTCCGTCACCTTTGGCACCGATGTGTACATGGATGGCATCGACATCGATCACCAGCGCTTTTACGAGATGCTCGTGGAGCGCGATGAGCTGCCCAAGACCGGCCAGGTCAACCCGTACGCGTTTTCGCAGGCGATTGCCAAGGTTCGTGAAGCCGGCGATGAGGCTGTGATTATTACCGTGGGCGCTAAGCTATCAGGCACCAATCAGAGTGCCCGTACCGCACTTGCCGAGGCGCCAGGTGGCGACGTGTTCGTGGTAGACAGCAACAACGTCACCCTGGGCGAGCGCGTCCTGGTCGAGTATGCGCTGCGCTTGGTGGACGAGGGCCGCAGTGCATCTCAGATCGCGGCGGCTGTCGAGGCCGTGCGCGACCGTGTGGTGGTTATCGGCCTGCTCGAGACGCTGGAGTACCTGGTGCGCGGCGGTCGTCTGTCTGCTGCGGCCGGCGCCGTGGGCACGCTGCTCAACGTAAAGCCCGTTGTGGCCGCCGAGGACGGACTGATCGTGCAGCTGGGCAAGGCGCGCGGTTCCAAGAACGGCCGCAACCTGCTGAACCAAAAGGTCGAAAAGGCAGGCGGCATCGACTTTTCCATGCCGCTGGCGCTCGGCTATACGGGCCTTTCGGATGCGGTGCTCAAGAAGTATATCGAGGACAGCGCGGCACTGTGGGCTGGTCACACCGAGGGCGAACTGCCCGTTCACACCATTGGCGCCACCATCGGCACCCACGTAGGCCCTGGCGCCGTAGCCGTAGCCTTCTTCCAGCCCGCCAACTAACCGACCTGCCATAAACCACCACAAAGGTGCCTGTCCCCTTTGCGGTGGTTTATGCTTTTCAGGGTGGAAGGGAGCGAGCAATGGCGTCTGAGGGCTTTTTTGAACGGGTGTACGAGGTGGTCGAGCAGATCCCCGAGGGGATGGTCGCCACGTATGGTCAGGTGGCGCTGCTTGCCGGTCGTCCACGAAGTGCGCGGTACGTGGGGTATGCGCTGCACAGCAACCCACGCCCTGGCCAAATTCCCTGTCATCGCGTGGTATTTGCCGACGGCCGCATTTGCGAGGGCTTTGCCTTTGGCGGGGCCGATACTCAACGCGAGCTCTTAATGGGGGAGGGTGTGGCGTTTAAGGACGACATGCACGTCGACTTGGCCGCCTGTCGCTGGCTTGCCGGACTCTAACGGCTCTGTCGTGGCGAAAACCACCACAAAGGTGCCTGTCTCCTTTGTTGTGGTTTAGTTTACTTGGGCTAACTTATGGAGAAGCTATGGCGGCGGATATTGATCCTGTAAAGTAAACCACGGTGAACTATATTGGTTTCAGCAACGGAGCAGGCAATAGGCGATGAAAAAGCCTGCCCTGTTGAGTTTGATTCGCATTCC
>CABULX010000179.1 GCA_902492545.1 uncultured Collinsella sp. | reverse complement strand
CGAGGTAGCCCTCCTGGTCGAAGTGCATGATCTCGATCTTCTCGGTCTCCTTCATTCCCGCTCCTTTCACGAGCAGTTTGAATTGTCGCACGGACTGGACGGGCTTGCCGTCCCGTCGCACCACTTAACCTTATGGTCACCTTGACCCCAGGCTCAACAATTCAAAGGTTCTTAATACCAGTGAACGATAACAGGTTAGCCGTTTTTAATACCGATTTTTCGATTTCATTCTCCCCTCTCGGTAGACGGTCAGTTTTTGCCGCTCATCGGTCACGCGACGTATGTCCGTAAAAAAACGAGCGCCCCCGCCGTGCGCAAGGACGCTCTAGGTGCTAGTAGTTGTAGGTATATCCGCCGGCATCGCCGCGGGTAAAAGACTTGGCATACTCGATAACCTGCCCACTCGAGTCGTATGTCAGGCATTCCAGTACAAGCGCTAGATCGCCCGGCTCAAGGTCGAGCAAGCTCGCATCGCGTGCACGCAGCGCCTCGATATCGAGCTTCTCAATAGATTTATCTGGCTTTCTGCCCAACATATCGTAGGTCTCGAACAGACTGAAGACCGAAATGTCCACGCCTTCGATGCCTGGGAACAGCAGGCACGGGATCAGCGTCATCTCGATCGACACGGGCTCACCGTCGATGCAGTTAAGACGGCGCACCGAGTAAAGCAGATCGTCCTCGGCGATACCAAACAAGTCGGCATAATACGGGCCGGCATAGCGTTTGGAACGCGCCAGGATACGCACCGACGGCGTCGAACCCGATGCCAAAACCGACTGACGGAAGCCGCCCTTGCGAACATGCTCATCAAACCACTTGTGCCCCACAAAGGCGCCCTTGCCCTGTACGCGACGAATCTGGCCACTTTTGACCAGCTCGTCCATGGCGCTACGGATCGTCAGGCGCGTCGTGCCAAACTCCTCTGCCAGCTCATTTTCGGATGGAATCATCGAGCCCGTCGGATAGTCGCCACGCTCGATTCGCTCCGCAATGCAGCGGCGAATTTGCTTGTATACCGGCATGTCTTCTACTGACTCAGCCATTCGACACCCACCTTCGTCGCAACGCCGTCTGCCTCGCCGTTATCGGCAAATCGATACTTGGTCGGCAGAATCACGGACTTGCAATACTCGACAAAGCCATCGTTCTCGTCGCACTCGTGCGAAGTCTTATAAAACACCGGCGTGCCCTCCTGGGCATCCAGCAACTTAGCCTCGTCGGCATTCAGGCGACTGATGGAAATATGCTCCTTGCCGTGCGTCACATGGACATTCCCCTCTTTAAGCAAAACGTCGTAGAGGCTCTCCTGCTCAAAATCGTGATCGGGAAGCGAGGGACACAAAGACAGATTGACGTAAGCCGTCTCGATTGACGCCGGGGAACCATTGACCACGCGCACGCGCCTAATGCAGAAGAGCGGCATGCCCAGATCGATCTGGGCTTTTTGGACCAAATCGATATCGGCGTACGCGACCTTGGACCATATCAGGCGTGCGGTCGACTTTGAGCCAACCCTCTCCACCGCCTGCGTATAGTTCCACGTTTCCTGAAAGATGTTCAGCGGTTTGGGCGGGCACACATAGGTGCCCGAACCACGGCGGCTTTCCAAAGTTCCGCACGAAATAAGGCGCGTGATCGCGGCGCGCAACGCCGTGCGCGACACACCCAGCGCTTCACAGAGCACACGCTCGGCGGGCAGCCGGTCGCCACCCTGCAGGTCATAATGTTTGATATACCAACGAATGCCCTCAAAGGCGCGATCTTTGGGCGGAATCGCATATGGTTCACTCGACATGGGCAAGGCTCCTCAACCGCTTGCTGCTGCGGGCATCATTACTCCGGACGCCCCATGGCGTCGAAGGCTTCTTTTATCCGCTCTGCAACGTTCCGATACGACCGATATAGGCCGGAGTCTCGCTTGACTTCGCCCGCGGTCACCGGAATCTCAAGCTTCGAAATCTCATCCTCGCCGGTTTGCACGGCAACGATGACACCCATACCAAGGCACATATTACGCTTGGCAGCGTTGTTTTTGGTGGCCTGAGCTGGATTAATCAAAATCTGCTGAGCTAGTTCGCGATTACTAAGCTCCGGCACATCCTCGGGATTTCCGGTCTCGACAATCTCGCACTGCAGCACGTCCGCATAGTCAAAAATCTTCGGCTCGCCGCCGCGCTGATGCACGGCCCACTTGCGACGCGTGGCATCCTGGTAGATAGCCGGCAAAAACGTAAACCGCGGCGGGTCCAAAATCGTATCCGTGATGGTAAACACATCGGGATCAAAGGCATCCTGCGGGTTTTTCTTCTTGAACAGCCCCATATCAGCCTCCCGTACTAGCATTAAACAACTCAAGC
>CABULX010000178.1 GCA_902492545.1 uncultured Collinsella sp. | reverse complement strand
GACCGGCCAAATAAAGGCTTCGTTGTGGTTGATGATTTCTTTTGCAGCAGCTTCACCGTCGACGATGGGTTCATCGGACTCGGGCTGATAGGTCCAGCTAAAGTCATCGCCTGTCACGGCGAGCTTATAGTGCTTCCATGCCGAGTTGACCTTGGTAGCGGCAGACGAAGCGTTGGAGAACGAGACGTCGACGCCGGCGATGGTGGTGTTGGGGTAGGCTACCTGCGAAAACGCTACGACGCCTACGATATAGACAATGACGATTAGACCCAGGACGACATAGAGCGTCGTCTTTTTGCCCGACTTATTGTTGTCGGCGGGTTTGCGCGCGGGGCCACGATCGCCTCGAGCGTGCGTGGGGGGCTGCTTGGGCGCATTGCCGTTTGCCTGGTGCTGCTGACGTTGTTGACGCTGCTGTCGCTGTTGGTTCGGGCGTTGGGAAGCGTTTGCTGCACTACGCTGCTGACCGTGGCTCGGCGCGATAGGACGCGGCGACTGAACGCCGCCGGTGTGCCTGCTCGGCTGCTGCGGATCGGGAATCAGTTGAGTTCGATCGTTTTGCGACATCGTATGCATATCCTTCGATTTTCGCCTTGCGGCTCATCGTGTTTTTACTGGGCATGCATTATAGCGATTGCCCTGCTGTTTGTGGTACGGAAACGGTGGCATTCGAAAGAGCTGGGACAAATGTCCCACCTTTGGATCGTTCTTTGTCGCTATCCGCACACACCGCATTTTGCACAGGCCGAAAGTGCGGCCGGAGCCTGCGCGATGCCGCCCTTTGCCGTCTCGCGCAGCGTGGCCGGTAAAGCGTGGCCCACCGAGAGCATGACATGTGCCATCTGGTCAAACGGCACCAGGCTCTTAATGCCTGCGAGGGCGAGTTGTGCCGAGCTAAAGGCCGCTGCCACGCCGATGGCGTTGCGGTTTTGGCAGGGCACCTCCACGAGGCCACCGACGGGGTCACAAACGAGGCCCAGCAGGTTACTCAGCGCGATGGAACTGGCGTCAAGCGCCTGCTCGGGCGTGCCGCCGAGCATCTGCACCAGCGCGGCGGCTGCCATGGCGGCGGCGCTTCCGACCTCGGCTTGGCAGCCGCCCTCGGCGCCGGCAACGCAGGCGCTTGTGGTGAGGTTGAGGCCGATGGCGGCTGCGCAGTAGAGCGCGTCCATGACTTGCTCGTCGTCGAGCTGAAGGTGATCGGCGAGCGCCAGCACGCAGCCGGGCACGACACCCGCGGATCCTGCCGTCGGAGCTGCGACGATCACGCCCATGGTGGCGGAGCGCTCGAGCACGGCCATGGCGCGGGCCACGGCTTCGGTCTGGACGGGGCCCATCAGGCTTTCACTCAAATCGTTGCAGCGGGTTGCTTCGACGAGCTTGGCCTCGCCGCCGATAAGCCCGCCGAGCGAGCGCTGCGGATTGGCGATGGGGGCCGTTGTCTCCTCGCGTATGACGTCGAGCACGCGGCGCATGGCGGCGACGGCGTGGGCCTCGCCGGTCAGACGTGCCTCGCGAACGGCCATGACGGCACCGATGCTGAGTCCCAGTTCCTCGCACGCATCGAGCAGCTGCTCGCCGTCGTCGAAGATCTCCTTTGCCGAGACGCCGGGGGAGAGCGACGAGGCAGAACCGGGGAGCTCGATAAAGGTCGCGTAATCGACATTGTCGAGCTTGCGCAGCATGGGGACGACGGTGTCGTCGGGCGCGCCGTCGGTCTCAAAGACGGAGTAGGCCTGGCCGCCCACTTCGGTGCGGTAGGTGCGGCAGAAGGCGATGTTTACGTGGGCGTAGGCGAGTAGGTTGGTGAGCGCGGCGAGTACACCGGGGACGTCCTTGTGCGCCACGAAGAGCGTGGAATACATGCCCGAGATGTCGACGCCGACGCCGTTAATGCGGCTGATGCGCATCTTGCCACCGCCCAGGCTCTCGCCGCGAACCTGGGCGGTGGCGCCCGTGTCGTCGACCATTTCGATGTCGACGGTGTTGGGGTGGATGGAGGCGTCGTCGCCTTTGATGTCAAAGTGATATTCGAGGCCCTGCTCGCGCGCGAGGTCGAAGGCCTGCTTGATGTTCTCGTCATCGGTGTCGAGGCCCAGGATGCCCGCGACGAGCGCACGATCGGTGCCGTGGCCGCGGTAGGTGTGGGCGAAGGAGTTCCACAGGCCAAAGGTGACCTTGGTGATGCGGCCTTCCAGCAGGCTGGCGGCAACTTGGGCGCACCGCAAGGCGCCGGCGGTGTGCGATGAGCTGGGGCCGACCATGACGGGCCCCAAGATCTCGAATGCCGAGGTCGTAGCTAGTGTTTGCGGCTTGCCTGCCATATGCGCTCCTGTTCTATCCCGTCGTCCCGAGGGGCGGGGCATAAGGTCGCCTGCTCGGACAGTCCTGCTCGCACGGAGAGCACATTAAGTGCTCTCCGGCTCGTGC
>CABULX010000177.1 GCA_902492545.1 uncultured Collinsella sp. | reverse complement strand
AGCGTCCTAGTGTTCGCTTCTAATAAAAGAAGGCCAAGATTCGGGACGCAGTTCAGAGAGGGCCTGACCCCATATCGTTGGGGCCAGGCCCGATTTTGCCTCTTGACAATGTCCTGCTCATATTAAAAGGAACGTCCCCAACTGCCGATCCTCTAAGTTGCGGTGAAATAGGGACTGAATACGCCTTCTAGCAGCAAATACAATCCCTATTTCACCGCAAGTTAGGAGTGGGCGCGGGCGTTGATGGCGAAGGAAATGTCGCGCTCGAGGGCTAGGGCCTGTTCGCGTTCGAGGTCCTGGGTGAGGATTGCCAGCACGTAAGGGCGCTCGGCGTAGACGATTGCGGCATCGTGCTGAGCATTCGCCAGACTGCCCGTTTTGTGCGCGACCAAAACGCCGCCGGGAACGCCCTCGACAATACCGCGTGCGTCTTCCTGCGCCAGCAGATATCCGCGCGCTCGCTCGCACAGCTCGGGCGTCGCGATTGTCCCCGCCGCCAGTCGCTGCAACACGGCCGCAGCATCACGGGCACTCGTATAGTTCTCGCGACCCTGTGCCTGGGCATCGGTGTCCATCATCAGACGAGCGAGCACGGTCTGGGTCAGTCCCAATGCGGCACACGTTTCGTTGACCGTATCCATGCCAAGCCTGCCGATAACAAGGTTCGCTGCCACGTTATCGCTCTGGGCGATCATGGCGTGCAGCAGCTCGTCAATACTGTACGACACACCCGCGCCGCGCGACTGAATGTCGCCGCTGCCACCCACGATATCCTGTTGCGTTACCGTTATCTGCTCGTCGAGGGACAGCTCGCCCGCCGTCACGGTCTCGAGCGCACAAGCGAGAATGGGAAGCTTGATGATGCTTGCCGCCACACGTCGCGCGTCCGGCGCCACAGCGACTTCACCATCGAGCGACGCGAACGTTTGTGGATCAAGCGCCACAGCATAGACCGAGGTAGACCCACCATACGGCTCGGCAAGGGCTTCGATATCTTGCTGAAGGCCGGCAATCCAAGAGGTCTGGGAGACAGCTTCCGTCTTTTGAGCGAACGGATGATTCGTGTTTTGTTTGGCAGGGACAGCGGAGCCCTCAGCCTCGTTGCGACGCGCGGCACAGCCGCCGAGACTCATCACCGAGGCAAGCGCTCCGGTCAACATCCCGGCACAAAACACCCGACGCGAGCAATCGCGCACAGCGAGGGGCGCATCCCCCGGCGGGAATCGGAACGCCTCCACGTTTTCGCCGCCACCCCGACCTTGCTCGCCGCAGTACACAGACTCACTCCCCACCATCGCATTCTACCGAGCCGTCGATAAACGGCCGCGCCGGACACCCAGCACGCCGCACTCATTGTGACGTATGCGACAGGGCTTGCGCGGCACGGCTATCCTCACATAACCAGTTGGGTCGGCGCGGCCCGGCCGCACCTGAACCACCTTATAATCTAGCCAACACATCGAGTGGAAGGAACCATCATGCCCCGGTTTTGTACCCATTGCGGCAAGCTTCTGAATGACGACGAGCGTTTTTGCACCAGCTGCGGAACGCCGGTAACCGATGATGGCCAGGCCTCTCAATCGCAAGAGGATGCGCAGGCGGACGTGACCGTGCAGTCCGCCCATCAGCCCGCGCCCACTCCCCAGCCCGAAGTTGGCGCGACGCAGCAATGGGCGACGCCAGCCGGCTCCGCGCCGCAGCAGCCCATACCGACCGCCGCTCCGCAGGCCGGTGCTCCCGCCGCGCCCAAAAACAACAACGCTCTGCTTATCGGCATCATCGCCGTGCTGGTCGTCGTGATTATCGCGCTGGTCGCATTCTTTATGATCGGACCGTTCAACAAGAACGCCGACGATTCCAAGGGCACAACCATCGAGAAGGTCAAGATCGACCACGATGACAACGATGTGTCCGTAAAGGGCGACCCCAACAAGCTTGACGATGATGATGACGATGACGCCCACGATGCCGCCACCATCAGCGAGCAGAACGTCTACGACCAGCTGAGCTCCTACTACAGCAGGCTCTCCGATCTTGATCAGCAAGTTCGCGACTGCGCCACCACGTTTAACACGTACTACCTCAAGGATGACCGCAGCTCGCGTCAGTCGGCCAGCGATGCCGCCGAGGAGCTCGAGGATCAGATCGGCGACCTGAAGGACGAGGTCGAGGACCTGGACGTTCCCATCGACTCGCAGAACTACAGCTCGTGGAAAGACATCATCGCGCTCTACGACGACCTGGAGAATCGCATTGACGTCATTTGCGATGCCTGGGAGATCAGCCTTGAGTACTCCAGCCCCGCCAACCACAAGGACGAGATCGTGGCACCGCTGGCGCGCGACAACGTAGCGGGCACCAACGACAACAAATACCGTCTGGACTTTGAGGACCGCTACCCCGGCGCCGCACCCGTCGAGGTGAAGTAGCGCTTTGTCGTTCCCGAGCCGGCAGTTAGGGACGTTCCTAAACTGCCGGCAG
>CABULX010000176.1 GCA_902492545.1 uncultured Collinsella sp. | reverse complement strand
GGCTCTTGATGGTGGCCGTCTTGCCGCCCGTCTTGCGAGCGCCGGACTCGATGATATCGGGGTAGATGGTGCCCTGAGCCAGGTACTTCACGGGTTTACCATCGGTCTCAAGCTGCTGAGCAACCGCGAAGAACTCTTTCCAGAACTGCGTGCCGATGATGCGGCGCTTCTCCTCGGGCTCGGTCACACCGGCCAGAAGCTCGGCATAACGGTCCTCGGCGTGGACGTGGATAAAGTCAACGTCAAACTGCTTGGTGAAGACCTCCTCCACCTGCTCGGGCTCGCCCTTGCGCAGCAGGCCGTGGTTGATGAACACGCAGGTCATCTGCTTGCCCACGGCGCGGGCGCCCAGCGCGGCCACGACGGAGGAGTCGACGCCACCGGACAGGGCCAGAATCACGCGGTCGTCGCCGACCTTCTCGCGGAACTCGGCCGTCATGGTCTCGACCAGGTTGTCCATGCTCCAGTTGGGCTCCAGGCCGCAGATCTCAAACAGGAAGTTGCTCAGCAGCTGCTGACCATACTCGGAATGCTTGACCTCGGGGTGGAACTGCGTGGTGAAAATCTTGCGCTCGACGCACTCCATGGCGGCAACCGGGCACACGTCGGTGCTGGCGGTAACGGTAAAGCCCTCGGGCACCTCGGACACGGCGTCGCGATGGCTCATCCACACGGTCTGCTCCATGGGCGTGGAGTTAAAGAGCTTGGCGCCTGCCGTGCGCGTGATGGTGGCGCGGCCGTACTCGCCCACCTCGGAGTGGCCGACCTTGCCGCCGAGCGTCACAGCCGTGATCTGATGGCCGTAGCAAAAGCCCAGGACGGGAAGGCCCAGGTCAAAGATGGCGGGGTCGATGGACGGAGCGTCCTCGGCGTACACGGAGGCCGGACCGCCAGAAAGGATGAGCGCAGAGGCGTTCATCTCGCGAATCTCGTCGGCCGATATGTCGCAGGGAACAATCTCGGAATACACGTTGAGGTCGCGGACGCGACGGGCAATGAGCTGACCGTACTGCGCACCAAAGTCGAGTACGAGGACCTTTGCGGAAGCCTTTTGATCCATGGTATCCCCCTCTTGTTGGCGGGGAGCCGGTGCCCACCCGCGTGAATGAACGAAAATAACCTCCATAGTGTACACGTTATATGGGGTTTCTCGTCCCTCGCAGCCATCAGCGCACGGCAAACGCACGACCTGGGCCCCTATTTGACGGCAATTGAAGTGTTACCAGACGTTACAGATGATGTAATACGTTTGAACATTGGACGCCCTGTGCCACAATACTGCCGAACGACTCCGCCTCTGCGGCGGCAAATACGATAGGAATACCAGCATGAAGCGCATCCTTCTCATCGCCACGGGCGGCACCATCGCATCGACCGAGGACGGCAACGGCCTCTCCCCCGCCCTGACCGGTGAGGAGCTCGCCCAGAGCGTCCCCGAGATCTCGGGGCTCTGCGAGCTCGACGTCGTGCAGCCCATGAACATCGACAGCACCAACATGCGCCCGAGCGACTGGATGCGTATCCGCGACGTCATTGTCGAGGGTTATGCCGACCACGACGGCTTCGTGATTCTGCACGGCACTGACACCATGAGCTACACCGCAGCAGCGCTTTCCTACCTGATTCAGGACAGCCCCAAGCCCATCGTGCTCACCGGCTCGCAAAAGCCCATGGGCAATCCCTTTACCGACGCCAAGCTCAACCTGTACCAGAGCCTGCTCTATGCACTCGACGAGCATTCGCACGATGTGTCGATTGTGTTTGGCGGCGTCGCCATTGCCGGTACGCGCGCCCGCAAGCAGCGCACCATGAGCTTCAACGCATTCATTAGCGTCAACTATCCGCCCATTGCCTACATCCGCAATGACCGTATCGTGCGCAACGGGCTTCACGGCACGCATCAGGACGAAAACCCGGTGCATTTCTACGACAGCATCGACCCGCGCGTATTTGTACTCAAGCTTACGCCCGGCGTAAACCCGGGCATCCTCGACGCCCTAGCCGATAGCTACGATGCTGTAATCCTTGAGACCTTTGGCATTGGCGGTATCCCCGAGTTTGGCGAGTCCGGTGAGTCATTCCAGGAGGCGATTTTCCGCTGGGTCGATTCGGGTCGCACCGTCGTCATGACCACACAGGTCCCCGAAGAGGGCCTCGATCTGGGCGTTTATGAGGTCGGCCGCGCTTACGCCGATCATCCGGGCATCCTGCGCGGCGATGACATGACCACCGAGACGCTCGTGGCCAAAACCATGTGGGCGCTCGGCCAGTCACGCGATGCCGCCGAAATCCAGCGCCTGTTCTACAGCCAAGTCAACCACGACCGTATCCCGATGGCGTAATCTCTAAGGCAGCTCCATTTATCGCAACCTTAAACGACAGGTGGTCCCCCTCGGGCCGTGCAAAAATCGGAGTATTCTGCAATTTCTCCGCCGGAGGGATCGCGTCGGAAATGTTGGTGTAAGCGCGCCGACGGCTGACCGCCAAACGCAAG
>CABULX010000175.1 GCA_902492545.1 uncultured Collinsella sp. | reverse complement strand
AAGGTGCAGACGGCAAAAAGAGCGTATTGGTTACCGTCACGAACCCTTGGCAGGGCGCCGACAGCATCACTACGAACCTGTTCATTGCCCGTGATGACGAAGAGGTTCCGGCGGATTTCACCGGTCAGATGCTCAAGGGGGATGCCGAGCGCATCGTCTGCATGTCCTCGACCCATATCGCCATGCTCGACGCAATCGGCGAAACGGGACGCGTAGTCGGCGTGTCAGGCATCGACTACATCTCCAATCCCGACATTCAGGCACGGCGGGACAGCGTTGGAGATGTGGGCTACGAAGGGAACATCAATTACGAACTGCTGCTCTCGCTTGACCCCGACCTCGTGTTGCTTTACGGCGTGAACGGGGCAAGCTCGATGGAGGGTAAGCTCAAAGAGTTGGATATCCCGTTCATGTATGTCGGCGATTACCTCGAAGAGTCTCCGCTGGGCAAAGCCGAATGGCTGGTGGCACTTTCGGAGGTTATCGGAAAACGGGCGGAGGGCGAAAAAGTATTCGCGGAAATCCCCGTCAGATACAATGTCCTGAAAAAGAAAGTAGCGGACAATATCCTCGACGCTCCGTCAGTCATGCTCAACACGCCTTACGGCGACAGCTGGTTCATGCCCTCGACCGAAAGCTATGTCGCCCGGTTAATCAAAGATGCCGGAGGCGATTACATCTACAAGAAGAACACAGGAAACGCTTCCGCGCCCATCGACCTCGAAGAGGCGTATCTGCTGGCCTCGCAAGCCGATATGTGGCTGCATGTGGGGATGGCGAACACGCTTGATGAACTGAAAGCCGCATGCCCGAAGTTCATCGACACCCGCTGTTTCCGTGGTGGACAGGTCTATAACAACAACGCCCGCACCAATGCTGCTGGCGGCAACGACTACTATGAGTCGGCGGTCGTAAATCCCGACCTCGTGCTGCGAGACCTCGTGAAGATATTCCACCCCGAACTGGTCGAGGAAGATTTCGTCTATTACAAGCAACTGAAATAGATGCGCTCCCGTTCCGCCATATTGTTTGCCATGCTGGCCGCCCTCACCCTTTTCCTGTTTCTGCTGGATTTGGCGGTGGGGGCAGTCGCCGTACCGCTCGGCGATGTATGGGCGGCTTTGACGGGCGGCGACTGCCCGCGGGCGACGGCGAAAATTATACTGAATATCCGACTGATTAAGGCGGTGGTCGCGTTGCTGGCCGGAGCAGCTCTGTCGGTCAGCGGTCTTCAGATGCAAACCCTCTTCCGCAATCCTCTTGCCGGCCCCTACGTGCTCGGCATCAGTTCGGGCGCGAGCCTCGGCGTGGCACTCGTCGTGCTTGCAGGCTTCGGTTCGTCGATAGGCATTGCCGGGGCGGCTTGGCTCGGAGCGGCGCTCGTGCTGGTCGTCATCGCCGCCGTCGGCCACCGCATCAAGGACATCATGGTGATTCTGATTCTCGGCATGATGTTCTCGTCGGGAGTCGGCGCGATTGTACAGATATTGCAATATCTCAGCAAGGAAGAATCCCTGAAAGCCTTTGTCATTTGGACGATGGGGTCGCTCGGCGACGTGACCTTCGACCAGCTTGCGGTACTCGTCCCGTCGATTATCGCCGGACTGTTGTTGGCGGTGGTGACGATCAAGCCGCTCAACTTACTGCTGTTCGGCGAGGAGTATGCCGTGACGATGGGGCTGAACATCCGACGCTCGCGCGGGCTGCTGTTCCTCTCCACGACGCTGCTTGCTGGTACGGTGACCGCCTTTTGCGGTCCGATAGGCTTCATCGGACTGGCCATGCCCCACGTCACGAGAATGCTGTTCCGCAACAGCGACCATCGGGTACTCGTACCGGGAACCGTTCTTTCGGGTGCGGCGGTGCTGCTTCTTTGCGACCTCGTTTCTAAAATGTTCACCCTGCCGATCAACGCCATCACCGCATTGCTGGGAATCCCCATCGTGGTGTGGGTGGTCTTGCGCAATAAATCCGTCACCGCATGATAAAGTTACACGATTTTTCCATAGGCTACGGCGAGCGCACCTTGCTCTGCGAGGTGGAAACCACCATAGAAAAGGGCAGGCTGACTGCCCTTATCGGGCGCAACGGCACGGGCAAATCGACACTGCTTCGAGCCATCGCCGGACTGAACCGCCGTTATACCGGCCGAATCCTGCTCGACGGGCATAACGCCGCCGATATGCGAGCAGCAGAAATGGCCAGAACGCTGGCATTCGTCACGACCGAGCGCACACGCATCGCCAATCTCAAATGCAAGGATGTCGTGGCTATCGGCCGCGCACCCTATACCAACTGGATTGGAAAGATGCAGGAGGTCGACAAGGAGATCGTCATGCGGTCGCTCGCCTCGGTGGGCATGGAGGCTTATGCGGAGCGCACGATGGACAAGATGTCGGACGGCGAGTGCCAGCGCATCATGATCGCACGGGCGTTGGCGCAGGATACGCCGATTATCCTGCTCGACGAACCCACCTCGTTTCTCGATATGCCCAACCGCTACGAATTGTGTA
>CABULX010000174.1 GCA_902492545.1 uncultured Collinsella sp. | reverse complement strand
GGCGGCTGGTTGCCGAGCGAGCGCATCGATGCAGCAACAGCCCTGCGCAACTACACCCTGGGCAGCGCCTATGCAGCGGGCGACGAGCAAAACCTCGGCAGCTTGGAGCCCGGCAAGTATGCCGACCTTGTAGTCCTGGACCAAAACCCGCTCACCATCGACCCCCAAGAGCTCCAGGCCACCAAGGTTCAGGCGACCTACCTGGCAGGCAACTTAATCTACGAGCGCTAACCCCATACCCCACCCATAAGGGGCACGTTTCAGCAACGTGCCCCTTTCTTGTTCGCACCATCTGCATCGCCATTTTGCTGCACTGACTTTTCTGAATGCCGGGCTCGAATTAGTTAACCTGCCTCCCGTGTGGCTCCGGAGGGGCGGGGCATAAGGTTTATCGCGAGTTCCGCACGAGCCGAAGGCCACTTAATGTGGCCTTCGTGCGAGCAGGACTGCCCGAGCAGGAAACCTTATGCCCCGCCCCTCCGGAGCCACACGGGAGCCACTGCTAAGTTATCCCCCGGCATTCAGAAAATCTAAGTGCCAAAAAATAAGATTTTTTGACTCTGTGTTGTATAACCCGCCATTCGTGGGTACCATTCAACGCGTACGCAAACAAAAAGGGTTAATTCGCGTGGTATAACCGCGCGGCCCAAAAAGGAGGAGACAAGCATGTCGTCTTTGAAGCCGCTTGCAGATCGTGTTCTGGTCAAGCCCGACGAGGCCGAGCAGAAGACCGCTTCTGGTCTGTATATCGCCAGCAACGCTCAGGAGAAGCCGCAGCGTGGCACCATCGTTGCCGTTGGCGCCGGCAAGGTCAACGACAAGGGTGAGCGCATCCCCATGGACGTCAAGGTCGGTGACGTTGTCATCTACGGTAAGTTCGGTGGCAACGAGGTCAAGGTCGACGGCGAGAAGTATCTGCTGATGCGCGCCGACGACATCTACGCTATCGTCGAGGCCTAGTCTCGTCGGAATCTCTGATTCGTCTTTGAACGCGCCTGCCGCATAGGACTCGGAAGCGGCGACGCGAGTCACATTTCTTTTGGAGGATTACCTACCATGGCAAAGAACATTACGTTCAACACCGATGCCCGCGCTAAGCTTGCCAAGGGCGTCAACACTCTGGCCGACGCCGTTACCGTCACCATGGGCCCCAAGGGTCGCTACGTTGCGCTGCAGCGCACGTTCGGTGCCCCGACCATCACCAACGACGGCGTTTCCGTCGCCAAGGAGATTGAGCTCGAGGACAACATCGAGAACATGGGCGCCCAGCTGGTGAAGGAGGTTGCCACCAAGACCAACGACACCGTGGGTGACGGCACCACCACCGCAACCCTGCTCGCTCAGGCCATCGTCAACGACGGTCTGCGCAACGTCGCCGCTGGCGCCAACCCGCTGGCCATCCGTCGCGGCATCGACAAGGCCGTCAACGCCGCCGTCGCCGAGATGAAGAAGCAGGCCAAGCCGGTCGAGACCAAGGAGCAGATCGCTTCCGTCGGTACCATCTCCGCCGGTGACCCCGAGGTCGGCGAGAAGATCGCCGAGGCTATGGAGGTCGTGGGCAAGGACGGCGTCATCACCGTCGAGGATTCCCAGACGTTCGACATCACCATCGACACCGTCGAGGGCATGCAGTTCGACAAGGGCTATGTCTCCGCTTACTTCGTCACGGACAACGACCGCATGGAGGCCGTGATGAAGGATCCGTACATCCTCATCACCGACCAGAAGATCTCCAGCGTCCAGGACATCATGCCCGTTCTCGAGGCTGTCCAGCGCGCTGGCCGCGGCCTGCTCATCATCGCTGAGGACATCGACGGCGAGGCTCTGCCTACCCTGGTCCTCAACAAGATTCGTGGCGCTCTCAACGTCTGTGCCGTCAAGGCCCCGGGCTACGGCGATCGCCGCAAGCGCATCCTCGAGGACATCGCCGTGCTCACCGGTGGCCAGGCTGCTCTGGACGAGCTGGGCGTGAAGGTCGCTGACATCACCGCCGATATGCTCGGTACCGCTAAGTCCGTCACCATCTCCAAGGACAACACCGTCGTCGTCGGCGGCGCTGGTTCCAAGGAGGCCATTGACGCCCGTATTGCTCAGATCAAGGGCGAGATGGAGAACACCACCTCTGACTTCGACCGTGAGAAGCTCCAGGAGCGCCTGGCCAAGCTCTCCGGTGGCGTTGCCGTCATCAAGGTCGGCGCTGCTACCGAGTCCGAGCTCAAGGAGATCAAGCATCGCGTCGAGGACGCCCTGCAGGCTACCCGCGCTGCTGTCGAGGAGGGCATCGTCGCCGGTGGCGGCGTCGCCTTCATGGACGCTGCTCCTGCGCTCGACGCCGTTGAGCTCGACGACCCCGAGGAGAAGATCGGTGTCGACATCGTCAAGAAGGCTCTGACCGCTCCGGTCGCTACCATCGCCAAGAACGCTGGCTTTGAGGGCGCTGTCGTGGTCGACAAGGTTGCCGAGCTGCCCGCCGGCCAGGGTCTCAACTCTGCCAACGGCGAGTGGGGCGACATGATTGAGATGGGCGTCCTCGACCCCGTCAAGGTCAGCCGCGTCACCCTGCAGAACGCTGCTTCTGTCGCCAGCCTGATTCTCATCACCGAGGCCACCGTCTCCGATGTGCCCAAGAACACTCAGCTTGAGGATGCTATCGCTGCTGCTACCGCTGGTCAGCAGGGCGGCGGTATGTACTAAGGCCGACAAGGTCTAGAACTCCCACCGGGGATCCGGGGGCGTGACGGGGTTTCTCTCCGGAACGTCCTCGGACATGCAAAGAGGCTCCGCATCGCGCTTCGCGCTGCGGAGCCTCTTTGCGTCCTGACGCTCCTATTTGGCAAGGTGTTTTTTAGAATCAAATTTGCGCTCGGTCTCG
>CABULX010000173.1 GCA_902492545.1 uncultured Collinsella sp. | reverse complement strand
GCTTGTGGTAACATACCGACCTGTTGGTACCTCGACCTTGGATGTTCGCTCCACCGGCGGCTTCCCAGTCCGAGGCGAATAGAGTCGCCCGCGGGCGACGCGAAACGAAAGGTGAAACAATGACTGTTTCCAAAGAGCGCAAGGCGGAGCTGACCGCCCAGTTCGGTAACTCCCCGGTCGATACCGGTAACCCCAAGGTTCAGGTCGCCATCCTGTCCGAGCGCATCAAGGAGCTGACCGAGCACATGAAGTCCCACCAGAAGGACTTCCACACCCGTCGTGGCCTGCTCATGCTCGTCGGCCGTCGTCGTCGTCTTCTTTCCTACATCAAGAAGAACGACATCGTCGAGTACCGTGAGCTCATCAAGGCTCTGGGCATCCGCGACAACATCCAGTAACGGATTTGTACATGCTAAGAGCGTCCTGCGCAGCGGGGCGCTCTTTTTGTGTAAGGGCGTGAACAATCACGCTCTGAAGCGTGGCGGGGGCAGGGGGCCCGCGTCACATGAGAAGCCCGCAGGCAAGGGGCCTGTGGGGTAAAGGAGAACAATGACACTCGTATCCAAGACCTTTGAGCTGTACGGCAAGACCTACACCTTTGAGTCCGGCGAGCTTGCCAAGCAGGCCACCGGCGCTTGCCTGGTCAAGCAGGGCGACACCACGATGCTCGACACCGTGGTCGTCTCCAAGGAGCGTAAGAATTACGACTTCTTCCCGCTGACCGTCGACTTCAACGAGAAGATGTACGCTGCCGGCCGTATCCCGGGTGGCTACCTTAAGCGCGAGGGCCGTCCCAGCGAGAAGGCCACGCTCACGGCTCGTATGATCGACCGCCCGATCCGCCCGAGCTTCCCGGACGGCTTCCGCAACGAGGTGCACATCGTCGCCACCTCGCTCGTCGCCGACCAGGTCAACCCCTTCGACGTCATCAACGTCATGGGCGCCTCTTTGGCTATGACGCTCGGCGGCGTGCCCTTCGAGGGTCCGCTTGCCTGTGTACGCATCGGCCGCAACGTGGAGACCGGCGAGTTTATCGTCAACCCCACTTATGAGGAGCGCGAGAACTCCGACCTGGACCTGGAGCTGGGCGGCTCTGCCGACTTCATCTCGATGGTCGAGGCCGGCGCCGAGGAGATCTCCGAGGACGACATGCTCGCCGCTATGAAGTTTGGTCAGGAGGCCCTCGCTGCCTTCTGCCAGGCCCAAGACGAGTTCGTCGCCGAGTGGGAGCAGGTCAACGGCGCTATCCTCAAGAAGGAGTACCCGCTCGACCAGCCCGTCGAGGAGGTTCAGGAGCGCATCTTCGCCCACTACGACGAGATGGCCGCTGCCCTGCGCGACGCCGACAAGCTTTCCCGCATCGGTAAGGTCGAGGCTCTGAAGGAGTCCATCCGCGCCGAGTTCACCGACGAGGAGCAGGCCGCCTGGGAGCGCGAGATCCCCGTGGCACTCAAGAAGCTCGAGAAGAAGGCCATGCGCACCATGGTCGTCGAGACCGGCGAGCGCGTCGACGGTCGCGCCGCCGACGAGATTCGTCCCATCATGGTGAAGGACAACTACCTGCCGCTCGTTCACGGTTCCGGCCTGTTCCAGCGCGGTCAGACCCAGGTGCTCTCCGTCCTGTCGCTCGGTATGCTCAACGAGGGCCAGCGTCTGGATACCATCGAGCCCACCGAGGGCAAGCGCTATATGCACCACTACAACTTCCCGCCGTTCTGCACCGGCGAGACCGGCCGTATGGGCAGCCCCAAGCGCCGCGAGATTGGTCATGGCAACCTGGCCGAGCGCGCTCTGCTTCCGGTGCTTCCCGACGAGAACGAGTTCCCCTACGCCATCCGCGTGGTCTCCGAGGTCATGGAGTCCAACGGCTCCTCTTCGATGGCTTCGACCTGCGGCTCCACGCTCGCCCTTATGGACGGCGGCGTGCCCATTAAGCGCCCGGTCTCCGGTATCGCCATGGGCCTGATTCAGGAGGAGGGCAAGACCGTGGTCCTGTCCGACATCCAGGGTCTCGAGGACTTCCTGGGCGACATGGACTTTAAGGTCACCGGCACCACCGAGGGCATCACCGCCCTGCAGATGGACAACAAGGCCACCGGCCTCACCTTTGACATCCTGGCCCGCGCCCTGCAGCAGGCCAAGGAGGGTCGTGCCTTCATCCTGCAGAAGATGCTCGATGTGATCCCCGAGCCGCGTCATACCACGCGCAGCACCGCCCCGCGTATCGTCTCCATCCAGGTTCCGACCGATAAGATCCGCGACGTCATCGGTTCCGGCGGCAAGGTCATCCGCGGCATCCAGGACGAGACCGGCGCTTCGGTCGACATCCAGGAGGACGGCACCGTCTTTGTCGGCGGCACCGGCGAGTCCGTCGATCAGGCCGTCGAGCGCATCAAGCTCATCATCAAGGTTCCCGAGCCGGGCGAGGAGTACACCGGTCGTGTGGTTTCCATCCAGCCGTTCGGCGCCTTCGTGAACCTGCTGCCCGGTAAGGACGGCCTGCTGCACATCTCCCGCGTCGCCAAGGGCCGCGTGGAGAAGGTCGAGGACGTCCTCAACGTGGGCGACGAGGTCAAGGTCGTCGTCATCGAGGTCGACGACCGCGGCAAGATCTCGCTCGATCGTCTCGACAAGCCCGAGGCCCCGGCTCGCGCCGAGGGTGCCTCCGAGGGCGACGGCGAGCACTTCCAGCGTCGTGAGCGTCCGCGTCGCGAGCGCTCCGAGCGCAGCGACCGTCCGCGCCGTCCCGGCGACAACGGAGGCCGCAAGCCCCGCCGTCACCACGACGCCGAGTAACAGCTACACATAAGCAGCTCAACAAGGGCGACTCCGTACAGGGGTCGCCCTTTTGCTATTCCCGGCGGGGTCCGCGGGTAAAGTTTCCTGCTCTACAGTCCTGCTCGCACGGAGAGCACATTAAGTGCTCTCCGGCT
>CABULX010000172.1 GCA_902492545.1 uncultured Collinsella sp. | reverse complement strand
AGCTGCGGAAACGCGGGGTCCGTTCAGGCTGTTGCGTTGAGATTGAAAATCAACCATTTGTTTAAACGTCTAAGTTTGTTACAAGTTGGTTACGTTGCTGCTTTTCGACTCATTACCCGCCAAAGCGTCGCTCATCAAGCCATGTACTTTACAGATACAAGCAGGCTGTTCATTAATAACGATTTTAAGCAAGTGCGAATGTACTTGTACTGCTGCTATTTTGTTTAAACAGACATGACTTGACTATTTGTATGACTTATGAACTACGAAACTACTCAAAAAAGTTGCGGTGGAATAGTTCTTGTTTAAGAGCCAGAAGGCTGGATTTAGGAACTATTTCACCGCAACTTATACAGAATCCTAGACGATGTGGAGGGGGTGGGCGGCATCGACGGCGTCGAGGACGTCGGAAGGACTGGCGGGGGCAGCGTCTGCCGGATCCTCGTCGGGGGTCTCAATCTGCTTGATCATGACCTCCTGGCCCTGCAGCAGGTATGTTTCGCCACTGCCGCAATGGGGGCAGGTCTTGCCGTGCTCGACGGTCGCATAGTCGCTGCCGCACGCCTCGCAATGCGTCACGGCCTCGACAGGCTCCACGACAAGCTCCGCGCCCTGCGTGATAGGCTTTTTATCTGCCGCCCAACGCCAAGCGTCGAGCAGCAAGTCGGGAACGACGCCCGAGACCTCGCCCAGCAGCAGCGTGACGCTCGAAACGCGACGCACGCCATTGGCGCGCGCCACATTCTCGACATCGCGAATAATGTGATAGACGATTCCGAGCTCGTGCACTTTTAATTCCTTCCGCCGTTCTACCGAACGGCGGTCGGCTTGACGCTGCGCGAGCCCCAGACGGGCGATCTACCTTTCAATCGTCGGACATGGGCAAAAGCCCTATGCCCTCCTCTTTCAAGGCACCTCGCCACGTCTGGGACCCGCTCGCTGTCCAACCGCCCTCTGCGCCGTTCACTTACTTGTTAGGTCTCTTACTTCTTCCCAAATTTGATTTTAATTGCGCGCTTGAGCGCGTACTTGCCCAGGCTGGGGAGCTTTTGCTCGTATTTGACCATCGTGGAGCACTCGGGGCGGTCGCGATCCAGATGGATGGCGTCGAACGCGCACTTGGTGGTGCACAGGCCGCAGCCGATGCACTTGTTGGGGTCGACGATTGAGGCACCGCAGCCCAGGCAACGGGCGGTCTCGGCGCGCACCTGCTCTTCGGTAAAGGTCTCGACGTACTCGCTAAACGGCGCGGCCTTCTCGCGCTCGCGGTCCACGTGGGCAACCTCGCGGCTCGCGTTGTCGTAGCTCTCGATCACGACATCGTCGCGGTCGAGCGCGGTGTAGCGGCGCTGGTTGCGGCCGATGGTGAGCGTGGAGCCCGGCTGCACAAAGCGGTGGATGGAGACGGCAGCCTCGTGACCGGCGGCGATGGCGTCAATGGCAAAGCTCGGACCGGTGTAGACATCGCCGCCCACAAAGATGTCGGGCTCGGCGGTCTGATAGGTCTGGGGATCGGCAAGGGCACCCTGGCCGCGGCCAAGCTCCACCTTGGAGCCAGCCAGCAGGTCGCCCCACACAATGGACTGACCGATCGACATGACCACGCGGTCGGCATCGACACGGCGCAGATCGTTCTCGTCGTACTCGGGCGCAAAACGGCCCTCGTTGTCAAAGACACGCGTGCAGCGCTTGAAGGTGATACCGCACACGCGACCGACCTCGTCCAGGTGAACCTCCTTGGGGCCCCAGCCGCAGCTGATGTGCGCACCGTCCTCGATAGCCTCGCGACGCTCTTCCTCGCTGGCGGGCATCTGCGCCTCGCTCTCCAGGCAGAACATCTCAACGTGCTCGGAACCCAGACGGCAGGCGTTGCGCGCGACATCGATGGCCACGTTGCCGCCGCCCACCACGATGGTGCGGCCGGGCAGCGCGTCGATCTTGCCGCTGTTGACCTCGCGCAAGAAGTCGACGGCTACGGTCACGTCCTCGGCATCCTCGCCCGGAATACCGGCAAGGCGGCCGCCCTGGCAGCCAATAGCCACGTAGAAGGCCTTAAAGCCCTGCGCGCGCAGCTCGTCGAGCGTCACGTCGCGACCGACTTCCACGCCATAGCGGAACTCGGCACCCATCAGGCGAATGACCTCGACCTCGGCCTCGATAACATCCTTCTGCAGCTTAAAGCTGGGAATACCGTAGGTGAGCATGCCGCCCGGGCGCTCGTTTTTCTCGAACACGACGGGCTTGTAGCCCTTCTCGGCCAGATAGAAAGCGCAGGACAAGCCGGCCGGGCCGGCACCGATGATGGCGATCTTCTGGTCGAAGCCGCCGGCACGCGTCGGGGTCACCACAGGTGGGACATAGCGGGTCGCGGCATCCAGATCGCGCTGGGCGATGAACTTCTTGACCTCGTCGATAGCCACGGCGGCGTCCACACGGCCGCGAGTGCAGGCATCCTCACAGCGGCGGTTGCACACACGGCCACAGATAGCGGGCAGCGGGTTCTCGCGCTTGATGAGTGCTAGGGCCTCGTCATAGCGACCCTGAGCCGCGAGCTTCAAATAGCCCTGAACGGCGACATGCGCGGGGCAGGCCGTCTTGCAGGGAGCGGTGCCGGACTCATGCGTCTCGATGCGGTTATCGTTGCGGTAGTTGGGCGACCACTTGGTGTGGTCCCACTTGGTGGCATCGGGCAGCTCCTGGCGCGGATACTCGGGCACCTGTCCGCCGGCCTTTTTGCTGCAGAGTTTCTGGCCGAGCTTGGCGGCACCGGCCGGGCACACCTCAACGCAGCGACCGCAAGCCACGCACTTGTCCTTCTCGACCTTGGCGACATAAGCCGAGCGCGACAGGTTGGGCGTGTTGAACAGCTGCGAGGTGCGCAGGGCATAGCACACGTTGACGTTGCAGTTGCAGATAGCGAAGATCTTGTTCTCGCCGTCGATGTTGGTGATCTGGTGCACAAAGCCGTTGTCCTCGGCCTGGCGCAGGATGTCGT
>CABULX010000171.1 GCA_902492545.1 uncultured Collinsella sp. | reverse complement strand
CGGCGGACCTTTTCGCAGGTCTCGCGCTCTTTTCCATTGGGGGTGTGAACCAGATACCAGCGGACGCGGCCGTGTTGACTGTTGGTGGTGGCGCCGTTAAATGCGCCCGGCAGCTGCTCTTGGCGCCGTGCCGTCTGTTCCATGTTCTCGCCCCCTCTTTTGGCTTTGCGATGCACACAAATGCAGGGGCGTTTAGAACAGGCTTCTCGCTCGCAGCTAGGCGCAGTCGCAAAAGTACAGGTTTTTGTAGAGGGGTATGGAGATGTACCTACTAGCAGTACATTTTGCGTAATCTGGGCAAACGCTGATTAATTGCTCGTATAATGTCGTCTGTCGAAAGATACAAAAACCTGTACCTTTTTGTGCAACAAAAAAAGCCGCTCAACCAGCGGCTTTTCTTATTTCGGCATGAAAAAGGCGACCGCCCTATGCGGACGGTCGCCTTTGTTAATTGTTGTGAAGCTTGCCTTAGGCGCGGGTCTTGATCTCCTCGGTCACCTTCGCAACAAACTCGTCAACGCTCATCTGAACGGTCTCGTTGGAGCGATCGCGAACGGAGATGTTGCCGGCCTCGACCTCCTTCTCGCCCAGGATGAGCATGTAGGGCACGCGGTCGATGCTGCGGGCCTCGCGGATCTTGTAGCCGATCTTCTCGTCGCGGTCGTCGCAAACCACGCGAATGCCGGCCTCCTCCAGCTTGGCGCACACCTCGTGGGCGTAGTCGCGGCTCTTCTCAGAGACGGGAAGCGCCTTGACCTGTACGGGAGCCAGCCAGGTGGGGAACTTGCCCGCAAAGTGCTCAATCAGAATGCCGATGAAGCGCTCGATGGAGCCAAAGCATACGCGGTGCAGCATAATGGGGCGCTTCTTGGTGCCGTCGGCGTCCACGTACTCCAGGTCAAAGTTGAGCGGCATCTGGAAGTCGAGCTGAACGGTGCCGCACTGCCAGGTACGGCCGAGCGAGTCCTCCAGGTGGAAATCGATCTTGGGGCCGTAGAAGGCGCCGTCGCCCTCGTTGACCTCGTAGTCCATGTGCAGCTGCTCAAGAGCAGTGCGCAGGCCCTCCTCGGCGCGTGCCCAGTCCTCGTCGGAGCCCATGGAGTCCTTGGGGCGGGTGGAAAGCTCAACGTGGTACTTAAAGCCAAACTTCTGGTACACGGAGTCGATAAGGTTGACCACACCCACGATCTCGTCGGTCAGCTGGTCGGGACGCACAAACAGGTGGGCGTCGTCCTGGTTAAAGCAGCGCACGCGGAACAGGCCGTGCAGGGCGCCGCGCAGCTCGTGGCGGTGCACCAGGCCAATCTCGCCGGCGCGGATGGGCAGCTCGCGATAGGAGTGCGGCTTGGAGGCGTACACCAGCACGCCGCCCGGGCAGTTCATGGGCTTAATGCAGTACTCTTCGTCGTCGATGACGGTGGAGTACATGTTGTCCTTGTAGTGATCCCAGTGGCCCGAGGTCTTCCACAGCTGCTTGTTCATGATGAGCGGCGTGGAGATCTCCACGTAGCCGGCCTTGTGGTGGATCTCGCGCCAGTAGTCCAGCAGCGTGTTCTTAAGGATCATGCCGTTGGGCAGGAAGAACGGGAAGCCGGGAGCCTCGTCGCGCATCATAAAGAGGCCCATCTCGCGGCCGATCTTGCGGTGATCGCGCTTCTTGGCCTCCTCCAGCATGTGCATGTGCTCGTCGAGCTCTTCCTTAGTGGCAAAGGCGACGCCGTTGATGCGGGTGAGCATCTTGTTGTCCTTGTCGCCCTTCCAGTAAGCGCCCGAGACACCGGTGAGCTTAAAGGCCTTCAGCGCCTTGGTGTAGCAGATGTGGGGGCCAACACACATGTCGATGTAGTCGCCCTGCTGGTAGAAGGTGATGCGGGCGTCATCGTCAAGGTCGCCGATGTGCTCGACCTTGTACTTCTCGCCGCGCTCCTCCATAAGGGCGATGGCCTCGGCGCGGGGCTTCTCATACACGGTGAACTTGAGGTTCTCCTTGACGATCTTCTTCATCTCGGCCTCGATCGCGGGGAAGTCGTCCTCGCTGATCTTGACGCCCTCGGGCAGGTCGACGTCGTAGTAGAAGCCGTTGTCGGTCGCGGGGCCATAGGCAAAGTCGGCCTCGGGATAGAGGCGCTTGATGGCCTGCGCCATGATGTGCGCGGCGGAGTGGCGGATGACGTGCGTGACCTCGTCCTGCGGGAGCTCGGCCACCGAACCGTCATTGTAGAGTGCCTTCATGGGTATGTTTTCTCCTCTCGGATGCCTGATGCAAGTGCGTGCGATGCGCTCGGCGTTTTTGACTTGCATCATTATAGGCAGGTTGCCTTGGTATACAAGCGCCCGCCGTACCTTAATGGCACGGCGGGCGATTTTCTACGCATGCTTCATCGTGTGGGGGCGGGGCTGCGGGGCGCGCGCGGCTTGCGTGTGGCGCGCGGTGCCCGTGGCTTGCGACCGGCCCGGCGATGGATGCGTTACTGGATGCGAGTTCGGCAGTAGGGGCAGACCTTCCAGTGCGCGTCGAGCGGGCGATGGCAGCTGGGGCACACGTTGCGAACCTGGGTGTCGCACACGGGGCAGACCACAAAGTCCTTCTCGATGGGGGCGCCGCACTGCGGGCAGGTGCCGTACTGGGCAAGCTGGCGCTCGCGCAGGCCATGTCCAGCTCCTGCTCCTCGCGGTCGGCCGCGTAGGAGTGCGGACGCAGGACCAGATAGGCGATGAGGCCCACAAACGGGATGAGAGCGATGATGCCCCATGCCACGTAGGCGCTGGCGCCGCGGCGACGCGCGTCGATGAACACATAAACGACCGACAGCACGTACAAGGCGATGATAAAGCCAACGAAGGCATAGATGACGCCCATAAGCTGCGGCGACATGAGCTCAGAGATGTACTTGGACATTGAGGTGTACCTTTCGGAATAATTACAGTCCGGTCAAGTTTACCACGGGGTTTGTTTATATGGGACCACGGCTGGATACGGGGCTGGTGCGGACACAAACACCTTGATTCTCATTTTCATTGCAACAGCCTCAGGACTCAGCGCAACGCGTTGCGC
>CABULX010000170.1 GCA_902492545.1 uncultured Collinsella sp. | reverse complement strand
AGAAGGGGAGTGAGTAGCATGGAAGCACAGGAAAACTCCCAGACTGAGCAGAATGTTCAGACGCCCAAGAAGCGCGAGCTGGCGCTCGTGTCGCGCAGTACCTATATCAAGGAGAAGGCGCTGCAGTGGATCTTCTTTGCCTGCGCGTTCTTGGCGGTCGTTACCGTCATCCTGATTTTTGTCTTTACCACGTACTCGGCGCTGCCCGTCTTTACTGACATCGGTCTGGCTGACTTCTTTAGCTTTACGTGGGCGCCTTCCGAGGGCCACTACGGCATCTTGTCGCTGCTTGCCGGCTCGGGTCTGGTGACCGTCGGTGCGCTCGCCATGGGCGTGCCGCTGGGCGTGGGTACGGCCGTTTACCTGGTCGAGATTGCCAGCAAGCGCGTGCGCAAGCTCATCAGCCCCGCCGTTGACCTGCTGGCGGGCATCCCTTCTATCATCTATGGCTTCTTTGGCATGATCATCATCCGTCCGTTTATCGCACAACTGACCGGCGGCCTTGGTTTTGGTGCGCTGACGGCGTGGTTTGTGCTCGCCATCATGATCGTCCCTACCATCACCACGCTCACCATCGATGCTCTCAATTCCATTCCCATGGGCATTCGCGAGGCATCGTATGCCATGGGCGCCACAAAGTGGCAGACCATCTATAAGGTCGTGCTACCTGCCGCGAAGCTGGGTATCGTTGATGCCATCGTGCTGGGTATGGGCCGTGCCATCGGCGAGACCATGGCCGTGCTCATGGTCGTAGGTAACGCCCCGGTTATTCCCGACAGCATTGCGAGCCCCATCTCGACGCTCACGAGCCAGATTGCGCTCGACATGAGCTACTCCTCGGGTTTGCACCGCTCGGCGCTCTTTGGCATGGGCGTGGTCCTGTTTATCATCTCCGCCGCGCTGGTGGGCATTGTCCGTTTGATTTCCAAGAAGAAGAGGGGGTAGGCTATGTCCGATTCCGTTGACACGACGGTCGATACGACCTCGTCGCGCGAGCGCATCAAGCGTGCCCTTTCCCACGGCAAGAAGGGCCGCATCAACAAGGACCTGTCCAACAAACTCATGCTCGGCGTGTTCCGCGTTGCGGCCTATATCACTACGCTGGTGTTGGTCGCCATTATCGCCTACGTGGTCATCAACGGCTTGCCGCATATCTCGCTCGACTTTATCTTTGGTTGGCCCCAGGGCGTCAACGCCGAAGGCGGTATTTGGCCCACGATCGTCTCGACCATCTACGTGACGGTGCTTGCCATGCTCATCTGCACGCCGATTGCCGTGCTGGCGGCCGTCTATCTTGCCGAATACGCCAAGCAGGGTAAGGTCGTCGAGCTCATTCGCTATGCTGCCGACGCTTTGGCCTCGGTGCCCTCCATCGTTATGGGCCTGTTTGGCTACGCCTTGTTTGTCGAGGCCATGGGCTTGGGTCTTTCGATGGTCTCGGCCGCTTTGGCGCTCGCGCTCTTGATGCTTCCCATCGTCATGCGCACCACCGAGGAGGCCATTCGCGCCGTGCCGCGCTATATCCGTTGGGGCGCGTACGGCCTGGGCGCCACCAAGTGGCAGGTCGTTTCCAAGATCGTGCTTCCTTCTGCCTTTGGCCGCATCGCCACCGGTATCGTCCTTGCCATCGGCCGTGCCATCGGCGAGACTGCGGTGGTGCTCTACACCATGGGTCAGGCCATCAACCTGCCTATCTCGCCACTCGATTCCGGCCGCCCCATGACGGTCCACCTGTACCTGCTTGCCAACGACGGCATCAACATGAACGCAG
Organism: uncultured Collinsella sp.; assembly: GCA_902492545.1. Taxonomy (GTDB): domain Bacteria; phylum Actinomycetota; class Coriobacteriia; order Coriobacteriales; family Coriobacteriaceae; genus Collinsella. The sequence goes on along the minus strand of CABULX010000170.1, from coordinate 1,290 downwards.
CCTATGGCACCGCGCTCCTGTTGATGGCGATCATTTTGGCCTTCAACCTGTTTGCGCGCTTCCTGTCGCGCAAGCGCCGCTAGTTAAGGAGTCCCATGTCCGTCTATCAGTCCGCTCCCACGCTGGAGCAAGCGGCCATCACGGCCAAGGATTTCAACTTTTGGTACGGTGACTTTCATGCGCTGACGGGGCTCGACCTCAACATCGCCAAGAACGCCATTACCTCGTTTATCGGCCCTTCGGGCTGCGGCAAGTCGACGTTTTTGCGCTGCATCAACCGCATGAACGACCTGATCGAGGGTACGCGCGTCGAGGGCACCATGACGCTTGACGGCAACGATATCTATGCCGAGGGCGTCGATCCGGTCGACCTTCGCCGTCGCGTGGGCATGATCTTTCAGCAGCCCAACCCGTTCCCTAAATCCATCTACGAGAATGTCGCTTTTGGCCCTCGTCTGCAGGGCGTGACTAGCAAAAGCGACCTCGATGACATCGTGGAAGAATCGCTCAAGCGCGCCAACCTCTGGAAAGAGGTATCCAATCAGCTCAACAAGGATGGTTTGGCGCTCTCGGGCGGTCAGCAGCAGCGTCTGTGCATCGCGCGTGTGCTTGCGGTGCAGCCCGATGTCCTTCTGATGGACGAGCCCTGCTCCGCCATCGACCCCACGTCCGTCTCCAAGGTCGAGGATCTGATGGCCGAGCTGGCGCCCGAGATGACGATCATCATCGTCACGCATTCAATGCAGCAGGCAGCTCGCATTAGCGACTACACCGCATTCTTCTTGCAGGAAGTTGCCGGCGAGCCCGCCACGCTCATCGAGTATGGTCAAACCGACGCGATCTTTACCAGCCCGGTGGATTCGCGGACGGAAGACTATATCACCGGCCGCTTTGGCTGATCGGTGCGACTAGTCCCAAGCCGATCGGATCTGGTCCGGTGCGTATTCACTGTGCGGGCGGCATGACCGCACCCAACTGATTGGAGTGAACCATGCGCAAACTGTTTTCCCGTCAGCTCATCGAGGCCCGTCATGAGATGCTGAGCATCTACGAGGCCGTCGATCTGGCGCTTCACGACGCCGTGAAGGCCTATGCGACCGATGACCGCAAGCTTGCCACCAAAACCAAGAAGCGCACGCTTTCGATTGACGCGCGCTGCGCCAACTTAGAGGCCGTGTGCTACAACCTAATCGCTACGCAGTCGCCGGTTGCCTCCGACTTCCGCTTGCTGCAGACGATCATCTACGTCGACTTTAACCTGCAGCGCATGACCGATAAGGTTCGCCAGAT
>CABULX010000169.1 GCA_902492545.1 uncultured Collinsella sp. | reverse complement strand
CCGCGTGCTCAAGGGCGCCAACACCGGCTGCGGCGAGTTCTCGCTGTCGGTCTACCCCACAAGTCAGCCCGTGGCGCTCGAGCTTACGCGCCGCGGCTATATCTACGATCTCATGGAGGCTGGCGCGATCGTGCGCACGGCGTTCTGCGGCCCGTGTTTCGGTGCCGGCGACACGCCTGCCAACAACGGCCTGTCCATCCGCCACACCACGCGCAACTTCCCCAACCGCGAGGGTTCCAAGCCGGGTAATGGCCAGCTGAGCGCCGTGGCCCTGATGGACGCCCGCTCCATTGCGGCGACGGCTGCCAACGGCGGCATCCTGACGCCAGCGACCGACCTGCCCGAGGAAACTTGGGACGAGGCCTGCGAGTGCACCTTTGACGATGCGCCGTACAAGAAGCGCGTGTACTGGGGCTTTGGCAAGGCGGAGCCTGCCGACGAGCTGGTCGAGGGTCCCAACATCAAGCCGTGGCCCGCGATGGAGCCCCTCGGCGACGACATCCTGCTTAAGGTGTGCTCCAAGATCATGGACCCGGTCACCACGACCGACGAGCTTATTCCTTCGGGCGAGACGAGCTCTTTCCGCTCCAACCCGCTGGGCCTGGCCGAGTTTACGCTCAGCCGCCGCGACCCTGCCTACGTGGGTCGCTCCAAGGAGGTCGACGTCGTGGAGAAGCGCCGCGTTGCCGGTGAAGCCGCGGGCGACCTGGCGGCACTCGATGCTGAGCTTGCCAGCGTGTTTGAGGCACTGGCCGGCGCGGGTGTCACGGCCGATGCCAAGGCGACCGAGTACGGCTCTATGCTCTATGCCAAGAAGCCCGGCGACGGTTCCGCCCGCGAGCAGGCCGCGAGCTGCCAGCGCGTGATTGGCGGCCTGGCCAACATCGTCCATGAGTACGCCACCAAGCGCTATCGCTCCAACGTGATGAACTGGGGCATGGTGCCCTTCCAGATGGAGGCGGAGCCCAACTTTGAGGTGGGCGACTACGTCTTTGTGCCGGGTATCCGTGCCGCGCTCGATGGCGACCTGAAGAATATCGCTGCCTACGTGGTGCGTGCCGACGGTGCGGTTGAGCAGATTGAGCTCTACATTGCCGATATGACGGCAGAGGAGCGTGCCATCGTCAAGGCCGGCTGCCTGATCAACTACAACAAGTTCAAAGCCGCTGCCGAGTAACTCTGCTGTACGCCCCGGCCACACCTTTCCCTCGTGCTCACGCGCTTCGCGAGGGTCGCCCGAGGGAAAGGTGTGGCCGGGGCTACCGCGACGTTCTCGTTGGGTCTTGAGGGGCGCTAATAATTGACCGGGACCATCACAAAGTTGCCTGCCCGGCGGGTCCTTATTTCGATGGGGTCCAGGTTATTTCATCGTCAAATAGCCAAGTGCGTGCCGAGCCACTGTTGCGCGCTGTCTGCGGATCGGGCTCGCAGGTTTGTTCGTAGGCATCCTCGGTACACCGATCCATAAAATCGACGACTGCCGTCTGGTCGCCCTCCATGACGTAGATTACGTCGCCATCCGAGATATAGACCCCCGGTCCTTCATTGTCCACGCAGCCAGGGTCGTATGAGACGTTGCACAATTTGCTCCCGTTTGCCGCATCGAGCTCAAGGGTCGAATAATATCCGCCAACCATTTGGCCATTCTTGGCTCGATATATTGCGGCGCCGTACCACCGCTTAAACGTCTTGCCTTTGAGTAAACTGGTTGCCTTGCCGATAAGCTGCTCATCTTTGGTGTAGCGTCTGGCCCCAAGTTCGATGCGGGGATAGTTGCTGACACCAAGCGCTGCGGGCGTACCGTCAAAATCGACGGTGACCGAATCGGGTTTGACGATATCGGTGAGGACCTCGATGGGATAGCTTACGGTCTCAACCGCCGCCTGCGTCGCAGAGGCGGGGAGAAATGCGAGATAGATAATTCCTACGCCGACTGCGGTAATCGCAAACGCTAAGACGAGCAGGCCGATATAGGTGGAGCGTTTCACGGCGGGTACCTCGCAAATAGTATGCATTCATTAAGATAAGTGATACCAGCTTACGACAATCTTCAAAAGAAAGCGATCGATCGAAATGACGGGGTGAAAAGGCCCTATTGGGCTTCGATTTGACCTCTAATAGAAATATTTGCCCCACTCATTCTGGGCGTGAGGTCAATAATTGAGTCCACGAGTTTTGAGCGATACTCTTCTCACTAAACTCACTATTTTCACTATAAGCACTATAAATATGATAGGGGGACGACGAGAACAATGTGACGTGCGATAGCTAAGCCGTTTAAGCCGGACTCTGACCTTGAATCTCTGCCTCTATCTGTGCGAACGGGCTATTGTCGGTTCTCGATTCCATCGCTGCGTTTTCGTTGGGTCTTGAGGGACGCTAATAAATGGACTTGCTTGATGCCACCTCTGTTAATGGGGCGGCTTCTTTTTGTCGAAAACCGCCACAAAGGGGCCTGTCCCTTTCGTGGTGGTGGGGGGCGAGCTCGATGCTGCCGTGCTCGCTGAACGACATTCTAATGAGCGTCTCTACAGGATTTCATCTGGGCTGGCGGGCTTGGTTGTTTTGGGGATGCCGAGTTTGGATGACGCGAAATCGTCAACATTGTCCTTAATTCCGTCTTTGGTGTAGACAGTGACCGTATAGGTGCTGTGCCCGAATTCGCTCTTGTCGCGTGTCGCCCAGGCCTGCCAGTAGGCAGCCCCGCTTCGCCCTTGGATTTTTCCGACACGGCGGAGTTCTGTTCGCTTTAATTTCCGGTTGCTATAGATGGTTCGACCGGCTTCCGCGGTGAGCCCGCACTGTCCAAGCAGCTTGTCGAGGACTTGGTTCATGTGGCGCTCATCGGTGTTTGGTGCGTGGTCGTAGGCGAGGGTGATGGAGTCGAGTGGCTGGTCGTCGATCAGATAGTTTAGCGCCTGAGGGTCAAGGCAGAAATAAGGAGAGCATCCGTCGACCTGGCCGAGCAACGGTAACTTGGACTGCCAAAGTCCGGTGGGAATTCTATCTTCGTAGAAAACACCGCGGCAGATAAAGGAGAGCGAGGTGGCACGCGAGCCAGCGTCGACCATTCCGCATAAATCGAAGGGCGAGGCGATACCAAGG
>CABULX010000168.1 GCA_902492545.1 uncultured Collinsella sp. | reverse complement strand
GCTTCGAGCCGCGCGCCGAGGAGCTCGCCAAGAAGTACGCCCTGGCCCCCTACACCATGTTCATCGGCTCCGGCGCCCTGTGGGGCGAGACCATCCTGTTCTCGATGTGCATCCTCGAGGAGATGCAGTGGAAGCGCACCCGCTACATCACCTCGGCCGACTTCTTCCACGGCACCCTCGAGCTCGTGGAGCCCGGCGTCCCGGTCTTCCTGTTCATGGGCGAGGACGAGAACCGCAAGCTCGACGAGCGCGTCCGCGCCTTCCTGACCCGCGGCGTGACCGGCGACACCGACATCAACATCATCGACACCGCCGAGTTCGCGATCCCCGGCCTTGACGATGAGTTCCGCGTCATCGTCTCCCCGTGGATTCTGACGGTGCTCGTGACCGACCGCCTGGCTCGCTACTACGAGACGGTCACCAAGCACAACCTCAAGTATCGTCGCTACTATCACCAGTTCGACTACTAAAGAAAACGGGTGCGGGAACGTGCCGGGCTATTGAGAGGAACACAGAATGAGACAGTACATCATCGCCAGCCATGCGCACTTCGCCACCGGCATCAAGGAGAGCGTCGAGCTGCTCTCGGGCGCTCGCGACAACGTCCACGATCTTTCGATGTTCGTCGATGGCCGCATGGACGTGGCCGAGGAGGCCCAAAAACTGCTGGCAGGCATGTCTGCCGACGATGATGTCGTTGTCTGCACCGACCTCTTTGGCGGCAGCGTCAACAACGAGTTCACCAAGATCGTCCAGACGCGTCCCCGCACGTACCTCGTTACCAACATGAACCTTCCTCTGCTCATCCAGCTGCTGTTCTCTGACGAGTCGGCGCCGGTTGAGGAGACGATTCGCGCCATCGTCGCTGCGGACGATACGCGCGTGAAGTTTGTCAACGATCTTTTGGTCGATGACGACGAGGAAGAAGAGTTCTAATCCGCAGCACCTACTGACACGCCGTAAGACGGCACAAGACCTTTGGGGGGTCACATTATGATTCAGCTACTTCGCGTTGACCATCGCCTGCTTCATGGCCAGGTCGCAGTTTCCTGGGTTCAGGGCCTTGGCTCCAACTGCATCTTCTGCGTGGGCGATAAGGTCGCTAACGACCCGGTGTGGAAGACGACGCTCAAGATGGGCAAGCCTGCCGGCTGCAAGCTTGTCATCAAAGATATGGAGCATGCAATCGAAGCTATCAACTCGGGCGTGACCGACAAGTACAAGATGATCATCTGTGTCGCCACTATTGCTGAGGCAAAGCAGCTTGTTGAGGGCTGCCCGCAGATCAAGTCGGTCAACCTGGGCAACACCAAGCCCAAGGACGAGAAGCGTCCCGATGCGCGTCAGGTCTCTCGTCAGATCTTCCTGACCGCGGCCGAGGAAGCCGATGTGCGCGAGATGCTGGATCGTGGCGTTGAGGTCGAGATTCGACCCCTGGCCGATGACCCCAAGGTTGACTGCGCCAGCGTGCTCTAGGCATTCAATTTCGAAGAGTCTGAGCTCTTCGTAGTGTCCTATTAGGAAAGGGGGATATATGCTTACCCAAGCAATCCTCATCGGACTTATCGCCGCATTTGGTAAGTTCGACTTCCAGCTCGGTACGCTCTATGCGTTCCGCCCCATCGTCCTGTGCCCGCTCGTGGGCCTGGTGCTGGGGGACCTGCAGTCCGGCCTCGCGATCGGTGCGAGTCTGGAGCTGCTGTTCATGGGCTCGATCTCCATCGGCGCCTACGTGCCGCCTGATGAGACGATTGGCGGCGTGCTCGCCTGCGCCTTCGCTATCCAGCTGGGCCAGAGCACCGAGGCAGCCATCGCGCTCGCCATGCCTATCGCCACGCTGTGCCTTGCCATCAAGAACATCCTCAACGCCGCCCTGCCGATCCTGGTTGACCGCGCCGATGTCTTCTCCGGCCAGGGCAACCTTAAGGGTGTCTATGCGATGCACTTCCTGATCGGTTTGACCGGTATCATCATGGCGTTCCTGCTGTGCTCGCTGTCGTTCTATCTGGGTGCTGACGCCATCCAGGGCATGCTCGACTTCATCCCGCCCTTTGTCCTTGCTGGCTTTGGCGTTGCCGCCAACATCCTGCCTGCCATGGGCTTCGCCATGCTCGGCCGCCTGGTGCTCACCAAGCAGCTCGTGCCCTTCTACTTCCTGGGCTTCCTGCTGTGCTCCTACGCCAACGTGCCCGTCCTGGGCGTCGCCCTGATCGCCATCATCATCGGCATCGACAAGTTCGACCTGCTCGGCCTGGGCGGAGCCCAGCCCCAGCTCTCCGCGGAAGGGGATGAGGACGATGACTTCTAGTCCCGAGAACAAGATCACGCGCTCCGACCTCGTCAAGAGCGCCGTCAACGTCGGCGCCCTGGGCATGGAGTTCTCCTGGACCTACTACAAGCAGATGAACATCGCCTTCTGCCTGATGGTCGCCAACATGCTCAAGAAGATCTACGCCGGCCGCCCCGACGACTACGCCGAGGCCCTGCACCGCCACTGCGCGTTCTTCAACATCACCGTCCAGTTCGCCCCGTTCGTCGGCGGCATCGCGATGGCCATGGAGGAGAAGGTCGCCCGCGGCGAGATCGAGCCCGAGAGCGTCAACGACGTCAAGGCCGCCCTCATGGGCCCGCTGTCGGGCATCGGCGACTCCATCTTCCTGTCGACGCTGCGCGTGGTCGCCGCCGCGGTGGGCATCAGCCTGTGCCAGGCCGGCAACCCCTTCGGCCCCATCGCCTTCCTGCTCATCTACAACGTCCCCGGCTTCGCGCTGCGCATCTGGGGCGCCGTCAAGGGCTACGAGCTGGGCGTGGGCTTCCTGGACGAGGCCCAGAGGACCGGCCTCATGCAGAAGATCATGACCTGCGTGGGCATCGTGGGCGTCATGGTCGTGGGCGCCATGTGCAAGGACATGTTCTGGGCCAGCATCCCGGTGGCCATCGGCTCGGGCGAGGACGCCCAGACCCTCCAGGACATCCTGGACGGCATCATGCCCGGCATGCTCGGCATGATCGCCTTCTGGCTGTACTACTGGCTGCTGTCCAAGAAGATCAACCCCATGGTGCTGATCGTGGCCACCATGGTCGTGGGCATCATCGGCGCGTTCTTCGGCGTGCTGGCGTAAG
>CABULX010000167.1 GCA_902492545.1 uncultured Collinsella sp. | reverse complement strand
TTGAGGCCGTCCTCTTCTTCGCCCTCGTTATCTGCGGCGCCGCCGTCCGCTCCCCCATCGCTAGCCGCAGCCGATTCGACAGCACTCGAGGCAGGCGCATCGGCAACCTTGGGATGCTTCAAGAAGTCGGGAATCTGAGGTGCAGCCGAAACAGGATTCACGGCAAACGGCGGCTCGGACTCGTCGATCTTATCGGGGTCGTCTTCCATCGAAAGCTGGCCGGTTACCTGGTCGCGCTTTGCATGGCGACGCGGCAGCAAAGTTGTCTTAGCGGTCTCGATAGGAGCCTCATCATCCTCGTCATCACCCTCGGTAAGCTCAATCTCACTCTCGGACCAGGACGGATCGGGCTCACTTGTATTCAACTTGGGTGTGGCCTTGCCCTTCTTGACATGACGGCGCGGCATCAGCTTCGTCTTAGCGCGCTCGGCCTCCAAGGCCTCGGACACGTCAACAAACGGGTCATCGTCCTCATCGTCATCGTCCAAAACCGGGTCCACATCGTTGCCCATAACCGTGGTCACGGCAGCATCGGAGCCCTTTTGACGAAGAATGCTCAAGTGCGGACGGGCAACGCCGGGCACCGACAGGGCTTCGTCGTCACCCCACGGGCTCGCGTTGACGTCGGAACGACGGCGCTCGGCAAAATCGGCCGCACGGTCGCGAGCAGAGCGCAGCACACCACCCACCGAAAAGCCGATGATGACAAAACCAACGACGGCCAGACCCAACAGGACCACCATCGCGATAGGCTTACCCAGGGCATTCTGCAGCGCACTCGCAATAAACGCACCGATGTAGCCACCCGAGGCGGACAGATTTTGCGGCGTAAACATAAGGTCACACGAGTCGCTCGTACCCGGCACCATCAGCGAAAGAATAGAGACGACGGCGATAAAGACCACGGCTCCGCCCGCGACCGAGCGAATGTTGAGCGGCGAGTCCTCGCCTAAAAAGAGCGTGGCGGCAAACAGCAAAATGACGATCGGCAGCACGTAGGCGCCCAGACCAAAGCCCAGGTGGTAGAAACCGGCAATCGCAGCCGTAACGGGCGCCGTTGCCGGGGAAATCACGGCAATGAAGGACGCAATCGCCAAAACGGCGATGACCACGCCGGCAATATCGCGGTTGGCCGAGGGCTCGACCAGGGGCTCAAAATCGTCGAAGTCGGCCTCATGGCCCTTATTGGCACGCAGATGGGAACCGGCACCCTTAGCAGATGCCGGTTGGTTGTTGGCTTTATTGCCTTTGGCGTTTTGTGCAGATCCGCGCGCCAAACTAAACCTCCATGACGACCGGGATGATCATCGGACGAGTGCGCGTACGGCTCCAGATAAAGTTAGAGAGCGAGTCGCGCACGGCCTTGCGAATAGCATCGGAACCGCTGCTCGTAAAGCTGAACTTGCCCTTCTCGATCGTCTTCATGATGGACGCCGAGGCGTCCTCGGAGAACTGGTCGTCGATGGCAAAGGAGACGCCGCGGCCCGAGAACTCGATGGCCTCGATCTTCTTGTGCTTGAGCGAGACGATGGCAACAGCGGTAACCATACCGTCGTTGGCGAGCTTCTGACGATCGCGCAGGACGATGGGGTCGGTATCGCCGATACGCAGGCCGTCGACGTAGACGATGCCGGACTCGACGGGCGTACCACGCTTGACGATACCGCCGCGCATCTCGAGCGTGTCACCGTTATCGAGGATAAAGATATGATCCTCCTTGAGACCCATCTTACGGGCCAGCTGGGCATGGGCGCGCAGATGCACGGCCTCACCGTGAACCGGCATAAAGTACGTGGGCTTGGCCATGGCCATCAGGAGCTTGAGCTCCTCCTGGCTACCGTGACCCGAGACGTGAACGAGGGCGCGGTTCTTATCCCACACGTCGCAGCCAAGCTTGGCGAGGCTGTTGACGACCTGCTGAACGGCCTTCTCGTTACCGGGGACCGGTGTTGCCGAGAGGATGACGGTATCGCCCTCGTGGATGGAGAGCGTCTTGTGCTCGCCGTTGGCCATGCGCGAAAGGGCCGACAGGGGCTCGCCCTGCGAACCGGTGCACATGACGACGATCTTATCGTCGGGCAGGTTATCGATATCGAAGGCATCGATGATATCGGCATCATCGATGTTGAGATAACCGAGCTCGCGCGCCACGCGGGTGTTGGTGAGCATGGAGCGACCGGTCACGACAACCTTGCGGCCGCACTTGCGGGCGGCGTCGCAGATCTGCTGCAGACGATGGATGTGGCTCGAGAACGACGCGACGAACACGCGGCCCGGAGCATTCTTGATGGCATGCAGCAGGTTGGGGCCAACCTCGGCCTCGGACTTGGTAAAGCCGGGGACCGTGGCGTTGGTGGAGTCGGACAGCAGCAGGTCGATGCCCTGCTTGGCAAAACGACTGATAGCGGCATAGTCGGGCGTGACGCCGTCGATGGGCGTCTGGTCGAGCTTAAAGTCGCCGGTGTGCATAACGGTGCCCTGGTTGGTGCGGATAAACACGCCCAGAGCACCCGGGATGGAGTGCGTCATCGAGAAGAAGTCGAGCGAGATGCCACCCAAATTGACGTGGCTGCCGCCCTTGACCTCACGGAACTTGGGAGCACGAATGCGGAACTCGGAGAGCTTGCCCTCGATAAAACCGAGCGTCAGCTTGCTCGAGAAGATGGGCACCTTATTGTTGAGGTCCTGCAGCAGATACGGAAGCGAACCGGTGTGGTCCTCGTGGCCGTGGGTGACGACGATACCGCGGAGCTTCTCCTCGTTCTCCAGGACATAGGTGTAGTCAGGAAGCACCAGGTCGATACCGGGCTGGGAGTCATCCGGGAACATGAGACCGGCGTCGACGAGCACCATGTCGTCGCCGCACTCGAAGACCGTCATGTTCTTGCCGATGCCGTCAAGGCCGCCGAGCGGGATGATCTTCAAGGGAGATGATTTTTTAGCTGCCATAGGTTAGTGTTGTTTCCTTTCTTCGAAACGGGTCTGGAACAACCGACGGGGCGCTTCTGGCAAACCGACCGCCGGGAACGTACAAACATGCATCACAGATTCGACGCAGTAACCACAGTATGATACCCATTTGCACAACAACAGACCACCCATGCATCAAAGCCCCATCTGAACCGGACTATCCCGCCGGTCTAGGGCCATCGGGGGTCGGGGCGGGTTAAGTTTGCTGCTCTACAGTCCTGCGCAAGACGGAAAGCA
>CABULX010000166.1 GCA_902492545.1 uncultured Collinsella sp. | reverse complement strand
GCCAACGACATGAAGCTGCTCTCCGCCGTGATCGTTGCCGTGGCCCTGTGCGTGCCCGTGGTTTGGGAGCGCTACAAGCTCCGCAGCTCCTATACGAGGGGAGATGAGGCAGATGCTTAAGCTCTCGCACGTCAAAAAAACCTTTAACAAGGGCACCGTTACCGAGAAGCGCGCGCTCACCGGCGTCGACCTTACCCTTAACGACGGCGACTTTGTGACCGTGATCGGCGGCAACGGCGCCGGCAAGTCCACGCTGCTCAACATGATTGCCGGCGTGTATCCGCTCGATTCGGGCGTTATTGAGCTCGACGGCACCGATATCTCGCGTCTGAGCGAGTCGCAGCGCGCCAAGTACCTGGGCCGAGTGTTCCAGGACCCCATGCGCGGCACCGCTGCCGACATGCAAATTGCCGAGAACCTGGCCCTCGCCAAGCGCCGCGGCCAGCGTCGCGGCCTTTCGTGGGGCGTCACCAAGGCCGAGAAGGATGAGTACGTTGAGCTGCTCAAGCGCCTGGACCTTGGCCTGGACACACGCCTCAACGCCAAGGTCGGCCTGCTCTCGGGTGGCCAGCGCCAGGCACTCACCCTGCTGATGGCCACGCTCACCAAGCCGCGCCTGCTGCTGCTCGACGAGCACACGGCGGCCCTCGACCCCAAGACGGCCTCTAAGGTGCTCAACCTGACCGAGGAGATCGTCGACGAGAACCACCTGACCACGCTCATGGTCACGCATAACATGAACGACGCCATCCGTCTGGGCAACCGTCTGATTATGATGCACGAGGGCCATGTGATCTACGACGTGGCCGGCGACGAGAAAAAGTCGCTCACCGTGGCCGACCTGCTGCAGAAGTTCGAGGAGGTCTCGGGCGGCGAGCTCGCCAACGACCGCATGCTGCTGAGCTAAAACCTGCCAAAAAGGGACAGGTTTATTTTGGCAGGTTTTATCTGCGCAAACGTCAAAACCGCCGCTAAGGGACAGACGCCCTTGCGGCGGTTTTCGCATATTATGTCGATAATCCGATATTCAACCAGACATTCTGGCTAAGGACTAAGGAAACTGCCATGAGAAGACTCCCCCGCCTTGCGTTAGCCGCCGCGTTGTTTGCCGGCGCGCTCGCAGGCATCCCAAGCCTCGCTTTCGCGGGGAACCTGCCCGCCGCTATTGACGGCTCTGTGACCGTCATGCACACCAACGATATCCACGGCAGCTACAAGTACAGCTACAACGCAAGCAAGGGCACCGGCACTGTGGGCTTTGACGGACTGGCGGTTCTCTATAGCGCCCAAAGCAGCGCCCCCGATCTTTTGCTCGATGCGGGCGATACCTTCCACGGGCAGTCCTTTGCCACCATGAGCGAGGGCAAGAGCATCGCCGAGCTCATGGACACCTTCTACGCCGACGGCTACGACGCGACCACGCCAGGCAACCACGACTGGAGCTACGGCGCGGACAAACTCCGCACCATGACCGGCTACAGCACCACCGGCACGCCCTTCGCCATGCTCTGCGCGAACGCAAAGTCTACGAGCGGCGTATGGAGCTCGAGCATCACGAAGACGCTCGATCGCACCTGGGAGGATAGCGAGGATCACTCCACATTCGACTACAAAATCAAGGTCGGCGTCGTGGGTGCCATGGATGAGTCGCTGGAATCCTCGCTGCGCGCGGACCTGGTCGCGGGTACGTCGTTCTCGAGTGCCGCGAACGCCATCAATGCCGAGGCAGAGCAGCTGCGCAAGGAGGGCTGCGATGTTGTTGTGTGTATCGCGCACACGCTCGACGCCAAGACCTTTGCCACGCGACTCCGTGGCGTCGATGCCCTTATCGCAGGCCACGAGCACATCAACCTTAACGAGAAGGTGACGGGAGCCGACGGCAAGACAATCCACGTTGTCGAGGCGGGCAGTGCCTTTGCCGAGGTGGGACTGCTTTCCATTCCGTACAAATACGACACAAATGGCACCGAGACGACCGACGATGGCACGGTCACGGTCCCTGCAGACGGCAGCGACGAGAAGCTCTACACCGCCAAGAACGTCAACGACCTTTTGGCAGACCCCGACAAGGGCTCCGACTACCAAAGCCGCCTTGAAGCCGTCCGCAACAAGATCAAGCCGCTCGACGAGGACTTTGAAAACGAATCGAACAAGGTGCTCGGCACATCCACCACCAACTATTTCTACGGCGAGGACGCCGCAGGCACGCATGGTTGGGAAATGGTGCGCACCACCGATTTCCGTCCCAGCAAGGAGGGCGACACCACCAAGGCCCAGACCATCGGCCACGTGATTTGCAGCTCCTATCTTGACCTGACGGGCGCGGACCTCGCTATCGAAAACGCTGGCGGCATCCGCGGCGGCATCGCGGCGGGCAACGTGACCGCCGGCAACGTCATCGCCATCTCGCCCTACGGCAACACCGTGGAGACCTGGACCATGACCGGCGCGGACTTCCTCGCAGCGCTCGAGCACTCGCTACAAATCAGCGACGATTGCAACGACAGCTACGAGCTTCAGCAGGCTTATGTGGCGGCCGGTCACACCGAGCAGGAGGCACAAGACACGTACAAGTGGCGCGACGACTCCGGCAGTGTCCTTTCCTTCGGCGGCATCAACGTGACAATCGATTGGACGCAGCCCGAGGGCAAGCGCATTGTGAGTGCCACACTCACCAAAGACGGCAGCACGCTCGACCCCGCCAAGACCTATACCGTCGCCACCAACAACTACATCATCACCAACACGACCGACTTCCCCACCTTCGCAAACGCCACCAAGCACACCGAGTGGGGTACCTGCGAGTCAGCGCTAAGGGCGCTGATCGGGCAGAACAGCTGGGAGAGCAAGATGGCCTCGCTCGCGGGCACCATCAGCTTTGGCTCCGCTGCCGTGGACCCCACGCCCACACCGGCCCCGACGCCTAAGCCCTCGCCTAAGACGGACACGACGACCACGAAGGTCATCACCAAGAAGACGACCGGTAAGCTCGCCGCAACGGGAGACCGCACGCTGGCAGTAGTTGGCGCGTGCCTTATCGGCGGCATCATCGTCATCATTCTCGGCATTATCTGGAAGCGTCGACGCTAAGCTACACCGCCGGGCCTTGCAGCCCCACCGCGTAAACCTTATATCGAGCACAGAAGCCCGTCCGAATTTGATCGGACGGGCTTCTTGGTGGGTATCATGGTTGGACGATCATTAGGAGGTTTTCCCTACATGGAATTGTTTGAGCCGATTCTTCATTTCTTTGCACAACGATGGG
>CABULX010000165.1 GCA_902492545.1 uncultured Collinsella sp. | reverse complement strand
GCGCGCCAACCGTCAGTTCCAAAATGAATTATCGCGCACACGCGCAGACACCTCACAGTGTTTGGATCATGGTACGCGTGAGGTATACCCGCAACACGCACTCGGCAACCTGCCGGCACCAGCATTCACCATTTGGGCAAATGCTGCCGAGGACATGCAAGCAATAAAAAAACCGCCCCGTATGGAGCGGTTTTGCCCTTTATATATCGAGCGCCTCGGCCATCGCGGCCGTAGTGATTGCCGTGGTTCCACAGCAACTGCCCACCATTGCGGCGCCGGCATGTCTCCATTCGATGCATGCGCGCGCGAAAGCTTCGGGGTTCTCGTGCCATACGGGGCCATCCTGAGTCTGGACCGGATCGCCCACGTTGGGACGCACCGTGACGGGAGTAGTCGCCGATGCAACCATCCTGGGCACCGCCGCGTTCGCGGCCGCAAGCGAACAGCAATTAACACCAACCGAGTTTGCGCCGTGTTTTTCGGCGTACAAAACGGCTGCCTCGATGTTGAGGCCATCGCCCAGCAGGTCGCCTTTATCGTCAACGACAAAACTCACCAGAACAGGCATGCCGTCGGCGGCATCTCGGGCGTCGGCAAGCATGGGCTGCAGATTACGGATAGACGTCACCGTCTCGATCAGCAGACCGTCAACACCAGCATTGAGCAAGGCGTGCGCCTGCTCGCGCGCAATGCCGCGGATTTCACGATACTCGGCAGAGTCCTCGGCAAACCACTCAATACCGATCGGGCCCATCGAGCCCAGCAGCAGCTGAGGGTGCGCCTGGCGGGCATCGTCGACGGCCCCGCGATTGACCTCCGCCACGGACGGCGCAATCTGGTCGTGTTTGAGGGCATAGCTTGATGCCTGAAAGGTGTTGGTAATGAGCACCTGCGCGCCGGCGGCGACATACAAGCGATGGATACGAGAAACGGTCTGCGGCTCTGCCAGATTCCAAAACGCCGGTGGAATGTCGGCGGCATCGTACTCACTCAACAAAACACTGCCCATGGGGCCCTGCGCCAACAAGGTCTCGCTCGACAAGCGGCGCGTAAGTTCCTCGGCACCAAAGCGGTTGTAATAACTCGTATCCATATATATCCCGCTATTCCTCGACGCTGATTCCCTGCTTTTCGAGATAGGCGAGCCAGCGGCTCATCGTGTCCTCGGATAGCGCATGCTCCATCATGCAGGCCTCGGAATCGGCTCGCTCAAATTCGACACCGAGCTCCTGAACCAAAAACGTGCGGATGAGGCGATGACGGTACCAGATAGCCGTGCCAACCTCGCGACCGCGATCGGTCAGGATTACCTTGCCGTAGTGCGATTGCTCGACAAGCTCGGATGCCTTGAGCGCCGAAACCGCTTTATTGACCGATGCCTTGGAGACGCCAAGGCGCTGCGCGATGTCGACCGATCGCACGCCGTTGGTTTCCCCCTCTTCGCTTTCAATGCGAACCATGCACTCCAAGTAGTCTTCGTTCGCCACCGTCAGATGTAGTTCGCGCGAGCTATTTGTCGTATCCATGATCTTCCGTCCCTTCTGCATTCAATGGCTGATTCTACCCCATCCAAGCGTCGTGGTATGCCGTGGCATACCGTGCTAGAGTTCTTGTTGCACACGACGACCAAGATTGGAGCGGTCTTTATGGAAAACACCACCACGAGCCCCGATGTCCTCGAACGCTTTTTGCGCTACGTCCAGATCAACACGCAGTCCGAGGATGCAAACTGCGACCAGGTACCCTCGAGCGCCGTTCAGTTTGACCTTGCCAACGTGCTGGCTGAAGAGCTGCGCGAGCTTGGTGCGGAAGATGCCCACGTGACCGAGCACGCCTATGTCTGCGCGCATATCCCCGCAAGTGCGGGCGCTGAGGACAAGCCCGCCCTGGGCCTGATCGCCCATCTCGACACCACCGAAGTTGCACCGGGCGCCGGCGTGAAGCCGCACATCGTACACTACGAAGGCGGCGACCTGGTCTGCGGCACGGTTGACGGTAAGCCCGTTGCCATGAGTACCGCCAAGCTTCCCGCCCTGAATGACCTCGCGGGTGAGGACCTGGTCTGCAGCGATGGCACCACGCTGCTGGGCGCGGACGACAAGGCAGGCGTCGCCGAGATCATGTCGCTTGTCGCGCGTATCGCTCAGGACCCTTCTCTGCCCCATCCCGCACTCGGCATTTGCTTCTGCCCTGACGAGGAGATCGGCCACGGAGCCGAACTGTTGGATATCGATACCTTTGGCTGCAAGTACGCCTACACGGTCGACGGCGGCCCCATCGGCGAGCTGGAGTGGGAGTGCTTTAACGCCGCCGAGGCGACCGTCCGCTTTGAGGGCCAGTCCATCCACCCGGGCGACGCTAAGGGTCGTATGGTCAACGCAGGCAATCTGTTCTGCGACTTCAACGCGTTGCTCCCCTACGTGCAGCGCCCGGAGTATACGGAAGGCTACGAGGGCTTTTATCACCTTGAGGGTGTATCTGCGACCGTCGATCACGCCACAGCGCGCTATATCGTCCGCGACCATGACGCCGCCAAGTTCCAGCAGAAACTCGACCTTATTGATGCCGCCGCCTCGATGCTCAACCAGCGTCTGGGTAAGGAGCGTGTGACGGTCGAGATTAAGCAGCAGTATCGAAATATGGCCGAGATCGTTCGTGACTATCCCGAGCTTATTGATGTTGCCAAGGAAGCCTACCTTGCCTGCGGCGTTGAGCCCCAAGTGCTGCCGATTCGCGGCGGCACCGACGGCGCGCAGCTGTCGTTCCGCGGTCTGCCCTGCCCCAACCTTTCCACCGGCGGCTATTGCTACCACGGCGTCAACGAGTTCGTCCCGGTCAGTTCGCTCGTCAAGATGACCGACGTGCTCCAGGAGCTCGTCGCCCGCTTTGCATAAGCCTGGCTGCACAAGTCCAAAAGACGAATTGCCCCGTCCTCAACCAAGAACGGGGCGATTTTTTTACTGCAACGAGAATAGGTTGACGCACGCCAGCCTCTTAACGCAAGGAGTGTCCCAAACTGCCGGCACAAAAGGAACGTCCCCAAGTGCCAAGTGCATCAAGAGTGTCTCCAATGACTAACGTCGCAGGTTGAGGACGGGCAGCGAGCGGGTCGCATTTGAGACAAGGTGACGTGAAACGAAAGGGCGCTGACCTTCTGGTCGCGCCCTTGAAGTTGAACGTCAGATTGTCCAAATGCGGCCCGCGCAGCGTCAACTGGTTACGCGGTTTGGTAAAACCGCGTAACTCTAGTAGTTGGCTTCGTAGCCGTTGCCGTCGCCGGTGGGCTCTTC
>CABULX010000164.1 GCA_902492545.1 uncultured Collinsella sp. | reverse complement strand
CGAGATAGCCCTCCTGGTCGAAATGCATGATCTCGATCTTCTCGGTTTCCTTCATTTGTCTCTCCTTTCTGGGGTTGTTTCCACATCCCCCATGCCAACGGGCATCAAAACCCGCTTACATTCCGTAACACTCAGCCGCTTTGGCCTTAAGCGCATTGACTGACTCTTCGTAGCCCTCTGCCTTGACCTCCATTTGCTTGGAGACGGCATCGAGATACGGGTGCACGTCCCATGACTTCAGACGCTCGGCGATTATGGCCGCAATAGTCTGGAAGAACACAAGATTGGGAATTGCGCTGAGCAGCGGAGCCACCTGAGGCACCGCAACCTCGTGAGCCTTACCCCTGGGATGGGCCGTGAGCAGCACCGTTTTTGTCGTAACGTTCGATAGCGCATCGGCGATATTCGCAAGACGCTCCGACCCCTGCGGATCGTCAACGATAAACACCAGATAGCCCGGAACGATCTGCATCTCGGGACCGTGAACGAACTCCTCGCCCTCGTGATGCATGGCAGGAATCTTGATGGTCTCGCTCAGCTTGAGCGCCGCCTCCTCGGCAACGCCGTAGTTGGGGCCGTTGCCGACGACCATGGCGGGCATGTGCTCAGAAAGCTCGAGCATGTGGTCTTGGACATATTCCTCGGCGGTCTTGCACATCACGGCATTGGCCTGGATGGCCTCGCGCAGGTCGTCAAGACGCTGGGCAACGCCCTTGGCGTCAATCGTTCCGCGCGCCTGACCGCCGTAAATACCAAAGAGCACCAGGTACTCAACGAGAACCTCGACGCCCAGAGTCACAAAGTCCACCGACTCGACGCCCACACCGTAGTCAAGAACGATGTCAGTGTGCTCCTTGATGGGCGCCTCGACGTTTGCCGTGAGCGCAACTGCAGCCATATCGTGTGCGCGCATGTAATCGAGCGCCGCAATCGTATTGGTCGAATAGCCACTCTGCGAAACGGCAATGTTGAGCGCATGCTGCGGATAGGTGTGTTCAAAATCAACGAAGGCCTCGGGCGTCACAACGGACACCTGCATTTGCAGCGCATCTTGCAGGTAATCGCGGGCGCAATCGGCGGCATGGCGCGACGAACCCGAAGCAACGATGCGCAGCGCGTCAAAAGAACCGGACTGGAAAATATCAACGAGCTGCGCTACCAGCTCAGACGAACGCTCGAGGTTCTCTCCCATACGCACATGGGCGAGTTGAACGTAATCGAGCATCTTCATCGTCTCACCTCGCAACAAATCATTAGTATTTGATACCAATCACGATTACAGGTTACGGCTTTTTGATACCTCTTTGTCGATTAATTTATTCCCTTCGGCGAACGGTCGATTTTGAGCCCTGTAAGGTTGTATATACAGCTGACCCAACGAATCAAAATTCCGTCAGCTTTTCAGCCCGTTATGCAAAAAAACCAGCTAGTACGTATAGGTATATCCACCCGCATCACCGCGGTTAAACGACTTGACGTACTCGATCGCCTGGCCGCTCGCATCGAAGCTCACGCACTCAAGCGTCAAGGCAAAATCGCCCTGCTCCAGTCCAAGCAGGCCGGCATCTCGTGCGCCCAGCGCTTCGATATCGAGCTTTTCCTGTGCCATGACCGGCTTTCGGCCCAACATCTCATAGGTCTCGTACAAACTGAAGACCGACACGTCAATATCTTCGATTGTGGGAAACAGCAGGCACGGGATGAACGCCGTCTCAATCGATACGGGGTCGCCGTTGACGCAGTTCAAACGCCGAATCGAATACAGCAAATCGTCCTCGGCAATACCAAACAGGTTGGCATAATATGGGCCCGCATAACGCTTGGAACGCGCGAGGATGCGGACGGGCGGCTCGCCACCCGAAGCACGAACCGATTCGCGAAAGCCTCCTGTTCGCTCGTACGCAACGGGCACTTTCTGTGCCACAAACGCGCCCTTTCCGCGGACGCGTCGAATCTGCCCACGCCGAACCAACTCATCGACAGCACTTCGGATGGTCAAGCGTGTCGTACCAAATTCCTCGGCGAGGTCTTTTTCGGACGGAATCATGGAACCCGTGGGATATATTCCGCGCTCGATACGCTCCTCGATGCGGCGTCGAATGCGCATATAAACCGGGGTGGCAACTACTGTTTCAGCCATTGTTCACCTGCCACGCTCCTCATGCCGTTCTCTTCGCCGTTATCGGCAAAGCGGAACTTTGTGGGCAAAATCACCGATTTGCAATGCTCCACAAAACGCATGTCCTTATCAAATTCGATCGTGCTCTCATAGAACACCGGCGTTCCCTCTTCTTGCTGGAGCAGCTCGGCCTCCTCGGCGTTCAAACGCGAGATGGAAATATGCTCACGTCCATGCTCAACACGCACGCCGCCTTCTTTGAGCAGGACATCGTAAAGGCTCTCACACTCAAAATCGTGATCGGGAAGCGCGGGACACAGGGACAGGTTAACGTGAGCGGTCTCGATTGACGCCGGCTCGCCCTCAATAAATCGAACGCGCTGCATACGGAGTAAAGGAGCGCCTACAGACACCCCAAGCTTGTCGGCAAGCGCCTCATCCGCCTCGATGGTCCCGGTGGAAACCAGACGAGAAGAGGGGTGCAGGCCGGCAGTCCGCACAGCATCGGAAAAGTTATACGTTTCCTGAAAGATGTTCAGCGGCTTGGGAGGACACACATACGTACCCGATCCGCGACGGCTCTCGAGCGTTCCACACGAGATGAGCCGCGTGATACCAGCGCGCAACGCCGTACGCGAAACGCCGATCTCTTCGCACAGCACGCGCTCGGCCGGCAGGCGATCGCCGCCGGCAAGCTGATGGTGCTGGATATACCAAAGAATTCCCTCAACAGCACGATCTTTGGGGGGAATTGCATAAGATTCGCCTGCCATTGCACAGACTCCTCATTCAAAAACGTATGCCGCCAAAATTAGGCCAGCCCTCCCATGGCATCAAATTCGGCCTTGATCTTCTCGGCGACATTCCGATACGACTTATATAGACTTGAATCGCGTTTGACTTCGTCGGTCATAACGGGAATCTCCAATTTGGAAACCTCGTCTTTTCCCGTCTGAACCGCCACAACAACGCCCATACCAAGACACATATTACGCTTGGCGGCATTTATTTTTGCTGCCTTGGCAGGATTCGCCAGGATACGCTGGGCAAATTCCCGTTTTGAGGCCACTTCCTCGGCCTCCGGATCGCCTGCCTCGGCCACTTCGCACTGCAACACGTCCGCATAGTCAAAAATCTTCGGCTCGCCGCCGCGCTGATGTACGGCCCACTTGCGACGCGTGGCATCCTGGTAGATAGCCGGCAAAAACGTA
>CABULX010000163.1 GCA_902492545.1 uncultured Collinsella sp. | reverse complement strand
GCGGCATACGTAAACGGGGGCATTCCGCATAAAAGCGAAACACCCCCGTAACAATCGCTCTCCATGAGCAGGGCACGTTAGCAGGCCCGAAGCTCAAAAAGATGCGCTACAGGCGCTCGCGAACCGCCTCGACGACGTTGTCCAGATCGGCGAGCACCTCGTCATGGCTCTGCATGTCGCGCACTTTGACCTTGCCGGCGGCAAGCTCGTCGCCGCCCAAGACCAAAATGAGCTTGGCGCCCACCTTGTCGGCCTGCTTAAACTGAGCCTTGAGCGAACGGCCCTGGTAGTCGGCCTCGGTCACGATACCTGCAGCGCGAAGCTCCTGCGTAATGGCGAAGACGTTCTGGCGCAACTCCTTGCCGGCGTTGGCGACGTAGACGCACGGGGCCTCATCGGCACCCAGGTCGCCGCCAAAGGCCTGTAGGGCCAGCAGGGCGCGCTCAAAACCGACGGCGAAGCCGACGCCGGCCGTAGGCTTGCCGCCCTCGAGCTCGACCAGGCCGTCGTAGCGGCCGCCGCCGCCGATGGAGCCGACGCCGGCGCCAGGGGCCTCGACCTCAAAGACGGTACGGGTGTAGTAGTCCAGGCCGCGCACCAAGGTGGGATCCTCGACATACTCGATACCGGCGGCATCCAGATAGCGCTTGACCTGCTCGTAGTGCTCGCGGCACTCGTCGCACAGGTTGTCACCCATCAGCGGAGCCTCGGCCATGATCTCGCGGCAATGGTCGTTCTTGCAGTCGAAGGCGCGCAGCGGGTTAAGCTCGGCGCGCTCGCGGCACTCGTCGCACATCTCGTCGGCGTGGTCGAGAATGAACTGCTTAACCTGCTCGCGATAGGCCGGACGGCACTGGGGATCGCCCATCGAGTTAATGAGCAGACGGAGCTTGGAAAGATCGAAGCCCAGACGCTTGTAGAACTCCATGAGCATGATGATGCACTCGGCGTCTGCCGCCGGATCGGGAGCGCCGAGCCACTCGATGCCCACCTGATGGAACTGGCGCAGGCGGCCCTTCTGGGGACGCTCGCCGCGGAACATGGCCTCGGCGTAGTAAGCCTTAAACGGCGTGGAGCCCTGGGGCACCAGGTTGTTCTCCACGACGGCGCGCACCACACCGGCCGTGCCCTCGGGACGAAGGGCCAGACGCTGCTTAGGCTTGAGCTTGGTATCGGTGCCTTCGGTAAAGACGCGCTCCAGGTTGGCGCCGCTAAACACGCGGAACATCTCCTTGCGCACGACGTCGGTCGACTGGCCGATGCCGTGGACAAACACGTCCACCTGCTCGATCGCGGGCGTCTCGATGGGCTTAAAGCCAAACGGCTCGAATACGCTGGCCGCAATCTGCTGCATCTTTTGCCAGGCGCGCATCTCGGCGCCGATAAGGTCGCGGGTTCCCTCCGCCTTCTGTGCCTGCATGGGCAAACACCTTTCTTTTGTATCGCGTCATAGATAGTGGACATTATACGGCACAAAGCAGCAACGCGGCGGCGCGTCTGACCGAACGTGGGTATGGGGACTCGTTCGGCCAGATGCGCCGCCGCTGTTTGTGATCCGTTTTCCTCCGTCCCCTTCGGATCACGTGATCTGTTGGGGACGGAGGAAAACGGATCATTTCGTAGGCCCGTGACCGCCTTGGAAACCGAATGATGGTACGAGCATCCATTCGGCTTCCAAGGCAGCCACAGACAGAACGGAGCGAACAGAAAAGAGCACGTAGACCTGCCATAGCTTACCGACAAAGCTCATGCCGGCAAGAACGGCAGAGGTGGCGATTACAGTGAGGGGAACCCAAAACGCGGCCGCTTACTTTATCGGCAACATGGCCAATGACAAGTGAGCCGATAACGCTCACCACGGTGGAGATGGCATTGGAGATGTTGTACTGCGTAAGCGTGATCCCGAGGTCGCTGACGATGAGCGGCTGAAACAGGCTCATGCAGTTAACGAAAATGGTGTAGCACGTGGCCATGATGACAAAGCCGGAGGCCACGACGAGCCAGCCGGGAAAGAATTTATGCTGCTGGGACATACTGTTCCTTTTAAACAAACGAGTAGCAAGATTGGGTGCTACCGGTGGTCGGCGATGTAGCCCAAAGCGACGGCGGCATAAGCCGCGGCGCCAAGGGGAAGCTCGGCATCGCTAAAACGTGCCTTGGGATGATGCTGAGCAAAATGCTCGTCCGTATCAGTCACGGCAGCGCCCACGGTAAAGTACGCACTCGGGATCTCACTCGAGATAAGCGCAAAGTCCTCGCTCGCCATGGCATGGAACAGCGGCAGGAAGGTGGCCTTGGGCAGTGTCGCACCCACATAGCCAAGTGAAGCCTGGGTCATATTGTCATCGAGTACCAGCGGCGGAACATCCGAGAGCGTCTCGATAGTCGCCGGCGTACGATAGGTCGTGGCAACGCCTTTGACGACCTCCGCGATGCGGGTCTTGAGGTGCTCCATGAGCTCAACGTCGAATCCGCGCAGCGTTCCCTCGAGCACACAAGTGTCGGGGATGACATTTGCGGCCTGACCGCCGGCGAACTTGCCAACGGTAAGCGCGACCTCCTTGGCCGCCGGCACCTCGCGGGAGATGAGCTCCTGAAGCGCCAGATGCACATGGACGCCGGCCGTGATGGGGTCGATGCAGATCTCGGGGCTCGAGCCATGGCCGCCCTTGCCCTGAAGCGTGATGCGAAAACCGTACACACCCGAGAGCGCCGGGCTGCCGTAGAGCACCAGGCCAAGCGGCGACTGGCTATTGACATGCATGGCAAAGGCGGCCTGGGGGCGTGGGTTCCGCAGCAGACCGTCGACGATGGCAGCACGGGCACCCTCAAAGGTTTCCTCGCCCGGCTGGAACAGCAACTTAACCGTGGCGTTGGCGTCGAGAAGCTCGGACTCGCGGGCCTTGAGCATACGAGCCGCACCAAGCAGCGCCGTCGCGTGCATATCGTGACCGCAAGCATGCATGCAGCCGTTCGTAGAGGCGAAAGGCTCGCCCGACTCTTCGGCAACGGGCAGGGCATCCATGTCGCCACGCAGCATAATGACCGTTCCGGCCTGTTCGTCCGTGCAGACGCCATTGCCCTGGGCCGCGGTGGCACCGGCACCGACAAGGCCCACAACACAGGAACCATCGACGAGCGTGGCAAACGGGATGTCCATCTCGGCCAGGCGCGCTTGGATATACGCAGAGGTCTGCGGGAGGTCGTTACCAAGTTCGGGCGTCCGATGCAGATCGTGACGCCATGCGGCAAGCTCATCGGCAAAAGTTTGAGCCTCTTTGACCAGACTGTCGCCAATGGCGGCTTGCGCCGCCGCGGTGGCCTTGGGCGCTGATTGCGG
>CABULX010000162.1 GCA_902492545.1 uncultured Collinsella sp. | reverse complement strand
CGCCTTTAGACGCGAGCCCGGGGCCCGTGGGTTATACCCTAAGAGCAAACCACCCTTTTTAAGGGTGGTTCTGATTGCGAGGGGGTCAGGTTACTTTGCACCACCCCAATGCACCATAGTTGATGGGAGGGCCATGTCGGATTCGCCTAATTTTTTGACCTATGCCCAGACGGCGTTTGATCCGTTTGAGGAACGGCCGTTCTGCGCGGTGGATAGCCTGGTCTTTGCGTGGTTGTCCTATTTGCGTTTGCCAGGTGATATGGCGGAGCTGACGAACTGGCAGGGCCTAGACGTACGCGAGCTGCTGCGTGCCGAGTGCTACCGGGACATGATTGACGACTTGTGGGACCCGGAGGGGAGCAGGGCCTTGTTGGAGGCCGTGGCAGCAAGTCCTCGCTACCGTGGCGTGCACGTTTGCGGCTATCGTGCCGTGAGCGATGTGGTGGCGACAGAGCAGTTTGCAGCCATGGCGTTCCGGTTTCCGGTGGGGTTTAGTTATCTTTCCTTCCGGGGGACCGACAGCACGATTGTGGGCTGGAAAGAGGACTTTAACATGGCGTTCCGGTGTCCTGTGCCGGCCCAGGAATCCGCGGCGCGTTATGTGGACGAGGCGGCGGATGCGATCGACGGGCCGCTTTTGTGCGGAGGTCATTCCAAGGGTGGAAACCTTGCGGTGTACGGTGCGGCGATGTGCTCCGATGTCGCCCGTGAGCGAATCGAACGGGTGTATTCCCATGATGGTCCGGGCTTCGTCGAGGAGTTTCTGAACGGCAACGCCTTTGCCGATCTTTCCGGTCGAATCGACAAGACGCTACCTCGGTCGTCGATCTTTGGCATGATGTTCGAGACACAGGAGGACTATGCCATCGTTGAGAGCACCGAGTTCAGCCTGCTGCAGCATAATCCCTTTAGCTGGGTGGTTGATGGTCGCGACTTCGCGTACTGTGAGCGCCTGTCCGCCGGTGCTCGATACGTTGATGACTCCATTCGCGAGATGCTGCTTGCAGTGTCACCTAGCGAGCGCGAGCGTTTTGTAGATGCGTTGTTCTCCGTGTTTGAGGCTACGGGTGCTGAGCGGTTTGCGGATATCGCCGGGAATCTGCGCGAGAGCCTGCCCGTGATGCTCCAGGCTGCGCAAGGCTTTGACGAGGATACGCGACGCTTTGTCTCGCAGACCATCGTGGCAATCCTTAAATGCGCGCTGCTGCCCAAACGACCCCAGATCGACATGCCCGCTGCCGGCAAGAGTTTGGCAGAACAGCTCGAGGCTTGGCAGTCCGAGCTCCTGCGCTAGCCATTGGCGCAAAGCAACCTGTCCCCGATGCACCAAGCTTCGATGCGCCTGGGGCGGGCTCGACCGCTATACTGGTTCGTGCCGAAATCGATCTAGAACGGAATGCCGTATATGAAAATCAATCACGCGATTCTACATATCCTGGACTTTGACTCTGCCGTCAACGTTATGAGCCAGCGCGAGCTCGATATCGAGAGCCGCACCGTGCGCAACTTCGTGACCACGCATCTGCGCCGCGCACGTACCTCGGCCGACAATAAACGCGCCACGTTTGCCGAGAACTCTGCGTTTGGCGGCGAGCTCAAGGGTTACTTCTTTGGCGAGCGCGAGTTCGTAGACCTGTCGCAGCAGATTGCGGAGTTTATCTCCTCTGAGCTCACCAAAGCCGAGAAAGCCGAGTCCACCGACGTGCTCGTGGCTGATTTTGACGACGATGAGGATGCCCGCTGGTTTGCCGTGATGCTGCTGGGCTCCAAGCAGGCTTTTATGCACGAAGTGGGCCGCGAGGAGGGGGAGGTGCGTAACGACATCGCGCGCCACTACGCTATCCTGCCGAACCCCTCACAAAAGGTGTCGAGCTATGCCATCGTGCGCGCGAGCACCATGGAGATCGGCTACGTGGACAAGAAGCGCAAGATTGCCGGCGAGGACCGTATGCTTATCCCCGATGGCCTGCTGCAGTGCGACACGGGCGTATCGGGCAAGGAGGTCATCGACACCGTGACGCGTGTGGTCGAGGAAGTCGCCGAGGAGCACGGCGCCAACACGGCCGTGGCGCTCGCCAAGGTTAAGGCCGCTGTGACCGAGAAGGTCGAGGATGACGAGGAGCTTCCGCCCTGGGATATCGTCGATGAGGTCTTTGAGGACGAGCCGGTCATCAAGGAGAGCGTGCGTGCGGCGCTGACCGAAGAGAAGGTGCCCGAGCGTGTGCCCGTGGAGCGCAAGCAGGTCGAGCGTGCGGCCGTGCGCAACCACAAGATTCGTACCGATACGGGCATCGAGATCAGCTTTCCGGCCGAGATGGGCTCGAACTCCGAGTACATCGAGTTCGTCAACGAGCCCAACGGCCTCATTTCCATCGAACTCAAAAACATCGGCAGCATCGAGAATCGATAAGTTGCGTTACGCCTACAGCGGGAAAGCAAAGGCCGAAGCCCTTTGGGTCTTCGGCCTTTTTGCTTGGAGCTCAATTGAGTTGCAGACTGAGCATAAGTCAGCGAAAGCGCCCCTAAGCGAGCAAGGTGACGTGAAAGAGGAGGGAAGCGTACTTTGGTACGCGACCGACGATTGAACGTCAGATTGCCGCTTAGGGGCGCTTGTAGCGTCGACCGGTCCGTCGTTCGTTAGAACGACGGAACCAAAGGTGGAGCGTCGAGCCGTTACGCGGTTTGGTAAAACCGCGTAACCCTACAGTTGGCGCAGGCCCTCTTCCAGGCCGGTCTTGCTGTCGGTCTTCTCGTCGCGCATCTTGATGACGCGGGCGGGGACACCGGCCACGACGGCACCGGCGGGGACATCCTCGACGCACACGGCGCCGGCGGCAACAACAGCGCCCTTGCCCACGCGTACGCCCTCCAGGACCACGGCGTTGGCGCCGATCATGACGTCGTCTTCGATGATGACGGGCGTGGCGCTTGCGGGCTCAACGACGCCTGCCAACACGGTTCCAGCGCCGATGTGGCAGTTCTTGCCCACGGTGGCGCGGCCGCCTAGCACGGCGCCCATATCGATCATGGAACCCTCGCCGATAACGGAGCCGATGTTGATGATGGCGCCCATCATGATGACGGCACGGTCGCCAATCTCGACGCGGTCGCGGATGATCGCGCCCGGCTCGATGCGGGCGTTGATGCCCTTAAGGTCGAGCATGGGCACGGCGGAGTTGCGGCAATCGTTCTCCACGTCGTAGTAATCGATGGAATCGGCGTTGGCGTCCAGGATGGCCTTAAGCTCATCCCAGTCGCCAAAGACGGTCTTGCCGCGACGACCGCCGTAGACATGTGCGTCGCCCCAAGCAACCTTCATGCCCGGCTTCTCGCGCACGTACAACTTGACGGGCGTCTTTTTGGGCGCGGTGGCGATGTAGTTGATAATCTCCTGTGCA
>CABULX010000161.1 GCA_902492545.1 uncultured Collinsella sp. | reverse complement strand
CTTGACGGGCGTCTTTTTGGGCGCGGTGGCGATGTAGTTGATAATCTCCTGTGCATCCATCTCGGCTGCGTTGCTCATTTGCTATCTCTCCTTTGGGCGGGTTCGGTTGATACCTGGTTAGGCAAACATGACCTGGTCGAACGTATAGAAGCCGGGTTCGCGGGCGACGAGCTTCTGCGCGGCTGCCAGGGCGCCGTTGACAAAGATCTGACGGCTCGTGGCGCGGTGCGTGAGCGTGACCTCCTCGTCCTGGCCAAAGAAACCCACCTCGTGCACGCCGGCGACGGTGCCGCCGCGCAGCGAGTGCATACCGATCTCCTTGGAGTCGCGCGCGCCGCACATGCCCTCGCGACCGTAGACGGGGTGGTAGCCTGCTTCGGGCTCGGCCTCGACTACGGCGTCGAGCAGCAGCTTGGCGGTGCCGCTGGGGGCGTCGACCTTTTGGTTGTGGTGAGTCTCGACAATCTCGCAGTCAAAGCCGGGCAGCTCACGCGTGGCCTGGGCCACTAGATGACGCAGGGCTGCGATGCCGATGGAGTAATTGCCCGAGTGCATAACGCGGGTGTTCTGGCCCAGCTCACGCAGGCGGTCCATCTGCTCGGGGGTGTAGCCTGTGGTGCCCGAGACCAACGCCGCGCCCGTGCGCTCGACATAGGCGACGACGGCTTCGAAGGTCACGACGTTCGAGAAGTCGATGATAACGTCGGCCGCCGGGGCGCTCTCGAGCTCGGACAGATCAAAACCGATCTGGGCGACGATATCAAAAACGGGCTGCCCGCCGACGTCGACAATGCCTTCGACGGTAGTGCGGATGAGCGAGCCCATGCGGCCCGTTCCCATAATGACGGTCTTAATCAAGCAGACCAGCTCCCTTCAGAGCATCGGTAAGTGCAGCGCGCGTGTCGTCTGCCATGGGGCACAGCGGCATACGGTAGTTTGCCTCGATCATACCCATCTGGGCGAGCGCCTCTTTGACGGGGATGGGGTTGACCTCACTAAAGAGGGCATTGATGAGCGGCTGGCCGGCAATCTGGATATCGCGGGCGCGTGCCACGTCACCGTCCAGATAGGCGCGGCACATGTCGTGCACGAGCTGCGGCTGAACATCGGCCCACACGCTGATGGTGCCCGAGGCGCCCAGGCTCATGAGCGGTACGGTAAGCGCGTCCTCGCCCGAGTACATGCGGAAGTCGTCTGACAGCAGGTGGGCGATCTTGGCCGCGTAGGCGACGTTGCCCGAGGCCTCCTTAATACCCATGATGTTGGGGTGCGCGGCCAGGCGTTCTACGTTGCGCTCGCTGATGCCGCAGCCACAGCGGCCGGGGATGTTGTACAGGATGCAGGGGATGTCCACGGCATCGGCGACGGTCTTAAAGTGCTGATAGATACCCTCTTCGTTGGACTTGTTGTAGTAGGGGGTAATGAGCAGCAGACCGTCGGCGCCCAGGCCCTGATAGGTGAGCGACTTGGTGAGCATGGTCTGCGTGGAGTTGGAGCCCGAGCCGGCAATAACGGGGACGCGTCCTGCAACATGCTTGACCACAGCGGCGACGACGGAGTTGTCCTCGTCATCGGTCATCGTGGCACTCTCACCGGTGGTGCCCAGGGTGAGGATGGCGTCAGTGCCATTTTGCAGGTGGAAATCGATAAGGCGCTCAAGCGCGTCAAAGTCGACACTGCCGTCCTTTTTAAACGGCGTGACAAGGGCGACGATTGAGCCCTCGAGATTGCGGATATCCATGTTCTTCTCCTTCGCTTCCGCGATCTGGACGCGTTTGTTCCATTGGGCGGCGACTGCTAGGCGCTCGTCCTGAGCGCGACGGCGGGCGCTTTCGGCGCGCGATTTGGCCAGCAGCTCGCGGCCGCACGGCAGCACGTCGAGCGTGGCAAAGTAATCGCCCGGGCGCTCGGCGCGGCGAATGAGGTCTGCCGAGCCATCGGGGCGCAGCAGGACCTCGGCGGAGCGCAGGCGGCCGTTGTAGTTGTAGCCCATAGAGTGGCCATGCGCGCCGGTGTCGTGAATCACGAGCAGGTCGCCCATGTCGATATGCGGAAGCTCGCGGTCGATGGCGAACTTGTCATTGTTCTCGCACAGATTGCCCGTGATGTCGTACGTGTTCGTGACGGTGGCTGCGGTTTTATCGGGACCGTCCGGCTGACCCATCACCGTGATGTGGTGGTAAGCGCCATACATGGCGGGACGAATGAGGTCGACGGCACTGGCGTCCACGCCGATATAGTCCTTGTAGATCTGCTTCTCGTGGATGGCCTTGGTGACCAGGCACCCATAGGGACCCATCATAAAGCGGCCCATCTCGGTGCAGATCGCCACATCGCCCATGCCAGCGGGAACCAGAATCTCGTCGTATGCCGCGTGCACTCCCTCGCCGATGGCGTGAATATCGTTGGCCTGCTGCTCGGGCAGATAGGGGATACCGACGCCGCCGGACAGATTGATAAAGGCGACATGTGCGCCGGTCTCGCGCTCCAGGCGCACGGCAAGTTTAAAGAGGATGCGTGCGAGCTTGGGATAGTAGTCGTTAGTGACGGTGTTACTGGCAAGGAAGGCATGGATGCCAAAATTCTCGGCGCCCTTGGCCTTGAGCATGCGGAAGGCCTCAAAGAGCTGCTCGGTGGTCATGCCATATTTGGAGTCGCCCGGGTTGTCCATGATGCCGTTGGAGAGCTGGAACAGACCGCCTGGATTAAAGCGGCAGCTGACCGTCTTGGGGATGGGCCCCGCAACACGCTCAAAGAACTCGATGTGGCTGATGTCGTCAAAGTTGACGATGGCACCCAGCTTGTTGGCGAGCTCAAAGTCGGCAGCCGGCGTGTCGTTGGAAGAGAACATGATGTCGTGTCCCGTGATGCCCAGCGAGCGGGCGATCATGAGCTCGGTATAGCTCGAGCAATCGCAGCCGCAGCCGTATTCGTTGAGAATGGAGATGGGCGCCGGGTTGGGGTTGGCCTTGACGGCAAAGTATTCCTTAAAGCCCGGGTTCCATGCAAAGGCGTCGCGCACTTCTTGCATGTTGCGGCGGATGCCCGCCTCGTCGTATAGATGAAACGGCGTGGGGAACTGCTCGACGATATGCTCGAGTGTCTCCTTGTCCACAAACGGCTGCTTGGCCGCATATGCCTCGTTGGGGGTCAATGCCATGTCCCGTAAACCTCGCTATCCAGACGGCGCCATCTGCGCATCGAATCCGCATAGCGTGGACCCAATGTCCGGATAGCGCTCCCGCATTGCTGCAGACAGTCCTGTGGGTGTTTCCCACAGGCCCACCAGGTTGTTCGTGCCCGAAAAACCCAGTTCGGCGGGTTTCGCCTCCCCACGGGGTCAAAGCCTGCCGGCTCGCCCGCGGCTCTTCGTGCCCGCGCCTCTATCAAGTGGTAAAGACCCTATCACGTTGCACTTTACCAAACAAGAGTATTCGTATATAACGTTTAAAAAATGCAGCAAT
>CABULX010000160.1 GCA_902492545.1 uncultured Collinsella sp. | reverse complement strand
CAGCTAAAGAAGGCGACCGGGTCAACGTCGAAGTACTCGCAGATGAGCTCGCAGCCGGCCGGCACGATGCCGTGCATGAGCACGGTCGCTACGCGCAGCTCGGTAAAGGCGTCGACGAGGGCCTGCGTCATGGCGGCGTTGGCCGGCTCGACCTCGAGCTTGTTGGCGGCCTTGGAGGCATCGCTCCAGCGCTTGTTGGCGGCGCGCAGGTAGTCGTCGCACACAGCGAGCGCTCGGTGCGTCTCGAACTTGTACATGGCCTGCTCAAAGGCGAGGGCTGCCTGCTGGGCGGCTTCGACCACGGTGTCAGAAGCGGCACCGGCGGGGATGCAACCGTTGCGATAGGGACTCTCGTCGCCTTCCTTGACGGCGACGCCGTAGAAGCAGCTGCGGGCCAGACGGTTGAATACGCCGGTCAAAAGGGCGCTCTCCTTAAGGGCCGGATCGATAACGCGCTTGTCGTCGCAGGCGCGCACCTCGTTGCCGTCCTTGTCCTTGCCGGTCACACGCGTGTCGTATGCCTTGGGGCTAAAGCTCACCGGCTTTTCGGACAGGCCGAGCGACAGCCAGTGCGCACGCATCTGCTCGCAGGTGTAGTGGTTGAGCAGGTCGTCTGCCGGCGGGGGCGGCGTCTGCGAGGACGAGCTGGCCTTTTTGCCCATGTAGAGCAGGTGGTAGCAGGCGCTGACGGTGCTCTGCGTGAGGTCCCATCCCAGGGCCTCCCACATGGCGGTCTGCGCGATGCAGTAGAAGTAGATGTTGTCCTGACCGATAAACTGGTAGATCTGTGCGTCGTCTGAGCACCACCAGTCGCGCCAGTCGAGCGAGCTGTGCTGGTAGGTGGGCGCGGGGACCTGCGTGGAGTCGGCAGCGGGCTCGCCCATGAGGGCGGCATCCTGGGCGGCGACGCCCTCGGTCACGCCGGCGGCCTTGGCATCGCGCGCGAGCACGGTACGCGTATAGCTGATGGGCGCCCACAGGCTCTCGGGCCAGCACCAGCAGGTGACGTCGGAGACGCCATCGACCTCGGGCACCGGAACGCCCCAGTCGATGTTGCCGGTGATGCGGAAGGGCACGAGTGCCTTGCCGCTGCGGAAGCGCACGCCGCCGTTGGCGAGCACCGCGTGGGCGTCATCGCGCTCCTTCCAGCTGGGGAAGGTGACGGTAAAGCTGCTCTTGTTGCCCTCGGGCTCCAGCACGGTGTGCTCGGGGAGCTGGTCCTCGACGGCGTCGAAGGCCTCGCGGAATTTGTTCTGAATGTAGAGCTGAGCCGGCAGCAGCCACTCATCCATGGTCTTGGAGACCACGGAGCGAACCTGCGGGTTCTGGGCGAGCTTGGCGGTGTAGGTCTTCATAAAGTCGAGGTAGGCCGGCAGGTCGAAGTAGAGGTTGTCGACCGGGCGCAGCTCGGGCACCTCGCCGGTGAGCTGGCTCTTGGGCGCGATGAGCTCCTCGGGCTCAAACTGGTGACCCAGGTCGCACTCGTCGGCGTAGGCTTTCTCGGACTTGCAGCCCTGGATGGGACAGCGGCCGATCACCTGGCGGCCGTTGAGGAACGTGCCGGCCTTGGCGTCGTAGAACTGCAGCGTGGAGCGCTTGGAGATGGTGCCCTGTTCGTGCAGACGCTCGATAATCTCGGCGGTCACCTCGTTGTGAATCTGCGCAGCCGGCTCAAGGCCCGAGCCGCCGTAGATATCGCAGCTGATGTTGTAGTTGTTGAGGGTCGCGGCCTGGCGGGAGTGATTGGACTCGACATACTCGCCGATGGACTTATCGTAGCCTTCGTTCTCCTTGAGCTTGCGGTAGCTCTCCATGATGGGCGAGCCGTAGCAGTCGGTGCCCGAGGTGAAGATGACGTTCTCGCGGCCCAGACGGTCGCGCAGGAAGCGGGCGAAGAAGTCGGCAGGGACAAAGACGCCGCCAACGTGGCCAAAGTGAAGGCCCTTGTTGCCGTAGGGCTCGCCGGCGGTAACGATGGCGCGGCGAGGCCAGCTGGGACGGTCGTTCATGGAGTATTTGGATGCCATGGGACTCCTTCGCATATGGTGAGAGCGCAGCCGGGCGTGGGGCTCGGCGGCGCGGTGGTCAATTCGTGCATATCGTTCGACATTATCGCACATGCGGACGGGTACGTGGCAGGGGCGCTATCCTAAGATGCTATGAATGAGATTTCCAACATACATGCGTTTGAAGACGAGGATTTTCTGCACGCCTGCTTTGTGTGGGGGATGACCGTGCTCGGCGCATTTGCCGTGTGCTTGGTGCCGGTGTTTATGTTGCTGGGTGGGCCTGCAGACTTGGATGCGGCTGACGCGGGCGGCTGGATGGCTGTCGTGGGCTGGATAGTCGGCTTGGCTGCGATCTCAATGGCGTCGTTCGCCGTGCACGAGCTGGTGCACGGTGTGTTTTTTAAGCTGCTGGCGCCTGCGGGCGCGAAGGTGACCTTTGGGGCGAATCGCGAGACGGCGATGATCTATGCCTGCGCCGAGGGCGTTGTGTATTCGCGCCGGCGGTACATGGCGGTTTGCCTGGCGCCGACGGTTGTTGTGACGGCGGCGCTTGCCCTGGGGTTTGCGTTTTCGGGCTATCCGCTGCTGTGCTACCTGGCGGCCGGCTTGCATTTGTCGGGCTGTGTGGGCGACTGGTATTACGTGCGGACCATTTTGCGCGACCGCCGCATTGTCGCCTGCGAGGATACGTCCTTTGGCGTGCGCTTTTTCGGGTGAGGAGATGTCGATGAAGCCGTTGTTGCTGCATGCGTGCTGTGCGCCGTGCTCTCTTGAGCCGGTCCGCCTGCTGCGCGAGGAAGGGTTTGAGCCCACAATCTGCTGGACAAACCCCAATATTCAGCCGCACGATGAATGGCAGCGGCGTTTGGACGAGCTGCGCCGGTGGTGTGCCGATGGCGACATCGATCTTATCGAGGCGGGGGAGGACCGGGGGCGCTGGGAGGCCGGCGTGGCCCCGCTGGGCGCCGATCGAGCCCGTCGCTGTCGCGCATGCTATGCCCTGCGTCTGGCCGAGGCGTGCCGTGTGGCCCAGGAGCGCGGGTTTGAGTTTGTGGGCACGACGCTCGCCGTCTCGCCGTACCAGTTGTTCGAAACCTGCAATGATGTGTTGGAGCGTCTGGCTGCTGCCCGCGGTCTCACTCCGGTGATTCGCGATTTTCGCCCGTATTACCCCGAGGCCACGCGTCGTTCGCGCGAACTGGGCATGTATCGGCAGAACTACTGTGGCTGCCGCTTCTCGGCTGTCGAGGCGGCCATGGACCGCGCCCGCATCCGCGACGAGCGCAAAGCGTCCAAAAAGTAGTTCACTTGGGACGTCAGCCTGCTAGGATGTAGAGCGGACTTTAGCTATATAAGGAGAATCCGACGTGTCTATGCGTACCGATGATTTTGACTATAACCTGCCCGAAGAGCTCATCGCCCAGGCGCCTGCCGAGCCGCGCGACTCCTGCCGCCTGCTGGTGGTTGATC
>CABULX010000159.1 GCA_902492545.1 uncultured Collinsella sp. | reverse complement strand
TATCGCGGCCGCGTCATTCGTCCCAAGACGCTCGGGCAAAAGCGCTATGTGGATGCCATCCGCTCGCATACCATCACGTTTGGCCTGGGTCCTGCCGGTACCGGTAAGACCTATCTGGCCATGGCGCTCGCTGTTGCCGCACTCAAGCGTCACGAGGTGGGCCGTCTGATCTTGACGCGTCCGGTTGTCGAGGCGGGGGAGAATCTGGGCTTTTTGCCCGGCACCCTCGAGGAAAAGATCGATCCCTACATGCGTCCGCTCTACGACGCCCTTTTTGACATGATGGATCGCGAGCGCACCGATGAGCTTATGGAGCGCGGCGTGATCGAGATCGCCCCGCTTGCCTACATGCGCGGCCGCACGCTGAGCGATGCCTTCGTGGTGCTCGACGAGGCGCAAAATACCACGCCCGAGCAGATGAAGATGTTTCTGACACGCCTTGGGTTCAACTCCAAGTTCGTGATTACCGGCGACCTGAGCCAGCGTGACCTGGTGGGTCGTCGCGGCGGTCTTGCCGACGTTGAGCGGATTTTGGGTCGTGTCGACGATGTCGCATTTTCGCACCTCGAGCGCGCCGACGTGGTGCGCCATGCCCTGGTGGGGCGTATCGTCGAGGCATATGATGCTTATGATGACGTGCGCGAGCAGCGCCCGCGCGACCGAAAGGAGTCCCGTTGAGTGTATTGATCAGCAACGATGCCGAGCTCGATACGCTGCTCGACGCGCAGGAGGTGGAGCACATCTGCGAGGTCGTGCTTGCCGCCGAGGGCGTTGAGCGTGAAGTCGAGATTTCCCTTTCGTATGTCGATGAGGACGAGATGCACGAGCTCAACCACGAGTGGCGCGGTATCGACCGCACCACCGATGTGCTCTCGTTTGAATGCGACTCGGCCTTTGACGAGGATATTCCCGCCGACGAGACGCTCGAGCTCGGCGATATCATCTTGGCCCCGCAGGTTATTGCCCGTCAGGCCCCCGGTTTTGGCAATAGCCCCGCTGACGAGTGTCGTCTGATGCTCGTACACGGCATGCTGCACCTGCTGGGCTATGACCATATCGAGGACGACGAGGCCGAGGTCATGGAGGCCCGCGAGGACGCCATCCTGCGCGATCTGGCGCTCGAGCGCGGTGAGGACCCAAAGCTAGTCCACGTCGGCCCTATCACCAACCATGCCCACGACTAGGAGCCGTCTATGATTCCCGGATCGAACAAGGACCATCCGTCCTTCTTAAAGTCGTTTTCCTACGCTATGGAGGGCTTCGTCACCGCCGTCAAGACCGAGCGCAACATTAAGGTCATGCTCGTTGCGGGCGTGTGCACCGTCATTGCCGGCTGTATTGTGGGGCTCGATATTGCCGAGTGGGGCACGATTATCATCTGCTGTGGCTTGGTGATTCATGGCGAACTGTGCAACACCGCCATGGAGGCCATCGTCGACCTGGCGACCCAGGAGCTCCATCCGCTGGCCAAGCGTGCGAAAGACATCGCCGCCGCCTCCGTATACGTTCTTTCCATCACCGCCGCGATTGTGGGATTGCTGGTATTTGCCCACGCGCTCGGCTTTATTTAGAAAGGGATTCCCATGTCCGACAATATGCAGCCTACCGATGAGATTTTGGACGACGAGTCCCTGGACGCGGTGGATACCGAGGAGCTCGTGGATGTCGAGGAGTTCGACCCGTTTGAGGGCATGAGTGACGAGGAACTCGACGCCCTGTGCGACGAAGGCGAAAACCTCGCAGGCTTTGGCGACGTTGAGCCCGGTTTCCGCAGCGGCTTCGTGGCTCTGGTCGGACGCCCCAACGCCGGCAAGTCCACGCTGCTTAATGCCTGCTATGGCAAAAAGGTCGCCATTACCTCGCCGGTGGCACAGACGACCCGCCGCCGCATGCGCGCCGTCGTCAACCGTCCCGGCTACCAGCTTGTCTTTGTCGATACTCCGGGCATTCACAAGCCCAAGGACGGCCTGGGGTCCGAGCTCAACAAGAGCGCCCTGTTCGAGCTGAACGACGTTGACGTCGTCGCGTTTTTGATTGATGCCACCAAGCCGATCGGCAGGGGAGACGCCTGGGTTGCCGAGCGCGTCAAAAACGCCCGTTCCAAGAAGGTCCTGGTGCTTACCAAGGCCGATGAGGCCGACCCCTCACAGGTCATGGAGCAGCTTAAGGCTGCCCACGAGCTCATGGAATATGACGACGAGATCGTGACGTCGTCGGTCAAGAACTTCAACGTCGATGCCTTTATCGAGACCGTTGCGCACTTTTTGCCCGAGGGTCCGCGTTGGTTCCCCGAGGACATGGGTACCGACGCTTCCGACGAGACGCTCGTTGCCGAGTTTGTGCGCGAGAAGGTCTTGCGCCGCACCCGTGATGAGATTCCGCACTCCGTTGGCGTGATCTGCGATGCGCTCGAGCAGACCAAGAAGGTGTTGCGCGTGCACGCCACCATTTACGTCGAGCGCGAGGGCCAAAAGGGCATCATCATCGGCAAAGGCGGCGAGATGATCAAGCATATCGGTATCGATGCCCGTCGTGATCTTGAGCGCATCTTTGGCACGCAAGTCTTTTTGGAGCTGGACGTGAAGGTCAAGGCCGGCTGGCGCGACGACGAGGCCCAAATTCGCCGCTTTGGCTACAACGCCGAGGATTAAGGGCGCGCGGCGCGCATGGCAGGTTCTCACACATATCGCACGAAGGTGCTCGTCCTCGATAAGACCAAGCTCAAAGAGACGGACTTGATCTTGACGATGCTTGACGAGCGGGGTCGGCAGGTGCGTGCCGTGGCAAAGGGCGCCCGCAAGCCCGGTGGGCGCCTGGCCGCACGCTGCGAGCTCTTCTGCACCGTCGATATGCTGTTGGCGCATGGACGGTCGCTCGACGTGGTTTCTCAGGCGGAGCTTATGGAGGCGCCGCTCGGTGCTGCTCCTGACTACGAGATGACCTGTGCCGCCAGCGCGATTGCCGAGGTTGCGCGTGTGTGCTCGTTTGAGGATGCCGAGGATCCATTTACCTTTGCCATCACACAGCGGGCGCTCACACTTGTCGGCAGCGGGCTTGACTCGGCACATATGGACCTGCTCGTGGCGGCCTTTGTCTTTAAGCTGCTGTCGCACGTTGGCTACCGACCCGATTTCTCGGCATGCGTGCTGTGCGGAGACCCTATGCTGTCGTATTTCTCGGCCCAAGCCGGCGGGCTTCTGTGCGGGTCGTGCGCCTCGAGCGTGCCTGGCGCCGAGTTGGTATCGGTCGGCGAGGTCGCATGGCTGCGCGCCCTCATGTCTATGACGTTCGATGAACTCATGGCCGAGCGAGTCGAACCGCATACGGCTGCGTTTTTGCTGGGGCTTTCGCATGTTTGGGCCGCCACGCACACCGACCAGCGGCTCCGTGCGATGGAATTCATGTTGGGTCGGTGATGATGCGCAGGCGCGCGCCGCTTGTGGTAACATACCGACCTGTTGGTACCTCGACCTTGGATGTTCGCTCCACC
>CABULX010000158.1 GCA_902492545.1 uncultured Collinsella sp. | reverse complement strand
TAACCATCAACGGCGCCGAAAGCGTGGAGCTCTAAATGCGAGCCGAAGGCGAGAAGACCGAGGGCAGGTCTCAACTAATCGATCAGGGGTCGAAGCTGTTCGCCGCCGCTTGCCATGAATCGGGAATCGACGTGTCCAACGCGTGGCCGGCGAGCGATGAAGAACTCAAGCGTAGCGCCTATTCGGACCACTATGGTAAGGAGATGGACTGGCTCTAATAGGCGAAACGTCGAAAACGCCAGATGAATGTCTGATGTCACTTTGACAAAAGTATCGCAGGCAGAACCAACGTCATAGTGCAAACTAACCTGACCCCATTGCACCAAACAGCTGGATTGAGCTGTTAAGACACCGCGGGTTGAGCAAACGTCAGCGAGCGACGTCCAGAGCGAACAAGTTGGCATGAAAAGGGCGAGGCATTGACCTTCTGGTCATGCCTCGCCTTTTGAATGACAAATTGTTGTTCTGGACGTCGCGCAGCGTCGACCGGTCCGCCGTTCGTTAGAACGGCGGAACCCATGGGGCTCGCAGCGTCGAGGGGTTCCGGCGTTTGGAAAACGCCGGAACAACCTAATGTTCGATCCAGCAGCGCAGGGTCTCGCCGGCTTGCAGGTGACGCAGATTCTCCGCGGCGATGTCGACGACGTTGTTGAGGGTGGCGGCCAGGTGGAACCAGCCGGAGACGTGCGGCGTGATGAGCATGTTGGGCGCATCCCACAGCGGGCTTGTTGCGGGCAGTGGCTCAGGGTCGGTGACATCGACCGCGGCACCGGCAAGGTGTCCGGACTCGAGAGCGGCAACCAGATCGTCGGCAACCACAAGATCGCCGCGGCCGCCGTTGGCAAAGAAGGCGCCCGGTTTCATCGCGGCGAAGAACTCGGCGTTCGCCAGGCCGCGGGTCTCGGGTGTGCTGGGCATAAAGGATGCGACGATGTCAGCCTCGGCCAGACGCTCGGGCAGGGCGTCTATGCCGTCCATGTCCTCAAACACAATGGGGTAGACGAGTGGATGGCGCTTGATGCCGCGGACGTGCGCGCCCATGTTGCGGCAGAGCGTGGCGAAGTGGCCGCCGATATCGCCCGCGCCCAGCACCAGCACATTGGCGTTTTTGAGCGAGGTGACCGGCCCCAAATCCTCCCAGCGATGCTCGCGCTGCAAGTCGTGATAGCCGGGCAGGCGCTTCATCATGGAAAGGACCATGGCAAACATGTGCTCGCTCACGGCCTGGCCGTAGGCGCCCACCGAGCAAGACAGTCTGGCGTCGACCGGCACAGTGCCGGCGGCAAGGTAGTCGTCATAGCCGGCGGTTTGCAATTGCAACAGCTGGAGACGCTCGCATGCCGTGAGCATGTCAGGGTCGATGTTGCCCAGGATCACGTCGGCATCGGCGACCTGCTCGTGCGTGGCGGCGTCGGCGCTCGTGTAGATAAAGTCCTCGCCCGGAGCGCTCGACTCAAGAATTGCGCGATGA
Organism: uncultured Collinsella sp.; assembly: GCA_902492545.1. Taxonomy (GTDB): domain Bacteria; phylum Actinomycetota; class Coriobacteriia; order Coriobacteriales; family Coriobacteriaceae; genus Collinsella. The sequence goes on along the minus strand of CABULX010000158.1, from coordinate 2,211 downwards.
CGGTCGTTGACGGGCAACAAAACCAGAATGTTCACAAGCAGTCCTCTCTGCTCGACCTGCCAAAAAGGGACAGGTTTATTTTGGCAGGTTTTATCAGGCAAAACGTTCAAACAAAACGCCGGGCTTCGCGATGGTTAACATATCCATCGCAAAGCCCGGCGCATCCACGGCTACCAGCTCAGCAGCTTGTAGCCGTCCTCGGTCACCACGAGCTGTACCTCGCACTGGGCCGAATCGCTGCCGTCCTTGGTGCGCACGCACCAACCGTCGCCCTTGCTGATCTTAATGTCGGGCGCTCCGGCATTGACCATGGGCTCGATGGTAAAGACCATGCCCGGAGCCATGATGGTGTCCACATCGGGTGCCTCGGTGGTAAAGCCCACAAACGGGTCCTCGTGGAACTCCTTACCGATGCCATGTCCGCCGTACTCGCGCACCACGCTAAAGCCGGCGTCCTCGACCGTCTTTTGCACGGCCTCGGCCATAACGGACAGCGGCAGCCATGGCTTGACGGCTGCCAAGCCCGCCTCCACGCTGGCGCGGGTGACGTCGACCAGGCGCTGGCGCTCGGCCGAGACCTCGCCGATGCAGAACATGCGGCTCGAGTCGCTAAAGTAGCCGTCCAAGATCGTGGAACAATCGACGTTGATGATGTCGCCCTCGTGCAGCACGTCCGTATCGCAGGGGATGCCGTGGCAGACCACATCATTGATCGAGGTACACACGCTCTTGGGGTAGCCCTCGTAGTTGAGGTCGGCCGGCGTGCCGCCGTGCTCGACGGTGTAGTCATAGATCATCTGGTCGATCTGGTTGGTGGTCATGCCGGCGGCGATATGCTCGCCCACATAATCGAGCACGCCCACGTTGATGGCGGCCGAGCGCTTAATGCCCTCGATATCGGCGGGCGTCTTGTAGAGCGTGCGGGGCAGAACCTCCCAGCCCTCTTCCCACAAGCGCTCGAGGCGCTCATCAAAGGCGCTATGGCATTTCTTATATTTTTTGCCGCTGCCGCACCAGCAAGCGTCGTTGCGGCCAGGTACGGGTTCTTTGTCATACATGGCTAACTTCCTTTCATCCGCAGCTAGTATAGCCCACCCACGCGTCCATAAAAGTTGCGGTGATATAGTTCCGATTTAAGCTGTTTAACAGCATAAACAGGAACTATATCACCGCAACTGATGGAGCGGGGTGGCGGGCACTAGCTGTTGCGTGGTTTTGCTAGTAGCTCGCCTGACAGGGGATGCCGAGGGCGCGCACGCGTGCGGCAATCTTGTCGAGCACCTCGGGCGCCGCTTTGGCAAGGCCGGCGATCGGTGTCTCGCGCGCTACCGTGTAGATGGTTGCTTCTTGTGGGCGAATACGCTCAAGCGCCGCGAGCCAGGGGGCAACGTACTCCTCGCCGGTGTTGTCGATGGGCTTGCCCAGATACTCACCGGTCAAGAAGATCGTCTGGATAATAACGTGACCGTCAAAGCTTGCGAACGTCTCAATCTGGTGCTCGACGTCGTAGGGGCCAACAGGCTGGTCGAGCAGCTGGATAAATGCCGGATCGACCGTATCGAGCTTAAGAATGTTGTCGTCGACCATCATGAGCGCGTCGTGCACCTGGGGACGGTCGGCGCGCGTGCCGTTGGAGAGCACGGCGATCTTGGAGTTTGGGGCAAGCTCGTCGCGCAGCGCGACGGCACCGGCGATGGCCTGCGGAAACTCCGGCGCGGCGGTGGGCTCGCCGTTGCCTGCGAAGGTGATCACATCGGGGAGCTCGCCCTCGGCTGCCATCTCGCGCAGCTTTGCTTCGAGCGCGTCGAGTACCATGGCAGCTGTGTTGTACGGCTCATGACAGGGGCGCTCGGCGTTGAGGCCGTTTTCGCAGTAAATGCAGTCGAACGTGCAGATTTTGCCGCTGGCCGGCATCATGTTGACGCCGAGCGAGAGACCAAGGCGACGGCTGCGAACGGGCCCAAAGATGGGGCTGGCATTCAAAAACGTAGACATAGGCATATGCTCCTCAAGACAATTGTGCCTAAGCATAGCATCGGCTCCAAAGCAAGGTGCGGGCTCTTGCCTTACAAGTTTCGTTTTTTAACGTCGCTCATTATGCCGTGCCATGAAAAGCCTCGGGTCGGGTACAGTTAATCTGTTAACAAGGCGCAAGGCAATGCGGGTCCATCCAATCGCACTGACGTGCAACTGGATGAGCATTGATGATGG
>CABULX010000157.1 GCA_902492545.1 uncultured Collinsella sp. | reverse complement strand
GTGAGCCGTCGCCTCGCCGTGCGCGCACGGTGCAGCTCGGTGGGTCCGCCTACGCTGGCGCCGACCGCTCCACGCAGCGCCCGACAAGTACCTCGCGCCCCAATGCTCATGTGAATGCTTCGGCAGATGGACCGGTGCGCCCGGCACGTTCGTCGCATGCGTCGCGTCCCTCGGCCCAGACGCACGACAGGTCGAGTAGGCCCTCGAGCCGTCTTTCGGGTTCGGACTTTATGCGCTACGCCAACGACAACGCGGTGATTAAGGCGATCTATGACTTTACGCATGGCTCTCTACGCCCGCTGTTTATCGGTATCGTGGTGGCGCTTGCGCTCGTGAGCCTGTATTTCCCCGTGCGCGATCTGTATGTGGCAAAACGCTCGAGCGACATCTTGGCCAAGCAGGTCGAGATTCGCGAGCAATATAACGACGAGCTGCAAAAAAGCGTCGACAAGCTGCTCTCGGAGGAGGGTATCAGGGATGCGGCGTCCGAGGACCTGGGCCTGGTGATGCCTGGCGAGACTAGGATTGATGTCTTGGGCTTGGACGATGATTCGGACTCGTCGCCGGCTGAAAAGAAGTCGTCGAACGCCAAGAAGGCCAGCGAGGTGGCCAAGGAGATCGAAGAAGTCGGCAAGGACGCGCCGTGGTACATTCAGACGCTCGACATGCTGTTTGGATTTAACGGCGTCGAGGGTCAGACGGTCGCGTCCAGCGGCGAGTAGGCGAGTAGCGCCCGGAGGGGAGCCCGCAATGACAAATTGCAAACGATATAAGGTGGCCGCGATTGACCTGGGAACGGTGTCGTCGCGACTGGTGTTGGCGCAGGTCGAGGCCGGGGCGATCGTGGAATCGTCCAAGCATACCGAGATCACCGACTTGGGCGAGGGCGTGGACGCGACGGGGCGCTTTTGCGAGGCGGCCGTTGAGCGCGTGCTCGCTGCGTGCCGCATGTTTGTGGACGAAGCCCGTACCTTTGGGGCCGCGTGCATCTGCACCACCTGCACGAGTGCCGCGCGCGATGCGTCCAATGCCGCGCTGCTGCTGGACGGTCTGCGCGATCTGGGGCTCGAACCGCAGGTGATTCCGGGCGAGGTCGAGGCGCGCCTGACGTTTTTTGGCGTGGCGCACGACTTTGCCGGCGAGCGCATCATTGTTGCCGATTCGGGCGGCGGCTCCACGGAGCTCGCTACGGGTGTATACGCGCCGGAGCGCGGGATCTTCGCGCTGGAGGGAACGCGTTCGCTGGACATTGGTTGCCGTCGTGTGACGGAGCGTTTTTTCTCGGCGTTGCCGCCTTCGGACGGCGAGCTTGCTGCCGCTGCCGACTGGGCGGGCGAGCAGTTCGAGGCCTACTTTGAGAGCCTGCCGAGCGATTTTGAGCGCGCCGAGCGCTTGGTCGCGGTGGGCGGTACCGTCACCACACTCGTGGCGCTGGTCCACGAGCTGGAGCCGTACGACTCGAGCTTTGTGCACCTGCGCGAGCTTTCGATGGAGCAGATCTCGGACGCTATCGATCATATGTCTACGCTGGATGTGGAGGGTATCGCTGCGCTGCCGGGCGTGCAGCCCAAGCGCGCGGGCGTGATTCTGGCCGGCGCCGTGGTGGTTCGCGAGCTCATGCGCGCCGGTGGCTACAAGACGCTCACCGTAAGCGAGAACAGCCTACTCGCTGGCATGGCCGCCACTATCAACGAAACCCTCGACGGCGCGACCCCCACCATCGGCTGGACCCCGAGCCTGAGTGCTCTTTAACCGCCTTCCTCTGAGTTGCGGTGAAATAGTTCCTAAATAAGCTGGTAAACGGTATAAACAGGATCTATTCCACCGCAACTTAGAGCCCCGCCGGCGTGTAAAAGAAACGAGCCCGCATCCCTTGGGGACACAGGCTCGAAAGCTCCATATGGTAGGGGCGGTGGGACGTCCGCGCATTTGCTGCGCAAATACGCACCGGCTTCGGCCGCCTGTCGGCGCCCTCGCCGGCTCGCTTCGGACGCTGCGCGTCCGCTTAACGCTCGCCCCCTCGCGGGTTCGAGTCCCACTGGCATCTAAAAGAAGCGAGCCCGCATCCCTGGGGAACACGGGCTCGCAAGCAATCACATGGTAGGGGCGGTGGGACTCGAACCCACAATCCTTGCGGCGAGAGATTTTAAGTCTCCTGCGTATGCCAATTCCGCCACGCCCCCGTGAGACTAGAAGTCTAGCACAAGCCGTCCGTTACGCGTTGACGGCCATCGAGTGTTGGCCCGACTTCTCCAGGAACTCCTGGAACTTGGCTTCGTCGCCTTTGTTCTTGTACTGCAGGGCCAGCAGGTATTCCAGGCGGCAGCTCTTGACCTTATCGTCGCCGGCCTCCTCGAGCATGCGCTCCAGCTCGGGAATATCGTTGTGGCGCTTCAAGATCATCGTGTCGTACATCAGCTGACACTCGTGTGCAACCGCTTCGGCTTGACCGCCCTCAAAGCCCTTGATCTCGTGCAGCAGCTCCTTGGACTTTTTGCGGTCCTCCTGGCCAACATAGTAGTTAAAGGCTTTGATCACCAGGTCGACGCGCTGCATCTTGGGGAGGTTGAGACCCAGCAGCAAATCGAACATCTCATCGGCGTGCTCGTGGTCCTCGCGCAGCAGATAGGAGTTCAGACGCAGGTAGTCGCGGTTGTAGCGCGGGTACAGCATGCTGGTGAGTTTGCCGTCGAGCAAACGATCGAACTCGTCCCACTGCTTGGCAGCCATAAGCTGCTGCAGGCGCTTAAACGTGGTGCGTTTTTTGACGCTAAAGAACACCGACACGGCGATGCAGATGATAACGACGGCGGTCCAGAGTGTGCGGGAATCGGGCATATTAGGGTCCTTAGTCGCTCGTAAAACAAGCGGTATGACAACACGTACTAGATGTATTATACGCAGCGCGCAAGCAAACTAGCATAAAAGCTCATCGAGGCTGAGTGCCATCGCTCGCTGCGGTACACTTACCTAAAGTAAACCATGAAGGGAGATATTACCTATGAAGAAGATCGTTTTGGCTTGCGGCGCTGGCGCTGCTACTTCCACGCTTGTTGCCCAGAAGGTCGCCACCCTGCTCGATGCCAACGGTTATGCCGACAAGTACGAGATCGTGCAGTGCGCCATCTCCGAGGCCAAGGACACTTGCGACGAGGGCGCGGACCTGCTGATTGCCACCACCGTTGCCCCCGAGGGCCTCACCTGCCCGTACGTGAGCGGCGTGCCCTTCATGACCGGCATGAACCGCGTCGCTGCCGAGAAGGCCGTTCTTGACGTCATGGCTCAGTAGGCGCTGACTGTATGAGTGAGCAGAATGCCAACCCGGTAGAGCTCTTTGGCATGCGCGTTGCCCACGTGGGCATCAACGCCACCGACCCGGCCGATGCCCTGGAGATCGCGGAGCTGTTCTCGACGATGATGGGCCTGCCCGTTATCGAGACCCCGGTTTCGTACTTCAATGATTCGCTGGTCGAGGTTATGAAGCAGAATGGTCGTGGCGCCAAGGGTCACATCGGCTTTGCCGTCAACGACATCGATGCGGCCGAGAAGTGGTTCGTCGAGCGCGGACTCGAGATCAACGAAGAGTCGCGCGTGCTGCTGCCCGACGGCGGCACCAAACTCGTGTACTTTAAGCGCGAGTTCGCCGGCTTCGCCGTGCATCTGTGCCGCGAGTAGCGCACAAGCTGCTATAGCTAGCAAAAAGGGATAGGGCCGCATGGCCTTATCCCTTTATTTCAAGACTTTAGTCTGCTGGCCGCGCAGTGG
>CABULX010000156.1 GCA_902492545.1 uncultured Collinsella sp. | reverse complement strand
TTAGCATCTCGGGTTCCGACTTTGTCGAGATGTTCGTGGGTGTCGGCGCCAGCCGCGTGCGTGACCTCTTTAAGGAGGCCAAGTCCCAGGCCCCGTCGATTATCTTCATCGATGAGATCGATGCTGTGGGACGCCAGCGCGGAGCTGGCTTGGGCGGAGGTCACGACGAGCGCGAGCAGACGCTCAACCAGCTGCTGGTTGAGATGGGCGGTTTTGAGGAGAGCGAGTCGGTCATCCTGATTGCTGCGACCAACCGTCCTGACATCTTGGATCCGGCATTGCTGCGTCCCGGTCGTTTTGACCGTCAGGTCACGGTCGACCGTCCGGATGTGAAGGGCCGCGAGCAGATTTTGCGCGTGCATGCCGAGAACAAGCCGATGGACGAGGACGTGAAGTTTGAGAAGCTCGCCCAGATGACCGTTGGCTTCACCGGCGCCGATCTGGCAAATCTGCTCAACGAGTCTGCGCTGCTGGCCGCTCGCCGTCATCGTTCCGTGATCTCGATGGACGAGGTCGAGGAATCGATGGAGCGCGTGATTGCCGGACCGCAGCGCAAGGGTCGCGTGATGACCGAGGCCGAGCGCACCACGATTGCCTACCACGAGAGCGGTCACGCCCTGGTGGGCCACATCCTGGAGCACTCCGATCCGGTCCACAAGATCTCGATTGTCAGCCGCGGTCAGGCCCTGGGCTACACGCTGCAGCTTCCGCAGGAGGACCACTTCCTCAAGACCAAGAACGAGATGCTCGACGAGCTTGCCGTGTTTTTGGGCGGTCGCGTTGCCGAGGAGCTCATGTGTGACGACATCACGTCGGGCGCGAGCAACGACCTGGAGCGCGCGACCAAGATGGCGCGCGAGATGGTCACGCGCCTGGGCATGAGCGAGGAGCTTGGAACGCAGGTGTTTGGTGAGGCGCAGCATCAGGTATTCCTGGGCCGCGACTATGCCGATCATCAGGATTACTCCGAGGAGACGGCGCGCCGCATCGATATCGAGGTTCAGCGTATTATGCGTGAGGCCCATCGTCGTGCGGCCGAGATTTTGGATGCCCGTCGCGATCAGCTTGACCTGATGGCGAAGGTGCTGCTTGAGCGTGAGACCGTCGAGGGTGACGCCGTAAACGCCCTGCTCGACAACAAGTGGAACGCCTACCTTGAGCGTGAGGGCGATATCCTGGCGGCCAAGGAGGAGCGCAATGCCAAGGCGGCCGGCATGCCGGCCAAGAAGCGTGCGCCTCGCATGAGCGAGGAGGAACTGGCGGCTGATGCTGCGGCCTTTGCACAGGCGGCCATGCAGGAAGATGCCGAAGCCGCATCCGATGATGCCGGCGATGATGCCGGTGCCGACGCCGACAAATAGTCTTTGTGGTGAAAGCCTCTGCGGGGAAACCTGCGGAGGCTTTTTCTTTTTGTTGATTGGGGACAGACTTATGTTGATTGGGGACAGACTTAAATGAGTGTTTTCACGCATTTAAGTCTGTCCCCAACCAACATTGCTGCGGCACTTTGCTCGGCTAAAGCGTACAATAGCGCCTATGCGAAAGGGGAACAGATGATCAACGAAACTATGTATGCTCGCGGTGCGGAAAGCTCCATCATCCGTGAGATTTTTAGCTATGGCCTTGAGCGCAAGGCGCGGATCGGTGCGGAAAACGTATTTGATTTTTCGCTGGGCAATCCGAGCGTTCCGGCACCCGCTGCTGTGGCGGAGTCCATTAAGAAGGCCCTGGAGCTGCCGAGTGACCAGTTGCACGGCTACACCCCCGCTCCGGGCCTGCCGCAATGTCGAGCAGCCGTCGCCGAATCGCTCAACCGCCGCTTTGGAACGAACTATGAGGGTAAGGACGTCTTTATGACGGTGGGTGCCGCGGCTTCGCTCACCTGCACGCTCAACGCCGTTACGAACCCGGGCGACGAGGTTGTTGTTATCGCCCCGTACTTTCCGGAGTATCGCGTTTGGATTGAGAAGGCCGGCTGTACGTGTGTTGAGGCGCTCGCCGATGAAGATTCGTTCCAGCTGAGCGTGGACAACGTGCTCAAGGCGATTACCGATAAGACGACTGCCGTCATCATCGACTCGCCCAACAATCCGACTGGTGCCGTATATACACGCAACACGCTGACGCGACTGGCCAATGTTCTGCGCGAGGCCAACGCTCAGCGCGATCCCGAGAATCCGATTATGCTCATCTCGGATGAGCCGTACCGCGAGATCGTGTACGGTGCCGAGGTGCCTTGGGTGCCCTCGATCTACGAGCACACCATCGTGTGCTACTCGTATTCCAAGTCGCTGTCGCTGCCGGGTGAGCGCGTGGGGTGGATCTTGGTTCCCAACACCAATCCGCAGGCTGCCCGTCTGATGCCGGCTGTTGCGGGCGCTGCCCGTACGCTGGGTTTTGTATGCGCACCGGCACTCTTTCAGCGCGTGATCATCGATTGCATCGATGAGCCGAGTGATGTCGGGGCCTATGCCCGCAACCGCACGGCGCTCACCGATGCTTTGACGGACTACGGCTATACCTATGTTGAGCCGGACGGTGCTTTCTACCTGTGGGTGAAGGCACTCGAGCCCGATGCGAATGCGTTTTGCGAGCGCGCAAAGAAGTATGAGTTGCTTGCGGTTCCCTCGGACAGCTTTGGTATGCCGGGTTGGTTCCGCCTGGGCTATTGCGTGAGCTACGAAACGATTGTCAATTCGCTACCCGCTTGGAAACAGTTGGCGGACGAGTATCGTTAAAAGTAAAGCGCTCTGCCTACAATGTTTTACGTGAAACGGGGTTTGGTGTTAAGCCGGACCCCGTTGTCATGGACGTTGTGTCTTTGGGATGGAGTGGTTTTACGACTATCGAAGGCTATGCGTACAATGAATATAAGCGACGGCCGTGCCAGATAAGGAGACCTGATGCCCTACCTGCTTTCTTGTGACATTCATACCCATACGATGTTCTCTGCGCATGCATATTCGACCATTGAGGAGAATGTGTACTGGGCGGCAGAGCGTGGTCTGCAGGTGCTCGGATCTGCCGACCATTTGAGCTCTATGGTTACGGCTTGCCCCAATGACCTGCGCAGTTACCAGTTCTTTATCAACCAGGATATCTGGCCGCGCATTTGGAGCGGCGTGCTGGTGCTGCGTGGTGCCGAGGCCGATATCGTTTCGCTGGACGGAAGCCTGTTTGGCGAGGACACTCCTGTCACGCTCGATATTGCCGGCGATTCGTACAGCCGTCAGCATTCGCTGTTCGATTTGGTTACGCGTAATTTGGATTATTTGGTTGCAAGCGTGCATAATCCGCAGATTGCTGAGGGCGCGACGCTGGCCCAGACGACCGAGATGTATATCAATGCCCTGGAGCACCCCAAGGTGTTCATGCTGGGTCACACGGGGCGTTCGGGTGTGCCGTTCGATATCGACGAGGTGCTGTTGGCAGCTAAGGCCAAGCACAAGATTATCGAGATCAACAACCATAGTCTTGAACACGGTGTCGACACTGAGCATTGGGCCGTATGCCGCAAGATTGCCGAGCGCTGCGCCGAGCTGGGCGTGGGCATTGGCGTGTCGACCGATGCCCACATTGGCATGGCCATTGGCAAGCTCGATCACGCGCGCAAGATGCTCGACGAGATTCACTTCCCACTGGATTTGATCGTGACGCGCGACCGCGAGACGCTGCTGTGCGAGATGGCGGCAGCCGGCGTGTGCGATCTGCGCAATGGGATGTAGCGGAGTTTATAAACCAAGCGAAGGGGGCGGCCCAGGCGGGTCGCCCCCTTTCTTGT
>CABULX010000155.1 GCA_902492545.1 uncultured Collinsella sp. | reverse complement strand
AACAGAAGACCGGCATAGCTCCGCCGGTCTTCTGGGTACTTTAGCATACTAGAGTGTTTGCGGGGAAAATCCATCGCAGCCGCTCACGCCGTATTCATTTGGAAACATAGGGCAGATCGCCGCAACCCAACCCCACCTAGGCGCCAATCGCACGACGATACTCTGCCATTACCTGCGCATCGGCAGCTGCGGGGTCGGCAAAATAGCGCCAGTCATAGGTCTCGGCCAAAACAACTCCGCAATAGCCGCGCGCCACCAGCCTATCCAGGTCGGCGCGCATATCGCGGTCGCCGTCACCCCAGGCAAGATGCGTCGTGCCATCTGCCGCAACATCGACAAAATGCACGTGGGCGACATCATCGCCAAGCAGATCGAAATAATCGTCGATGGTATCCCCCGCCACCGCCATAGCGCCTATATCCAGACACGCCTTAAGTGCCGGATGATCAACTGCCTCGATCATGCGCTTCGTGTCGGCCGCCGAGTTCACGATCATCGACTCAACCGGCTGTAGGGCCTCGAGCACCAGTCGCACGCCGCGCTCTCCCGCATGCTCGGCAATCGCACGCAGCATCGAGGCACTTCGACCCCACGCGTCCTCGATTGGCTCGTTCAAAAATGCCCAGCCGCTCGAGACCATGACCTGCTCGGCTCCAAGTTCCGCCGCGATATCCACAACGTTCTTAAAGTACGCGAGCGTGCGGGCACGTGCCTCATTCCCGCGCGCCGCGATATTCCACGGCTTGGGGTTGTTCTGTTCGGGACAAAGCCCCACAATCCGAACCCCATACCGCTGCGACAGCTCCCGCACCTGCTCGAGCGAATCGTATCCATGGCAATCGACATACAGATGCATCGCCCCGGTCCAAAGCTCGCAACACGTGTAGCCCGAGGCCGCTGCCGAAGAAAAGAATTCCTCAAGGTCAAAATAACGATGGCTGATATTCATGACGGCAAGCTGCGGATACTCCATCTTGTCCACCTTTCGGCAAAAGGGCGCCGCAGCACAGTGTGCGCGACGCCCCCTCTTACATTGTTCTCATTATGACGGATACTCTACTGGACACCAAGCACTCCAAAGAACGCGCCAGCGATACTCACGAGCAGGATCACGAGCATGATAAGCAGCGGATTCATCTTCTTCTTGAGCATGAGATAGACGATTCCAAACAGCCCCATCGTGACAAAGCCCGGGAAGATTCCGTTGAGCAGCTCGGCCAGCGTCTGAGCACCATCGCCCGCACCGACCATGAGCGGAATGTCCACGGTGACCATCTCCATGGTCATAGCGCCGATCACCATGGCGCCCATGATAGAGGCCATCTTGACGATCGTGTCCATAATGCCCGATTCCTGGACCTTGCTGATCATGTCCGAGCCAAAGCGATACCCCACAAACGTCAGCAGGTAACGGATGATGTAGTGAGGGACATTGAACACGAGCAGGAACAAAATCGGGCCAAGAATAGAGCCCTGTAGCGCCAGCGACGTGCCGACACCCGTTGCCAAAATTCGCAGCGTGCCCCAGTAGAAGGCATCGCCCACACCGGACAGCGGTCCCATCAAAGCAAGCTTGACATTTGAGATCGCGCTCGTGTCAAAGCTATCGTCAGTAGCGTTGACCTCTTCCATTGCAGCGGCGATGGACATGGGGAGCGTCGAGATGTACGGCGTGACGTTATAGAGCTCCATATGGCGCTTAAGGGCGGCCTTAAAGTCCGCATCCTGCGGATACAGCTTGCGAAGAATCGGCATAAGGGCCCACATAAAGCCGATATGGCCCATACGCTCGTAGTTCCAGGAATGCTCATAGGGAATCGAGCGCCAGAACAGCTTCTTAAGGTCTGCGCGGGTAATCAACCCGTCGTAAGAAGACTCAAACTTAAAACTCATCGAACCCACTCCCAATCGCAGGATCCTCGGTTGCCACTGCGGGCTGCTCCGCTTTTTTCTTATCACCCAAAACCGTCATCGCGACGACGATGATCGCGGCAAAGATCGCCACGCCCGTCGTGCTAATGCCAAAGTAGGCGACGAGGAAGAAGCCAGCGAAGAAGAACGGAGCCACCGTTTTGTTCATAATCATCTGCGCCAGCATCGCAAAGCCGAGTGCGGGCAAGAAGGCGGCGGCGACATCCATGCCGGTCTGAACGAAATCGGGGATGATGTTGAGCAGGCTGGCAACAGCATCGGCGCCAAAGAAGAATGCCAGGGGAATAATCAGCAGGCCGCACCAGCTCTGCGCGTAACCGGCGATGAGCATGTTGCGCGTGATGGCCTTGGTGTCCCCGTCCTCGACGTTTTTGTCGATACGGTGCACCAGCAGCAGCATCACCGGCTGGCCCAGGGCCGTATCGAGCGCCAGGACGATCGTTGCGATGGGAATGCCCAGGGTCAGGGCCGCCGAAGCGTCCGCGCCGGCCTGCATGGCAAGCGACACACCCAGGATGGTTCCGGAAATCGTATCGGGCGGGTTATACGCACCGACCGAGATGGCGCCGACCATGGCAAGCTCCATCGTGGCGCCCATGATCGTGCCGGTCACCATGTCGCCCATGACAAGGCCAACCAGAGGTCCGAGCACAATCGGGCGCTGGAGGTAGCTCGTACCGGTCAGCCACTCGGAATAGCCCAAAAGGGCAATAAGGAAAATCAGGATTGTCTTGATAACCATGATGGCCCCTAACCGATGACCTTCGCGGCGTCAGTCTTCGCATCTGCCGGAATCATCTGAATGAACAGCTCGTAGCCCTCGCCGAGCAGCTCTTTGACGTATGCCTCGTTTTCGGGCGTAAGGAACACGCTCGTCGAGACCTGGCGGGCATCCTCGCTAAAGGCAACATTGCCGAGGTTGATCTTCTTGACGCCCATCGCCTTGGCGACGGCACCGGCCTGCTGGATCGTCTCGCAAACCACGAAGAGCTTGTACTTATCGGTCACACCGCTCTGGAGCGCCTTGACGGCATCCTCGGTGTTTTTGACGACAACCTTGCAGCCCTCCGGTTTTGCAAGGGACAGGGCCTGCAGACGAAGCTTGTCATTGAGGACCGTGTCGCTTACCAACAGGATGCAGTCGGCACCCAGAGCCGAAGTCCAGCTAACGGCAACCTGGCCGTGCAGCAGTCGATAGTCCACGCGAATCATCTGAATCATGATGTGCTCCCTAGTGGTTAAAACTCATCGAGTTCGGCCTGCCCCAGCAGGTCGTTGACGTACTTGACCTTGGTGTCGTCCGCCTCGACGATCTGGCGAATGGCCTCATCGATCGGGGTGGATTCGGACACGAACAGCAGCTGAATAAGGAGCGGCAGGTTCATATTGGTCACCAGGTGCGTGTTGGGACGCGTCTGGACGATCTTGGTGAACTCGTTGTTGACGCTGCCGCCAAAGAGGTCGGTGCAAACGACGACCTCATCGTCCGCGGCAAAGCCGTCCAGAATCGCTGCGGCCTCCTTGGTCAGGTCCTCGTTTCAGTCGACATACATAGAGAGCGCATGGACGTTTTCGCGCTCGCCGGAGAGCAGCCCAATGCTCTCGACGATTCCAGACGCAAAATGGGCATGGGATGCAACGATAAACTGCCTCATTCGATTCCCCTTTCTTGCGAATTTCGGCATAAAAATGCCCGGACGCATGCGCCCGGGCAGGGTGCTTCTTGATCAGTAGCTTATTTGTCACCGATTAGTAGTCGAACTGGTGATAGTAACGACGGTAGTTGAGGTTGTGCTTGGTGACCGTCTCGTAGTAAGCGGCAAGGCGATCGGTGATCAGCGAGGAGAGGATCCACGGAGACACGATGACGCGGAACTCGTCGTCAAGGCCGGGGATCGCGAACTCGGCGGTG
>CABULX010000154.1 GCA_902492545.1 uncultured Collinsella sp. | reverse complement strand
CCGTGGCTCCCAAGAGCTATAACATCGATCCCAGCGCCCTCAAGCTGGGCGACACTCTCTCCGTGGGCAAGCGCAAGGGCTTTAAGTTGGTTTAGTTACGCGGTTTTACCAAACCGCGTAACGACTCGACGCTGCGCGGGCCGCATTTGGACAATCTGACGTTCAACTTCAAGGGCGCGACCAGAAGGTCAGCGCCCTTTCGTTTCACGTCACCTTGTCTCAAATGCGGCCCGCTCGCTGTCGTTGCCAAAACATCGGCGCTTCCGTTGTTGGCACTTTGGGACGTTCCTTTTGTGCCGGCACTTTGGGACACTCCTTGTCATTGGTGCAAAGCAACCTCTCCTCATTGCGCCAAGCGACGTGTGCCGTTAAGCGGAGAGGCGTATTGTTGACCCATCGTTTGGGCATACAATGGCTATTGACTTGCTGCGGTGAAGGTCTGTCCGCTCCGCAGCTTTTTTCTACGGTTAAAGGAGTATGTATGTCCGTTGAGGTCATGAGGTCTGTGATCGAGGCCGCCGAGGGCCGCGTGCCCGTCGACACGCTGTTTACCAATGCGCAGATCGTCGACGTGTATGGCCAGCGTGTGGCGCCCGGCAGCGTTGCCGTCAAGGACGGTGTGATCGTCGGCGTGCTCTACGATGGTCGCGACGATGTCGCTGGCACCTACGAGGCTGCCGAGGTTATCGACTGCCAGGGTCGCTATCTCGCTCCCGGTTTTATTGACGGGCATCTGCATATCGAGTCTTCGAACATCCGTCCCGCCGAGTATGCTCGCATGGCCGCGACGCGCGGTACTACCACCGCCATTGCCGACAGCCACGAGATTGCCAATGTTGCCGGTCTCGACGGCTTGCGCTTTATGATCGAGGACGGCCGCCGCGCACCCATCTCCATCAAGTACATGATGCCTTCGTGCGTGCCCGCGCTGCCCGACGAGCAGGCCGGTGCCGTTATTTCGGCTGCCGATATGCAGGCGTTTTTTGCCGAGCATCCGGGCGATGTCTTTGGTCTGGGCGAGATGATGAACCTGCCGGGCGTCTTTATGGCCGATCCCGAGACCTGCGCTCGCATTGACGCTGCCAATCAGACGCCGTCCAAACAGGTCGACGGCCATGCTCCGCTTGTTGCCGGCAAGGATCTCAACGCCTATGCCGCAGCGGGTATTATCGCCGACCACGAGTCGACGATTCCCGAGGAAGCGCTCGACAAGCTATCCCGCGGCATGTATGTCATGCTGCGCGAGGGCACCTGCAGCCATGACCTTGCCAACCTGTCGCCTATGCTGCTGGAAAACCCCGCCCGTGCTCGCCGTTGCTGCTTTGCGACCGACGACCGCGCTCCCTCCGACGCGCTTTCGACCGGCATGATCGACAACGCCTGCCGCGTGGCCATCGAGGCCGGCATCGACCCGGTGGTCGCCATCTCCATGGCGTCTCTTTCCACGGCCGAGGCCTTTGGCCTGGACCACGGCTGTCGTGACCCGCATGAGCTCCGCGGCGCGATCGCTCCGGGCAAGCGCGCCGACCTGCTGGTGCTCGATGACCTGACCTTTGCCACGGCCCCGCATCGCGTGTATGCCGCCGGTGCGCTCGTGGCACAGGACGGCGCCTTTGTGGGCGAGGTTGCGCCCGAGACCGCTGAGGTCGCAGCGCTTGCCGATGAGCTGCGTGCTTCCGTTAAGCTGCCGAAGCTTTCGCTTGACGTGTTCGATTATGCCTTTAAGCCGGGCGAGGCGGTTATTGATGTGATCCCTGGCATGGCTATCACGGGCATGGTTCGTCCCGAGACTGACGAGGACTTGCGTCGCATTATGCTTATCGAGCGCCATGGCCGCGGCGTGTCGCTGCAGGCCGAGGGCGTCGACGGCGACGGTCCCGCCGGCATGGGGCTCGTCGGCAAGCATATCGGTCGCGGCTGGGTGCGCGGCTTCACCATCACGGGCGGTGCCATTGCCTCCACGATCGGCCACGACTCGCACAACGTGTGCGTGGTGGGCGACAATGCGGCGGATATGATGGCTGCCGTTGAGGCCGTGGGCCAGGGCGGCCACGTGCTGGTGCGCAACGGCGAGGTCGTGGCGCGCATTCCGCTGGCGCTCGGTGGCCTTATGAGCGAGGGCACGGCCGAGGATGTTGCCGCGCAGCACGACGACTTTATGGTCAAGGCGCGCGCCATGGGTATTGAGCCGCCGCTCGACCCCATCATGGGCATCATCTTCCTGCCCCTGCCGGTGATTCCGACGCTCCGCATCCGCCCCGAGGGCATGTTCGACGTCACCACCTTCACCTACGCCGACTAGTCATCGGGGACGTTCTTAAACGACTAGTCGTCGGTGACACTCTTTGGCGTGTCGCCTTACGCCGCGACCGTGAGACCTCTGGCACGCGTGAGCTATTTGCCAGGTCCTTGTAACGTTTATGACTGCGGGGTCTTATTTGAGCTCCCTTTGGGTACGTTGGAATCGGATACACGTTCGATTCCAACAAGCCCGAAGGGAGCTTTTCTATGTTTAAACTGATTGCATCCGATATGGACGGCACGTTGCTTGACGAAAACGGCCAGGTGCCTCCCGAAACCTATGAACTGATCCTGGCGCTACGCGAGCATGGCGTGCATTTTGCCGCATCGTCAGGTCGTCGCTACGATCGACTGTGCGAGTTCTTTGCGCCCGTTCGTGACAAGATGGACTTTGTCGCAGCTAACGGTGCCCAGGTCTACGCCGACGGAAAGATGGTGGACCGTGAGGTGTATTCGCACCTGGCGATTCGAAAGCTCGCCCAGGCCGTCGGGACGTTTCCCAATTTGCATCTTGCGCTCTTTGACCGAACCAAATCCTTCTTGCTCGATGACGAGTGCAAGTTCGTACGCGAGGTCGATAAGGACCTTCCCAATGCCGAGCGCATTTGGGAACTGCCCGATCCCAGCGTAAATATCATCAAGGCGAGTATCTTTTGCGATGACTGTGCCGTTATGGACAGCGCGTACGTGCTGCAGCGCGAACTTGGTCAGCTCTTTACCTTTGCGCCTTCGGGCAACGCGTGGATCGATGCCATGCAGCCCGGTGTGTCGAAGGCCTCGGGCATCGCACAGCTTGCGGAGCATTACGGCATTGGACGCGACGAGATCATGGCGTTTGGCGACTCGATGAACGACTACGAGATCATTCGCTTTGTCGGCACGGGCTGCGCGATGGAAAACGCGCGTCCGGCGCTCAAAGCGGTGGCCGATCGTGTGGTGGGGCGCAACCGCGACCACGCTGTCCAGCAGGAGCTCCGCCGTGTGCTAGAGGGCCTCGCTTAATCCGACAGATGGGGACGTTCCCGTTCTGCCGGCAGTGGGGGACAGTCCTTGCAGCCTTTCGCGAAGAGTGTCCCTAACGACTAGTCATTCAAGAACGTCCCCAATGACTACCAATGACTAGGCGAGGGCGGCCATGATGGTGCGGGCGACGCCGTCGTGGTCGTTGTCGAACTCGGTGATGGCGTCGGCGGCCTCACGGTCCTTGGGCTCGGCGTTGATCATGGCCATGCCGTGGCCCGCCGCCTGCAGCATGGGGATGTCGTTGATGTTGTCGCCGAAGGCCCAGGTGCCGGTAAGGGGCTCGCCCAGGTGCTCGCATAGCCACGTGAGGGCCGTTCCCTTGGTGGCGCCCTCGCCCATGACCTCGATATTCATGGCGTACGAACGCGTGACCTCAATGCCTCCGAGCGTGTCGAGCTCCGCCGCGATGGCGTCGCGATCGGCCGGGTCGTGCCAGTACATGGCGATGCGTTCGAGCGTCTCGACCTCGTCGATCTTGCTGTCGATATCCATGTCGATCGGTGTTCGTGTGCGCTTGAGCGAAGCCGCGATGTGGGGGTCGCCGCCGCAGAATTCGTCCAGGCGCGTGTAGAGCGAGCGGGGGAGGAAGCACTGTCCATCCGCGAAGATATCGAAGGTCACATCGTGGTCGGCGGCAATGCTATGGACGCGGTGGGCGATGCCGCGGTCGAGCGGTCGGCTCAAGATGCACGTGGCGCGTGAGGCATCGGTGGGCGTACCGTCGTCGAGCTGCCAGACGCTGGCACCGTTGGCGCAGACCGCGTAGCGTACGGCGGGGTGAGCGAGGATGGGCTCAAAGATGCCCGACAGCGGACGCCCCGTGCACGGTACAAACTCAATGCCGCGACGT
>CABULX010000153.1 GCA_902492545.1 uncultured Collinsella sp. | reverse complement strand
TGGCGAGAAGAAGCTTGCCAAAATCAAAGATTACGTCTGCGTATGAGTTCGGCCGAGCGCGAGCATGTGATGCCTCCGCGGCCCCTGATGCCGTGGACGATGGCCCTGTGCGCCGGCATGTGCATGAGCTGCGCCTTGGTGCTCAACGTGGCCGCTGATGCGCTACAGGGGGAGCAGGCGCCAGCGTTCGGGCCGCTATGGGCCATTCCCGTTGCGGCGGCGGTATTCGTTGTGCTGGCTCAATCTTGTGCGCGGCTTGCCCCTTGGAAGCGGTGGCTGTATGCCGCGTCCGTCGGTCTTGTGGCGGGAGCGGTCGTCTCGGCCTGGTGGGCTGTGGGCGCGCTAAGCGCCTCGAAGGCGCTCGACGGTCGAGCGGCAAGCAGCCTTGAGTTTGTCGTGCAGGGTGATCCATCCATAAACGACGACGTGTATTCCTATACCTGCGAGGCACGCGCGGACGGTAAGAACTTGGCAACGGTTCGCCTATCGTGTGACCGCGAGCTCAAGGTCGGGGCGCACGCGCGTGTTATCGGTCGCGTTTCACGTTTTGAGAACGATGCGTATGGACGATCGCGCGTGCTCCGAGGCGAGGTACGTAAGGTTAAAGCCGTTCGGATTGTGTCAGTCGATGAGGGCTCACCGGGGCCGTTGCTTCGACTGCGAAATGGGCTGCTTGCGTCCATCGCGCCTGCGACCGACCTGGCGCGTGCGCTCATAGCCGGTGTCGTCTGTGGTCGTTCGTCCGAGCTGCGCGCCCAGTCGGCTGGCGATTGGTTTTCGGTGACGGGAACGGCGCATCTTATCGCCGTCTCGGGCAGCCATTTGGCTATCGTGGGGTTTGTAATCGAGGGCGTATTGCAAAAGACTCGGTGCTCACGTGGTCTTCAACGGGCGATATTGGCGATAACGCTTGTGGGCTACGCTGCCTTTACAGGCGCGTCTCCCTCGGCCGTGCGCGCGTGCTGCATGGTGTTCGCGACGCTTGTCGTAAACGGCGCGGGGCGTCGCCGGAACGGCGCATCGGCACTCTTCGTAACCATGTCCATCTTTATGCTACTGCGGCCGACGGTGCTGTTCGAGATGGGTTTTCAGCTTTCATGTGCCAGCGTCTTAGCCATTCTGTGCTTTTGCCCCTATGCTACCTACGCTTTGGGTGAGTTGGGTGTGCCATCGGGCGTTGCCAGCATGCTTTCTGTCACGCTGTGCTCGCAACTGGCGACACTTCCCATTACCATTCCTGCCTTCGGTACGTTCTCGCTCATTGCTCCGTTGGCAAATGCGGTCATCGGTCCGGTGGTGAGCGTACTGCTTGCTGTGTCGATCGTGCTGGTTCCCTTTTCGCTCGTGGCGCCGTTGCGGACTTGGGCGCTCGTTGTGCCCATGATTGCCGCCCGTTGCGCGCTGTTCTTTGAGCAGCTGTTTGCCGCCGTGCCGGGTGCATCCGTGAGCGTGCCGCCCGATAGCATGTGGATTTACCTAGTGCCGTGTTTGCTGGCGGTTCTGCTTGTCTGGTGGCCGCGTCCCCGTGCACGTCCTATGTCGGTGGGGCTTGCATGCCTGGTGCTCTTGGCTGCGATTCCGTACGTCTACTGGGATCGATTCGCTCCGCCTTCGGTGACGGTGCTCGATGTGGGCCAAGCCGATGCGATTCTTATTCGCCAGGGCGGCGCAGTGGCACTCGTCGACTGCGGGCTCGACGAGCGCGTGGTGGCGGCGTTGGTCCGCAATAACGTGCACCATATCGATGCCGTCTTTGTGACGCATTGGGATGAGGACCACTGGGGTGGTCTGCCTGCCGTACTCGAACGGTTTTCGGTCGGAACGATTGCCGTGGCAGCGGACGCGCTGGAGGATGCTCCCGTCGAAGTATTGAACCGACCTGGCGTGGAGTATCGGCAGGTACGCCGTGGGGATACGGTCGACATCGGCTCATTTTGCGCCCGCGTGATGTGGCCATTCGAGTCCGTGGATGGCGAGGGAAATGAGGACTCGCTTGTCCTGCTGCTCTCTTATGTTCAGGAAGGCAAGGCCCTGCGCATACTCCTCACCGGTGATGCCGAGCTTGACCAAGAACGGGAATTCGTGCAGGAGGTGGGGGATATCGATGTCCTTAAACTTGGGCATCACGGCTCTAAGGTTTCAGTTGATGGTGAGTTGCTGGACGTCCTGAAGCCCGAGCTTTCCCTCGCGAGCGCGGGCGAGGGGAATCGATACGGCCATCCGTCCGATGCCTGCATCGATGCCGTTAAGGAAGCGGGCGGCGTGTTCGCGTGCACCATCGAACACGGCGACATTACCGTCACGCCGACTGCGAATGGCTTTGCGATGCGATGCCAGCGACCGTGACGACGTCGTTGGCGTGTGGTGGGCCCCTGGGCTAGAATGGCACGGAACGAATACGAAGGCCTGCGGGAGGGGAGCGCAATGTCCGAAACCGGTCTGCTGCCGGCATATCTGATTGTCGGTACCGACGGAGTCAAGCGCGATCACGCCGTCTCGCGTATGAAGGCGCGTCTGGAAAAGTCGGGAATGGTCGAGTTCAACCTCGACGAGCGCGACATGACTAAGGACCCCGATATCGAGTCCATTATCGGATCGCTTAACACCTTTCCGATGGGCAGCGAGTTTCGCCTGGTAATCCTTGATGGCTGCTCAAAGCTCGCTAAGGCTGTCTCGGAGCCGCTCGTCGAGTACCTCGCAAGTCCCAGCCCCACAACGGTCTGCCTCATCATCGCCGACTCGCTTGCCAAGAACACGCGCCTGTATAAGGCGATCGCCAAGATCGACAAGAAGGCCGTGATCGATTGCTCCGGCACCAAGCGCTGGGAGCTACCGCGCCGCGTTCAGCAGATGGCGACGCAGCATGGCAAGTCGATCTCGACGGCGGCCGCCGAGGAACTCGTCTCGCGTTCGGGTGAAAACACTCGCATGCTCGATAACGATTTGGCTAAGCTTGCCCAGATGGTCGAGGCGCCCCAGATTGAGCTTGCCGACGTTGAGCGCTGGATTGTACGTACGGCCGAGGTTCAGCCCTGGGACTTTCTCAATGCGGTCTCGGCCCGTGACATGCGCCGCTCGCTCGAGCTCTTCAATCTACTGCCCGCCAAGAGCTACGTGTGGACTTACACATTGCTGTGCGGCCGTATTCGCGAGCTTATCGTTGCCAAGGCGCTCGATGCGCGCGGACAGGGTCGTGAGCTGGCCGCAACGCTTAAGCTCCAGTCCTGGCAGGTCAAGAATCACCTGACCTGGGCTCGCCGCTTTTCGATGGCAGAGCTCGTCGCAGCGCTCGAGGGAGCGGTCGATGTGGAGCTCGCGCTCAAGGGTTCGGCCGATTCTCAGACCGCGCTTTTGCTCTGGATTACGAACATCTTGAGAAAATCGTGATGATACCTGCCTATTTGGCAAATTCGTTCTATCCCTTTGAGGGGGAGCGTGCTATAGTAGGCGCTTGCATGACCTCACCGTGTCTCAGAGGTGTCATACATTTTTTGCAAGGAACTCGAAAGGAACTCCAGAAGTGGCAAACATCAAGTCTCAGAAGAAGCGTATCCGCACCAATGAGGCAGCTCGCATGCGTAACAAGGCTGTCAAGTCCGAGCTCAAGACGCTGACCAAGCACGTCCAGTCCGCCGTCGCCGAGGGCGACGCCGAGAAGGCCCAGGCCGCCCTCAAGACCGTCACCAAGCGTCTCGACATGGCTGCCGCCAAGCATGTTATCCACAAGAACCAGGCTTCCAACCGCAAGTCCGGTCTTGCCAAGCTCGTGAACAGCATCAACGCCTAAGTTGTAAATTTCACACCACACAGATTACGCGCATAAATGGAGCCTGTTTTATGGAACAGGCTCCATTTTTTGTATCGCTCGGGTAAGATAGTCCGCATGAATACTTCAAATGACATTTCCCACATCCGCAACTTCTCGATTGTTGCGCACATCGACCATGGCAAGTCAACGATCAGTGACCGCATCCTCGAGCTCACCCATACCGTCGACGAGCGCGACATGGAGTCGCAGCTGCTCGACACCATGGATATCGAGCGCGAGCGCGGCATTACAATCAAGTCCAATGCCGTTCGCGTGTCCTATGACGCCGACGATGGCGAGACGTATCAGTTCAACCTGATCGATACGCCGGGCCACGTGGACTTTACCTATGAGGTCTCGCGCTCGCTGGCAGCCTGCGAGGGCGCGGTGCTCGTTGTCGACGCCACGCAGGGCGTCGAGGCGCAGACCGTCTCCAACGCGACGCTCGCCATGAACGCCAATCTGGACATTGTGCCGGCCATCAACAAGATCGACCTGCCCTCGGCCCATCCCGATGAGGTTAAGACCGAGATCGAGGATGACCTGGCGATCCCTGCCGATGATGCCGTGTG
>CABULX010000152.1 GCA_902492545.1 uncultured Collinsella sp. | reverse complement strand
CCTGCGGCATCGACCCCGACAAGACCATGATCTACGCGCACTCCGCCGTGCCCGCGGCAAACCAGCTCATGCTGCCGTTCTTGTCGCTCGTCTCCGAGGCCCTGCTGCAGCGCAACCCCACCGTCAAGGCCGAGATGGAGGCCTCGGGCCATGAGCTCACCGGCCTTTTGCTCACCTACCCCGTGCACCAGGCGTGCGACATCTTGTTCTGCAAGGGCAACGTGGTGCCGGTCGGGCGCGACCAGCTGCCGCACATCGAGCTCACCCGCACCATCGCACGCAAGTTCAACAACCGCTACGGCAAGGTGTTCCCCGAGGTCGACGCGCTGCTGTCCGACCGCCGCTGCTGCCCGGCCTTGACGGTCGAAAGATGAGCAAGAGCTACGGCAACGCCATCAATATTTCGATGACCGCCGAGGAGACGGCCAAGCGCATTAAGAAGAGCCAGACCGACTCCGAGCGCATGATCACGTTCGACCCCGAAGCCCGTCCCGGTGTGTCCGGCCTGCTCTCCACCGCCGCCATCTGCACCGGCCGCTCCGAGGTCGAGATCGCCGAGGAGATCGGCATGGGCGGCGCAGGCGCGCTCAAGAAGTACGTCACCGACGACGTGCGCCCCCACTGCGACGGCGTGCTCGAGACCACGGGCATGGACGGCGCGTTTGAGGAGCTTGTCGAGAGGTATTTGGAGGCGTAGCGCGTCCGCTGCTCGCGGGCGCGCCGATACCCGCGCACTGAAAGGTTTGTGATGGCTGATAGGAACCGCGAGGGCTTCTTCGGGAGCGTCTACGAGATGGTCGCACAGGTTCCCGCGGGCATGGTCGCCACCTACGGGCAGATCGCCAAGCTCGTCGGCGAGCCCAGGCGAGCCCGTTACGTGGGATATGCCCTGCACGTCAACCCTCAACCGGGCGTCATCCCCTGCCATCGCATCGTGTTTGCCGACGGCGCCTCGCTGCGGGCTTCGCCTTTGGCGGACCTGAGGCGCAACGTGAGCTGCTCGAAGCCGAGGGTGTAGAATTTCTCGCCGACGGCCGAGTCGACCTCACCCGGTACCGCTGGCCTGCGGGCGTGATGTAGGGGCGCGAGGAGCGGCAGGCAGGCCCGGTCCCAGGCAGTGCCCATACCACCCGCGGGCATGCGCACCGTGAAGCACTCGAAGACGTCTGTCGCCTCGCGGCGCTCGCGCGCGCCGCGGCGAGCGACCCACGCAACCAGCGGGCCGAAGACGAACACAGTCATTCCGACGCGCAGAAACGATTCGAGCAGCTCGCTCATGGGGGCTCCCATCAGATCGCGTGAACTGAATGGAAGAAACTACCAGAGTGGTGGGGAGTTCCCCGAGGCGATGGGAGTCAATCGGCAAACGGCGATTGTCGTTCTTGACATGGTTTCAATGTGATATCACAATGCAATCAGCAGTCGCACGGACTGCTCGGGGACTCGCCTCCTCCCCATCGCAATCTGGAGCGCGGCGCCGGGGACGTCACGCAAACGCCGGCGCAGTCATGAAAGGAACTCACAATGAGCGTGGAAAAGCAACTCAAGGCCAAGTCGGGCTACGGCATGCTCGTCGCCGTGGCGGTGGCGCTCATCGTCATCATCGGCTTCTTTATCTGGAGCACCATCGGGCTCGCGAGCACGCCCGACGGCGTCGACGCGCCCGCAGTCTACGGATGGGGGCTCGGCCTCAGCATCCTCGCGTTTTGCCTGTGGTTCATCCCACTCAACGGATTCTTCTCGCTGCAGCCCGGCCAGGCGCGCGTGTGCATCCTGTTCGGCAAGTACGTGGGCACCGTCCGCGACGAGGGCTTCTTCTGGGCCAACCCGTTCTTTAGCAAGAGCATGGGCGGATCGGCCGGGATCGGCGAGATGATCGAGCTCGAGATTAGCGATTCCAAGGCCGCCAAGGCCGCGGCGCAGAAGGCCGCCAAGGGCAACCCCACCACTATCTCCACCCGCGTGCGCACCCTGAATGGCGAGCGCCTGAAGGTCAACGACAAAATGGGCAACCCCATCGAGATCGCAACCGTCGTGGTGTGGCACGTCGCCGATACCGCCAAGGCGCTCTTCGACGTCGACGACTACCAGAGCTATGTCGCCATGCAGGCCGAGACGGCGCTGCGCCACGTGGCGAGCGTGTACGCCTACGACCACCTGGAGGACGAGTCCGATGCCGCCGGCGCCATCACGCTGCGCGCCAATGTGGAAGAGGTCTCCGAAGCCCTGCGCCGCGAGCTCGCGATGCGCCTGGCACCCGCCGGCGTGGAGGTCGACGACGCCCGCCTCACCCATCTTGCCTACTCCCCCGAGATCGCCCAGGCGATGCTGCGCCGCCAGCAGGCGGAGGCCGTCATCGCCGCACGCAAGAAGATCGTCGAGGGCGCGGTCTCCATGGTCGACATGGCCGTGAAGGAGATGGCTGCCGGCGGCACCATCGAGCTCGACGACGAGCGCAAGGCGCAGATGGCCAGCAACCTCATGGTGGTGCTCTGCGGTGAATCCGAGGCGCACCCGGTGCTCAACGCAGGCTCGCTGTACTAACCCCAACACCAATGAGTAATTTGGGGACGGGTGCAAAATTGCACATTCGACAAGAAGGCACGTCATGGCACGCAAGCAGTATCCACTCCGTATAGACCCCGCTATCTGGGAGGCCGTCCAACGCTGGGCGGACGATGAGATGCGCAGCGCCAACGGTCAGGTGGAATGGATCTTGCGAGACGCCCTCAAACGCGCGGGAAGGCTGCCAAAGAAAGAGCCCTCGTTCAAGGGCACGCCCAAAGGCGAAGAGGGCTAAGCCGGGAAGACAGGGCTCGGCCGCTGCCGACGTCGGGGCAAAGCCGCGCTCTGCCTCGCCAGCGCCGAGGCAGAGCTGAGCCCCGCCGCTCCAAAGTCGAGCCGAGCGGCGGGGCCAACACCAACCCAAAGCAAGCTCGCCCCCTCTATACGCACCAACCGGTCCCCGGAGGCATCCGCCTTTGGGGACCGTTCTTTTCCCAGCTAGATGTCTTATATAAAGCCTTTTGACAGCTCGATTTTGCCCCGTGGGGGTCAAATATAAAGACCTTTGATGGTACGATGCTCGCGTCAATGACATGGTGGCTCTCGACAGGGGTCACCCCGACCCTCTAGGGAGCAAACGCATGGAGCTGGGCTCGCACATCAAGGAGCATCGCACGGAGCTCGAACTGTCCCAAGACGATCTGGCGGAGCGCATCTACGTGTCGCGCCAGACCATCAGCAACTGGGAGTGCGGCCGTACGTATCCGGATGTCCAGAGCCTGCTGCTGCTTTCCAACGTGTTCGGGGTGACCGTGGACTCCCTCATCAAAGGAGATGTGGAAACCATGGCACAGGTAATGAACGAAGCGGTCAAGAAGTACAACGCCCTCTCCACAATCACGGTCGTGAGCGCGGTCGTGTTTTTGGTGCTGAGCGCGTGGGCGGCGTTCCAGTTCGAATGGGGCTGGGGCATGCACATCGCGCCCACCGCGGCGTTTGCCGCCGTGGCGCTCGTCGTGATGCTCGTGGCGTTCGTGTATATGGAACGCATGAAGAAGCAGCACGACCTCGTCACGTACCGCGAGGTGTTGGCGTTTAGCCGCGGCGAGCAGGTCGATCGCGACACGCTCGAGGGGCGCCGTGAGCGCGAGATGAACCCTTGGGTCAAGGGCACGCGCAACGCGGTGCAGATCATCATCGGCGCCATCGCCGGCGGACTGGTGGGCGTCGGCATCGGCATGCTCGCCAAGATGCTGAGTTAAAAGCGCGGGTACGCACCCGTTCCCCGAAATGGTATCCCCCTTTGCCCCCATTCTGAAGATGTATGCCAGAATGGGGGCGATTCCCGTTAGGAGGTGCCCCATGAACGTCACAGTACGCGCGTCCCTCATCGCATTGATCGCAATCGTTGGCGCCTGCTGGGCAATCCCCGCCCTCCTGGTGAGCTTCGTCCCATCCGATGCCGGTATGATCGCCATGATGGCGCTGATCTACCTCGTGCTCCCCGTAACTGCGATCGCCCTCGGCCTGCTCGCCGCAAACTCCGCGAGGACGCTCTTCTGGGTACCCGCGGCGCTCGGAATCGGACCCGCGGTCCTGTTTCCCCTCAAGGTCGAGGGCAGCCAGGACCTTGCGTTCCATGGGGTTGCCTATACCGCAATCGGCTACGCCGCCATGGGCCTGTACACTTGGATGACTGCTCGACAACATCGCTAAGCCATCGCAGCAACAATCATGCAGGTAAACCCCGTGCAAAACAGTTTTTGCAGCGCCCGGCAAGCCTTGCCGCATATGATGTACAACAGATTCGATAGCGCACCCGGCGTGTTCGCGGGACGCTCCTTCACGACCGGGAGGTGACGATGGACATCAGCAACCAGATCAAGACGAGGCGCGAGGCGATGGGGCTCTCCCAAGAACAGCTCGCCGAGAAACTCT
>CABULX010000151.1 GCA_902492545.1 uncultured Collinsella sp. | reverse complement strand
TTCTTCTTGAACAGCCCCATATCAGCCTCCCGTACTAGCATTAAACAACTCAAGCCGAATATAGCACCAATTTCAAGCCGTCACTTTACCGCATCGGTGCGCGGCGTCTATGGCTCGCCCAGCGGAAGAACATACGGACGAGGGCCGGGGTGGGGTGGGGTGCCTGGTTTTGGAAGTGAGCTTCGCGAACTTCCAAAACCAAGCACCCCACCCCGGCAATGTAGTCTTGGCTGACCATAGTTAGATGCACAGTTTCCAAGGCAGCGTAAGCAAAATCCCCATTACATAAAAAAGAATCAGCCCCCGCATATCGAAACGGTCGAGAGGGCCGCCTCCGGGCGGGTTGCCTTGGTCTGAGAAGTTCGCGAAGCCCACTTCTCAGACCAAGGCAACCCGCCTGGAGGCGGCCCCAGCGCGAGACCGTCCCGGATGCCTACCTACTCGTTGTCGCCTGCGGTCATCTGCGTTGCGGAGAGCGCGCCGTCGGCAGCAGTTGCGGCTGCGGCGTCGGGCCAGACCCAGTCGGTGAAGGCCGGGTGATCGTAGCCCTCATCGCACGCGAACTCAAAGGCCTCGGTGCGGAATGCCTCCCACTCGTCAATCTGCTCGGCAAACTTATCGGCGTCAACCATGCGCAGCACGTCGGCGGCCAGTGCCCAACGGTCCATGTTGTTCAGGCGCAGCATGTCGAACGGCGTTGTCGTGGAGCCTTTCTCCTCGTAGCCGTGGACGCGGAAGGCGTCGTGGCCGGGTCGGTTCCAAATCAGACGGCGAATCGTGCCAGCATAGGCGTGGAATGCAAAGAGCACGGGCTTATCGCCGCAGCCAAACAGCTCAGTCCAGCGCTCATCGCTGATGGCTTGGTCGTTCTCGCAGACGTTCTGGATCTTGAGCAGATCGACCACGTTGACGAACCGCACCTTAATGCCCAGCTCACGCAGCATGTCGGTTGCAGCCAGAGCCTCGAGCGTCGACACGTCGCCGCACGTGGCAACCACGACGTCAGCCTCGGCGAGCGAGTCGGCGGTCGATGCCCACTCCCAAGTCGCAACGCCCTCGGCGAGCTCGGCGCGGGCCTCGTCGACCGTCTGGAAAGTGGGGGCGGGCTGCTTGCCGCAGAAGATGGCGTTGACGCAGTCGGTGGACTGGTAAACACGCTCGGCCACAGCAAGCGCCATGTTGGCGTCAGCCGGATAGTAAGCATTCACGATATGCGTGTCGTTGGCCTTGTTGAGCAGCAGGTCGATAAAGCCGGGATCCTGGTGAGAGAAACCGTTATGGTCCTGGCGCCAGACATGGCTCGACAGCAAAATGTTGAGGCCGCTGATGGGGGCACGCCACGGAATCTCGCGCTTGGTGGCCTCGAGCCACTTGCAGTGCTGGTTGACCATGGAATCGACCACGTGGACAAAGCTCTCGTAGGAGCTCCACACGCCGGAGCGGCCGGTGAGCACGTAGGCCTCGAGGAAGCCCTCGCACTGGTGCTCGGACAGCTGCTCGACAACCTTACCGGAACCTGCCAGCAGCTCGTCGTTGGCCTCGTCCTCGTAGAAGCCGGCGTCCCACTGCTTCTTAGTCACCTTGTAGGCATCCTGCAGGCGGTTGGAAGCGGTCTCGTCGGGACCAAAGATGCGGAAGTCGTCCATGTTATTTGCCAGGACGTCGGCGGTGTACTCACCAAAGACGCGGGCGGCCTCGGTGGAGCCCCAGCCATGACCATTAGTTGCGACGGGGACCTCGTGGGCATGAATATCGGGCAGCTCGAGCTCGCGGCGCACCTTGCCGCCGTTCGCGTTGGGGTTGGCGCCGATGCGCAGCTCGCCGGTCGGCATAAAGGCCGTCACCTCGGGGCGCACCTGACCCTCGGGCGTAAAGAGCTCCTCGGGCTTGTAGGAGCGCAGCCACTCGCGCAGCACGCGGAAGTGCTCGTGGGTGTCTTTGGCGCTCGCGAGCGGCACCTGATGGGCGCGCCAGGAGTCCTCGGTCTTCTTGCCGTCAATCTGCTTGGGGCAGGTCCAACCTTTGGGCGTACGGAACACGATCATGGGATAGGCCGGGCGGACCACGGTCTCGCCCGCGGCAGCTTGGGCCTGTGCGGCGGCCTTGATGTCGCAGATCTCGTCAAAGACCTGCTCGAACAGGGCGGCGAAACGCTCGTGAATGCTCGCATGGCTCTCGTCGTCAAAGCCGGCGACAAAGAAATGCGGTTTATAGCCCATGCCCTCAAAGAACTTGGTGAGCTCTTCGTCGGACACGCGGGCGAGGATGGTGGGGTTGGCGATCTTGTAGCCGTTGAGGTGCAGGATCGGCAGAACGATACCGTCGGTTGCCGGATTCACGAGCTTGTTGGACTGCCAAGAGGTCGCGAGCGGACCGGTCTCGGACTCGCCGTCGCCCACCACGGCCACGGCCAGCAGGCTCGGGTTGTCCATGACGGCGCCGTAGGCGTGGCTGAGCGTGTAGCCGAGCTCGCCGCCCTCGTGGATGGAACCGGGCGTCTCGGGCGCAAAGTGACTCGGGATGCCGCCGGGATAGGAGAACTGGCGGAAGAACTTCTGTAGGCCGGCCTCGTCATTGGTGATGTCGGGGCGAATCTCGCGGTAAGTACCGTC
The DNA here is from genome assembly GCA_902492545.1 of uncultured Collinsella sp. GTDB lineage: Bacteria > Actinomycetota > Coriobacteriia > Coriobacteriales > Coriobacteriaceae > Collinsella. The sequence continues at coordinate 1,867 of CABULX010000151.1, read as the reverse complement.
GAGCAGCGACTGAGCAGTACCGGCGGGGCCACCGTGACCAGGGCCCATCAAGAAGATAGCATTCTGGTTGTGATCGGCGATGAGGCGGTTGACATGACCGAACAGGAAGTTGATGCCGGGCGTGGTGCCCCAGTGACCGACCAGGCGGTGCTTAACGTCCGGGCGACCAAAGTCGCGCACCTCACCGGTTTTCTCGTCGACAAAGTCGGTGCGCATCAGCGGGTTGGAGCGAAGGTAGATCTGGCCGACGGACAGGTAGTTCGATGCGCGCCAATACAGATCGACACCCTCGAGCTCGGAAGCCGGCACCTCGTGTCTCAGCTTTTGCCATGGCGTTCCCAGAGTTTTAGCCATTGTTTATGTCCCTTCGCTGCATGGTCACCCTCCGATATGGCGACCTTTCGTTGGGACAAGTATATTTGCTAAAACGTTTTATCAGTATGAAAAAACGTTTTATCATTCCGGTTCGCCATTAACCTGACAAAACCAGACATTGGCCTGCGACATTATTTGTCACAAGTTCTTCATATTCCTGATATGCAAATCGACAAACGCGTTTAGTTGTGTTTTGTAACCTTGAGCACGCTGTCCTTCACGATGAGCACAGGCTCCAGGACGACTTCATCGGCACGCTTGCCGCCCTTACCGGCCAAGCGTTTTGCCATACAGCTAAAGGCATGCTCGGCCAGCACGCTCGGATCTTGCTCGATCGCGGTCAGTGCCGGCTCAAACAGCACATCAGCAGCCGAGTTGTCGTAGCTCACCACCGAGATATCGCCCGGAATGCTCTTCCCCATCTCATGTAGGCGCTTGAGCAGGCCGAGAGCAATGTTGTCCGAGCTTGCGAACACGGCGGTGGCATCGGTCGCAAGCACCGCCTCCGAGGCCTCGTAGGCACTCGGAATGTAATACTCGCTCTCAAACTCAAGAAGTGCATCAATGGGCAGCCCCGCCTCACGAAGCGCGCGCTCATAGCCGGCAAGTCGCTTGCGACCCGTATTGGAACGGCGCGCGTTAACCAGGCAGGCAATACGACAGTGACCCTGCTCAATCAAATAGCGGGTAGCCATGTAGCCGCCCATCTCGTGGTCGAACATCACCTTGTCGCACTCGAGTCCCTCAATGGCACGGTCAACCATTACCGCCGGGATGGGCAGATGGCTGACTTCTTCGCGCAAAGCGCGGTCGTCCGAGAATTCGTCGCCCACGACCAAAAACACACCATCGACGCCGCGCGTCACCAGCTGGCGCAGGAGCTCTAGATCGTCCTCGGCGCTTCCGCCCGAGCTGGTAATAAAAAGCGCGTAGCCGTCCTCGCGGCAGCGCTTTTCCAGGCTGCCAGCGAGCGAGGCAAAAAAACGGCTCTCGATGTTGGGAACGATAAGGCCCAGCGTGCGCGACTCGCGCATGACCAGGCTGCGCGCAATCTGGTTGGGAACATAGTGGTTGCGCGCCGCGACCTCTTTGATGAGCTTGCGGTTTTCTTCCGAGATGCGACAGGGCCGATTATTGAGCACAAGCGAGACCGACGAGGGGGAAAGCCCCACCTCCTGGGCGATCTGCTTGAGGGTGACTTTGTTGGCCATCTCGCTCCTTCCGGGTTTACGCGCAATCTCTTGAAAGTATAGCGACTACCCCTCTACCTCGGTGATAAACACTTTACCAATCCGGTAGACGGCTGTTTTATCGCCGCCAGCGCACCAAATCCGTCCGGGTGGGGTATATTGCAATCGATTGATGACAACGACCACCAAAAGGCGGATATTCGTATGCACGAGAACGACTTTTTTAACGAGGACCTGCTGTGCGCGCTTGCTGGCGTTGCCGGCGAGGACAACGTACTGATGAGCGAGCCCATGCGCGAGCA
>CABULX010000150.1 GCA_902492545.1 uncultured Collinsella sp. | reverse complement strand
TTCGCGTGGCCGATGTCGAGGGCAATGCCGAGGTTGCGCTGGCGGCTGTTCGCGAGGCTGCTGAGCGCGGCGTTCGTGCGTTGGTGCTGCCCGAGCTTAACCTGTGCGGCTATACCGCGGCCGATTTGTTCCATAACCGCACGCTGCTTCATGCCTGCGAGGCTGCTCTGGTGCATATCCTCGACGAGACTCGTGAGCTGCCGATTGTCTTTACTGTCGGTCTTCCCGTTACAGTTGCCGAGAATATCTACAACTGCGCCGCCGTGTGCTGCGCGGGCGAGCTTTTGGGTCTCACGGCCAAGAAGTATCTGCCCAACTATGGCGAGTTCTATGAGCGCCGTTGGTTTGCTCCGGCGCCTGCGGATCCCGTGTGGGTTGAATTTGCCGGTCAGGGTCCGGTCCCGCTGGGTTCGGGGCTTGTCTACCGTTGCTGTGATGAGGGCGCCGAGGACCTGGTGCTGGGCGTTGAGGTCTGTGAGGACCTGTGGGTGCCGGCGCCCCCTTCGACCGAGATGGCGCTTGACGGTGCGACGGTGATCCTCAACCCGTCGGCCTCGGACGAGATCATCGGCAAGGCGGATTACCGCCGCAGCCTCATCTCCAATCAGAGTGCACGCCTGTACTGCGCCTATGCCTATGCAGACGCGAGCGAGGGTGAGTCCACGACCGACATGGTCTTTGCGGGCGAGAACCTCGTCTACGAAAACGGCTCGAAGCTCGCTGCGACCAAACTGCTTACCTGCGATATGGCCGTCGCCGACGTTGACCTTGACCGCCTGGTTGCCGAGCGCCGCCGCTCGACGACGTGGGCGCGCGCGGACGATGCGCCGGAGGCCACGTCCGTTGAGTTTTCTTTTGAGGGCACGCTCTCCGAGGCTCCCGTCCTGCGCGACGCCTGCGACATCGACCGTGTCTTCCCCCGCGCGCCCTTTGTACCGGCCGACCATGGTGACCTGGCTGAGCGTTGCGAGACCATCCTCGACCTGCAGACCGCGGGCCTCAAGACCCGTCTTGCCCATACGGGTACCAAGGCGGCTGTCATCGGTCTTTCAGGCGGCCTGGACTCCACGCTGGCACTGCTTGTGACCGTGCGCGCCTTCGATGCGCTGAGGCTGCCGCGCACTGGTATCACGGCCGTGTCCATGCCCGGCTTTGGCACTACGCACCGCACTAAGTCCAATGCCGAGTCGCTCGCTCGCGACCTAGGCGTGAGCTTCCGCGAAGTCTCGATCCATGCGGCCGTGGAACAGCATTTTAAGGACATTGAGCACGATCCGGCCGTGCAGGACGTGACTTACGAGAACAGCCAGGCCCGCGAGCGTACGCAGATTCTGATGGATCTGGCCAATCAGGCTGGCGGTTTTGTCATCGGCACGGGCGACCTGTCGGAGCTGGCGCTCGGCTGGGCTACGTACAACGGCGACCACATGAGTATGTATGCCGTCAATACGAGCGTGCCCAAAACGCTTGTGCGCCATCTGGTGCGCTATGCGGCCGATGTCTTTGGTGGTCGCATCGCCGAGACACTGCTCGATATTCTCGATACGCCGGTGTCGCCCGAGCTTTTGCCGCCCACGGGCGACGGCGAGATTGCGCAGAAGACCGAGGACCTGGTGGGCCCGTACGAGCTGCACGATTACTTCCTCTATTACCTGCTGCGTTTTGGCTTTGAGCCGGGCAAGATCTACCGCATGGCGCTCAAGAGCTTCGAGGGCGTCTACGACGTCAAGACCGTTCACACGTGGCTGCGTACGTTCTACCGTCGCTTCTTTGCCCAGCAGTTTAAGCGCAGCTGCCTGCCCGATGGCCCCAAGGTGGGCTCGGTCACGCTCAGCCCGCGCGGCGATTGGCGCATGCCGAGTGACGCCAGCTCGCGCCTGTGGCTCGCCCAGATCGACGCGCTTAATGCAATTGACTAAGGTTGGCTAAATTGAACCAATGCGGGGTTTGTAAGCGTTACACTTTTGCAATCTGATGGCCCGTATCGCGCGGCGCTCTTGTCGGAGCGCCGCGTTTTTCATATCGAAAGGTGGCACCATGCAGGCATCGCAGCGTCTCGACCGCTTTGGCGCGGAGGTCTTCGCCTCGCTCAACAACAAGCTTCTCGCGCTGAAGGCTCAGGGCAAGACCATTTACAACATGAGCGTGGGCACGCCCGACTTTAAGCCGTACGACCATGTGGTCGAGGCGCTGACCCAGGCCGCCCAGGACCCCGAGATGTGGAAATATGCCCTGCGCGATCTGCCCGAACTCAAGCAAGCCCTGTGCGATTACTATGAGCGTCGCTTTGGTGTCTCCGGCATTACGCCGTCTATGGTGCAGTCGTGCAACGGCACGCAGGAGGGCGTGGGCCATTTGGGCCTGGCCCTGCTCGATCCGGGTGACACCATTTTGGTTCCCGATCCGTGCTACCCGGTCTTTGAGGCGGGTGCCAAGATCGCCGATGCCAAGCTCGAGTACTATCCGCTGGTTGCCGAGCACAATTACCTGCCCTATGTGGCAGGTATCGATCCCGAAGTGGCCGATCGTGCCAAGTATATGATCGTGTCGCTGCCCGCAAACCCGGTCGGCTCGGTGGGCACGCCCGAGGTCTACGAGGAGATCATCGCTTTCGCCCGCGAGCACGACCTGCTCATCGTCCATGACAACGCGTACTCCGACATCGTGTTCGACGGCGAGCCGGGCGGCAGCTTCTTGCAGTATCCCGGTGCGCTTGAGGTGGGCGTGGAGTTCTTCTCGCTTTCCAAGTCGTTTAACGTCACCGGTGCGCGTATCGGCTTTTTGGTCGGCCGCGAGGACGTGGTCTCTGCCTTTGCCAAGCTGCGCGGCCAGATCGACTTTGGCATGTTCTTCCCGATCCAGAAGGCTGCTATCGCCTGCCTGAACGGTCTGCGCGATGAGGTCGAGGCGCAGCGTCTGAAGTACCAGGAGCGCCGCGATGCCCTGTGCGACGGTCTTGAGGGCCTGGGCTGGGAGCGTCCCAACGCGCATGGCTCTATGTTTGTGTGGGCCAAGCTTCCCGGTGGTCGCACCGATTCCATGGCGTTTTGCGAGGAGCTCATGGAGAAGGCCGGCGTTGTGGTGACGCCGGGCGCGAGCTTTGGTCCTTCGGGCGAGGGGCACGTGCGCATGGCGCTGGTCCTGCCGCCCGACCAGATTGCTTTGGCTGTCGAGGCCATTCGCGAGGCGGGCCTGTATTAGAAAGGTATTTCGGCTCGTCAATAGCTCGAAACCGATTTCGTGCAGTTATTTTACGAATCCTGCAAACAATTTCGGTAAACGGTCGATTTTTGGCTGCGAATAGGAGCATAATCAAAGTCCCGATTGGATGTATTGGGATTACGGCAAGCCGCTCGGGTCGTTCCCGGGCGGCTTGTTTGTGGAGAGAGATGGGAGTTTCTAATGGTTAACGAGAAGAAGGTCGCTATTGTCGGCTGCGGTTTCGTTGGTTCGTCTTCGGCGTTCGCGCTGATGCAGAGTGGCCTGTTCTCCGAGATGGTCCTCATCGACGTTGACAAGAACCGCGCCGAGGGTGAGGCCCTGGATATCGCGCACGGCATGACGTTTGCCGAGCCGATGAAGATCTACGCCGGCGATTATTCCGATGTCGCCGACGCCGCCATGATCGTCGTCACCGCTGGTGCTGCCCAGAAGCCCGGTGAGACCCGCCTGGACCTGGTCAACAAGAACGTCAACATCTTTAAGTCCATTATCCCCGAGATTAAGAAGTCCGGCTTCGACGGCATTCTGCTCATCGTCTCCAACCCGGTCGATGTTCTGACCTACGCCGCCATCAAGATGTCCGGCCTGCCCGAGGGCCACGTCATCGGTTCCGGCACCGTGCTCGACACCGGCCGTCTGCAGCAGATGCTTGGTGCCCACGTTGAGGTTGACCCGCGCGATGTCCAGGCCTATGTCATGGGCGAGCACGGCGACTCCGAGTTCGTCGCTTGGTCCAGCGCCCAGGTTGCCGGCGTTCCGCTGAACACCTTCTGCGAGCTTCACGGTCATCTGGAGCATGAGGCTGCCGAGAAGCGCATCGCCGAGGACGTCAAGAACTCCGCCTACACCATCATCGAGAAGAAGCACGCCACCTACTACGGTGTCGCCATGGCCGTCAAGCGCATCTGCACCGCTGTCATGCGCGATGAGCAGACCGTTCTGCCCGTTTCCTCGCTCATGGTGGGCGAGTATGGCCTGTCCGATCTGGCTATCTCCATGCCGACGGTCGTTGGCCGCGATGGCGTTGTCTGCCGCGTCCCCGTGCCGCTGAACGATGACGAGCAGCATGAGCTCACCGCCTCCGCCAAGGCCCTCAAGGACATCATCGACAGCGTCGACTTCTCCTGCTAAATCAAGCTTTTTTGGGCAACAGGCTACAATGAAAGGCGTCCGGGCCACACGGTCCGGGCGCCTTTTTGTTTCAAGACTTTAGTCTGCTGGCCGCGCAGTGGCCAGCTTTAAACCACCCGCTACGCGGGTGGAGACAAACGGCTTTACAAAGCCA
>CABULX010000149.1 GCA_902492545.1 uncultured Collinsella sp. | reverse complement strand
CGAGGTAGCCCTCCTGGTCGAAGTGCATGATCTCGATCTTCTCGGTCTCCTTCATGTGTGTCCTCCCATCACATGTGCACGATTCTATACATCGCGCTTCTTGCTGATACCAATTATAGCAATACGATTGCTTGTTATTTAATACCAATCCAAACTCACGAAGATTTACGACGAACGGTCGGTTTCCTTGCCCGAGTGGTATTACAACGCCATTAGTTGTCTATTTCGATCTCCGCTGCCAACGGGCGCTCCACAACTCGCAGGCTAAAAATGCGTTGCGCCAGACCCGCCCAAGCGTTTCCGGCGCAACCGCGCAGTTTAGTTATTCGGCTTCCATCTCCGCTGTCACACGGCGATACATCTCGATAACCTGAGTCGTCGCCTTGGACGGATCCTGATAGTAGCGGCCATCACACGTCTCGGCCGAGACATAGCCCGTATAGCCGTGGCGCATGAGTGCCTCGAGGTCGGCACGCATATCACGCTCGCCGTCGCCCCAGGCAAGATGCGTCGTGCCGCCGCCCACATCTACAAAGTGAGTGTGAACGATCTTGTCGCCCAAAACCTCAAAGTAGCCGTCGATCGTGTCGCCGGCAACTTCCATGGCGCCAAAGTCGATACAAGCCTTACAATTGGGGCGATCGACCGCTTCGAGGATGCGTGCCACATCCTGTGCGGTGTTGACCAGCACGGACTCCGACGGCTGCAGCGCCTCGAGCGCGACGCGAATACCGCGCGTGTCGGCATAGTCGCACACCGAGCGCAGCATGGCAACGCTGCGGGCCCAGGCGTCCTCAGCCGGCTCGTCCAGATAGGCCCAACCACTCGTCACCAGAATCTGCGGCACGCCCAACTCAACGGCTACGTCAATCACATTCTTAAAGTAGGAGAGGATGCGTTTTTGGCCCGCCTCGCCGCGCACCGCGACGTTCCACGGCTTGGGGTTGTTCTGCTCGGGGCACACGCACACGATCTTGATACCGTACTGGGCGGCAAGATCGCGAATCTTATCCACCGAATCGTGCTCATGGCAATCCACATACAGGTGCATCGAGCCGGTCCACAGCTCGATATTGCGATAGCCGGCCTCACCTGCAGCCTTAAAAAACGTCTCGATGCTGTAGTAACGATGGTTGATGTTCATGAGCGAAAGCTCGGGTACGGCCATAGCCCTCCCCTTTCGTACAGGCTTTTAAAAAACAGGGGGCCGCCGCAGATGCGACAAGCCCCCAAAGATCGACGCAACCGTTAGACGCGATTGAAGCGCGATTCGAACATATTAGGCAAGCACGCCAAAGTAAGCGCCGATGATGCCCACGACCATGGTGCAGAGGATCAGGACCATCGGGTTGATCTTCTTGGAGAGCAGCCAGTAGTAGAGCCAGAAGGCGGCCATACCGAGCATACCGGGCATGATGCCGTCCAGGATGTCCTGGAGAGTCTGGGCGGAGTCGCCCTGACCGATGGCGATGGGCAGCGAAGCCCAGAACATGTCCTTGCTCATGGCGCCAACAACCATAACGCCGACAATGCCGACGCAGGCCATGATCTTTTGCATCAGGCCGGTCTTCTGAGCCTTGTCGAGGAAGCCAATGCCCAGCTCATAACCCTTGATAGCGCCAAAGATACGAATCACGAACGCCGGGATGTTGTAGACGAGCAGGAAGGCGATGGGGCCAAAGACGTTGCCGGCCTGGCACAGGCTGATGCCCACGGCAGCGGCGACGACGCGCAGGGTGGACAGGAAGAAGGAGTCACCCAGGCCGGAAAGCGGACCCATGAGGGCGGCCTTGATGTCGTTGACGCTCTCGGGCTCAACCTCGCCACGAGCGACCTTTTCTTCCATGGCCATCGCGATGCCACCCACGAAGGGAGCGAGCTGCGGGGTGATGTTGAAGAATGCGCTGTGACGGTGCAAGGCCTCGGCGTAATCATTGGGACGGCCGGCATAGATCTTCTTGAGCATGTTGGCGACCATCAGGCAGAAGGCAATGTTCATCTGCTTGTAGTAGGTCCAGGAGAACTCCATGCCCAGGGCGCCGGTGTTGACGGCGCTCTTGATGAGGTCGGAGCGCGTGATCTTGTTCTCGGGACTAGAAGTCATCGTCCTCATCCCCTTCCGCGGAGAGCTGGGGCTGGGCTCCGCCCAGGCCGAGCAGGTCGAACTTGTCGATGCCGATGATGATGGCGATCAGGGCGACGCCCAGGACGGGCACGTTGGCGTAGGAGCACAGCAGGAAGCCCAGGAAGTAGAAGGGCACGAGCTGCTTGGTGAGCACCAGGCGGCCGAGCATGGCGAAGCCCATGGCCGGCAGGATGTTGGCGGCAACGCCAAAGCCATCGAGGACGAACGTCGGGATGAAGTCGAGCAGGCCCTGAACAGCGTCGGCACCCAGATAGAAGGAGACCGAGCACAGGATAAAGGCCAGGACGACAATCACGAGACCGATAATCCAGTGCATAGCGTAGATACCCTTGAGGTTACCCTTGCTGGCAAAGACATCGGCACGGTCGACCAGAAGGGGCATACCGGCGTTGACGACGTTCTTGATGGCCAGGCACAGAGTGGCGATGGGCATCGCGAGCGCGATAGCGGCCTCGGTGCTCTGACCCAGCTGAATAGCGAAGGCGCAGGCGAGCACGCCGCCAATCGTCTCATCGGGCGGCACGTAAGCGCCGATGGAGATAGAACCCATGAAGAGCAGCTCGAGGCTCGCACCGATGGCGAGGCCGGACTGCAGGTCCCCGAGGACTATGCCGACGAGCGGGCACAGAACGATCGGGCGGAACGCATAGAGCGTACCGAGCTGATAATCGAGCTTACCGAAGGCAGCGATAAGTCCGATGAGGATCGCTTGAACAAGCATTGTTCCTCCCTTTGATCCCTCTTGGATCCGCGCGGCGATTCCTGACTTGTCAGCGCGCCCTTTTCCATGCCGACAATCGCCCAGACAGATCCAGCTTGTACCGGTGTGCTGTTAACACCTAAACCGGTGCAAATGATTTGATACCAATTATATAGTCATGCAAAAACTATTTAATACCAATCGCTCAACGGGTGTGTACTCTCGGTGAACGGTAGATGGGGGTAACGGGTAAAGCGTTTATCCGGTACGCCCACGGATAGGGGCGGCGCCGTACGTGCCGCCGCGTGGTTCCCAATTAGAGGGCGCTTAGGGCATCGACCTTGGGGTCGTCGGCCAGAGCGCGAATCTCGACCTCGACACCGCGGCCGACGAGCTCGCGAATGTCCTCTTCCTCGGCAGCAGTCACAAAGATCTGGCGGGAAATCTTACGGGCATCGGGACGCTGCTCGTCCTTGGACTTGGTGTTGCCCAGGTTGATGGAGGTGATCTGCGGGCAGCCGTCGACAAGCTGCTTGGCCTCGGCGATGCTGGCGACGCAGATGATCATCTTGTACTTATCGGTAACACCGGAGTTGATGGCCTCGATGGCGTGCTCCATGTCCTTGATGACGAGCTTGACATTGGCCGGCTTTCCCATCTTGAGCGTGGTCTTCCAGACGGGATCGTTGGCAACCTTGTCGCCAACGCAGAAGATGCAGTCGGAGCCCAAGCCCTGGACCCAAGAGACGGCCACCTGGCCATGAAGCAGACGATGGTCGACGCGAAGCAGTTGAATCATGATTGACCCCCAAAGGTCTCATGCCGGAAACCCGGCCCCATTAATAGCAGGCGGTGACTAGAACTCTTCCTCGTCATCCGCATCGGTCAGCAGGTCGTTGACAAACTTGACGCGCGTGTCGTCAGCCGCGAGAATCTCGCGGATAACCTGATCGGCGGGAGCCTCCTGGTCCGAGAAGAGCAGCTGGATCAGCAGCGGCAGGTTCATGTTGGCAACCAGGTAGGTGTTGGGGCGCGTCTGGACGATCTTGGTGAACTCGTTGTTGACGCTGCCGCCAAACAGGTCGGTGCACACGATTACGTCGTCGGCGGGGTCGAAGGTCGCCAGGAGCTTGGCGGCTTCCTCGGCGACGTCGGTGCGGCCGTCGACAAACATCGACAGGTCGTGGACGTTATCGCGCGCGCCCGAGAGCAGCTCAGTGCTCTCTTTGATGCCGGTCGCAAAATGCGCGTGGCTGGCAAAGATGTATTGCCTCATTGCGGTTTCCCCCAAATGAAATTAGTAGTCGAACTGGTGGTAGTAGCGGCGGTACTTGAGGTTGTGCTTGGTGACCAGCTCGTAGTTGCGCGAGAGGCGGTCGGTGGTGAGCACGGAGAGGATCCACGGGGACACGATGACGCGGAAGTCGTCGTCCAGGCCCGGGATCGCGTACTCGGCGGTGTCGATGATGACGTAGTCCTCGTCGCCGGTCACGCCGCTGGTGAGGAAGGCGCGGACGCGCTCGTCGAGGGCGCGGCACTCGTCCTCGCCCATGAACAGGAACACCGGGACGCCGGGCTCGAGCAGCTCGAGCGTGCCGTGGAAGAAGTCGTGCGAGGTGATGTGGCGGATGCGCTTCCACTGCATCTCCTCGAGCAGGCACATGGAGTACAGGATGGTCTCGCCCCACAGCGCGCCCGAGCCGATGAACATGGTGTAGTCGGCCAGCGCGTACTTCCTGGCGAGCTCCTCGGCGCGCGGCTCGAAGCGCTTGCGGATGTCGAGCATGTCCTT
>CABULX010000148.1 GCA_902492545.1 uncultured Collinsella sp. | reverse complement strand
TGCCCAGCTGGAAGACCTGAGAGACCTCGATGCCACGGGCAGCAGAGAGCGGCTTGCCGCAGTGCGGGCAGGGGTCGCCGGCGACAACGGTGACCAGATCAGCCCACTCGTCGACGGTAAAGTCGCGCTCGGGGCAGGCACCGGTAAAGTGATAATCGACCTCGTTGGCACCGCAGGCCCACTGCTTGGAATCGCGCAGGCTCTCGTCGCACACCAGACGAATGCCATCGGGCAGGTTAACCGGTCCGATAAAGCCCTTGTGCAGACCGTTCGCCTGAAGCTCCTCGTCGGTCATCATGCGATAGCCCTTGCCAAAGACGTGCTCGGCCTTGCAATCGTTGAGCTCGTGATCGCCCGGAACAATGGCCACGACCGGCTTGCCCTCGGCGTCGATGAGTGCCAGCGACTTGCGCGTGCCGTTCTCGGGGAACCCAAAGAACTTAGCAACTGCCTCAATGGTGCCCATGCCCGGAGTCTCAACCTTGGTGAGCGTACCGTCACCAGGACCCTCGGTCACGACGACCTTGGTGCTTGCCGCCTCGTCATCGGCAGCAAAGCCGCAATCGTCGCAGTAGACGAGCGAAGCCTCGCCGGCGTCGGCCAAAGCCATGTACTCGACGGAGGTATCGCCACCGATCTCACCGGAGTCGGCAACAACGGGCAGGGCCTTGATATAGCAGCGCTCGCAGATGTTAGCGTAGGCCTGCTTCATCTTGTCATACTCCTCCTGCAGGCTCTCCTGCGTGGCGGAGAAGCTGTAGGCGTCCTTCATGATGAACTCGCGACCGCGCATCAGGCCAAAGCGGGGGCGGAACTCGTCGCGGAACTTATCCTGGATGTGGTACAGGTTAACGGGTAGCTGCTTGTAGGAGCGCAGCTCATTGCGCACCAGGGCCGTGACGGTCTCCTCGTGCGTGGGGCCCAGGACGAACTCGCGACCGTGACGGTCGTCAAAGCGCACAAGCTCCTTGCCATAGGCGTCGATGCGGCCGGACTCACGCCACAACTCGGCGTCGACCATAATGGGCATCATGAGCTCCTGGGCACCAGCGGCATCCATCTCGTCGCGCACGATATTCTCGATCTTGCGGATTGAGCGCCATGCGAGCGGCAGATAGGAATACAGGCCGGCGGCCTCCTTGCGGATCATGCCGGCGCGAAGCAGCAGGCGATGGCTCGCAAGCTCGGCGTCGGCCGGATCCTCTTTGAGCGTCGGAGCATACAGCTTAGACATATACATTGCTCGGGTCATTTATTTCTCCTCAATAAGCTTGTCGACCTCGGCCATAAGCGCGTCGACAATTTGGTCCTCAGCTACTTTACCAATGATCTGGCCATGCGAAAAGAGCAAGGCCTGACCACGTCCGCAGGCAACGCCCAGGTCGGCATCAGAAGCCTCACCGGGGCCATTAACGGCACATCCCATCACAGCGATAGAAAGCGGCGCGGAGTAGTTCTTAAGCCGCTCGGTGACCTCCTCGGCGATGGGAATGAGGTTAACCTGGCAGCGGGCGCACGTGGGGCACGAGACAATCTCGGGACCACGGCGACGCAGGCCCAGCGACTGCAAAATTCCCCAGGCGACCGGCGGCTCCTCAACCGGATCGGCCGTGAGAGAGACGCGCATGGTGTCACCGATACCCTCAGACAGCAGGATACCAAGGCCCACCGAGCTCTTGATGGTGCCCTGAAGCTTGGTACCCGCCTCGGTTACGCCCAGGTGAAGCGGAACGTGGGGAATCTCACGCGACAGGGCTCGATAGGTATCGAGCGTCGTTTGCACGCTATGGGCCTTGGCCGAAAGCACAATGTTCGTAAAACCGCGGTCCTCAAAGTGCTTGACGAAGCGCTCGCTCGACATCACGAGCTTTTCTGGCTGCGTGAGGTCTTCGCGCTCGGCGATATCCTGCTCAAGCGAGCCCGCGTTCACGCCAATGCGAATCGCGCACCCAGCGGCGCCCGCGGCATCGATCACGGCATCGACCTTGGCCCAATCGCCAATGTTGCCGGGATTGATGCGGAGCTTGGCGGCACCGGCCTCCACAGCGCCAATGGCCAGCTTGTGGTTAAAGTGGATATCGGCAACGATTGGCACCGGAGACTCGGCACAGATGGTGCGGAAACCCTCAAGCGCGGCCTCAGTGGGCACGCTCACACGCACGATATCGCAGCCAGCCTGCGCCAACGCGCACACTTGCGCAAGTGTTGCCTGGGCATCAGCGGTACCGGTGCAGGTCATGGATTGGACCACCACCGGCGCACCGCCACCGATCTGCACACCGCCCACATGCACGGGGCGCGTCAAATCGCGAGGCAAAGGATGGGATAAAGACAATCCAAACACTCCCCTACAGAATAAATCGAAGGATGTCGGAACGAAGCATATAGACAAACAGCAGCGCAAAGAGCGCGATGCCCACATAGCTCACAATCGTCTGGACCTTGAGCGGAAGCTCGCGGCCCACAATCTTTTGAATGATCTCGATGACCAGCTTGCCGCCATCGAGTGGTGGGATGGGCAGCAGGTTCATGAAGCCAAGCGAGAACGAAATGAGGGCGGCAAACGAAAGGAACGTGGCAGGGCCGGCAGCAGCAGCCTGCGAGGACATAACGCTAATGCCCACGATCGAAGAAGACTGATCGAGAATCTCCATCGTATGCTGCGGCTGGAGCAGGCGCATCACGCCCTCCGCTGTCTGCACGACATAGGAGAACGAAAGGCGAGCCGACGTGATGGGGTCTAAACGGACCACCTGCGTAGAGGCATACACACCTAGGCGCTCGTCCTCTTTGAGCGCAACCGAGGTCGAATGCTGCTTGCCGTCGCGCTCATACTCAATGGCGATATCGTCCTTACCGGCGGCCTTGCCGATGGCATCGTAAACGTCCATCCAGGTAGAGCACGATACTCCATCAACCGAAAGGATCGCGTCGCCGCCCTCGATACCCGCCTTGGCGGCAATAGACCCCTCGTCAACCTGACCGATCACGTTGGTATCCATCGGCACGGTGACACCCGCAATGGAATAGATGCTCATAAGCAGCAAAAAGCCCGTCAGGATATTGACGAGAATGCCCGCGAGCAGCATAAAGGCGCGCTTGAGAAAACCCTGGCCCAGATAGGTATGCGAACGCTCTTGCGCAAGGAACTCGGCTTCGGTGCACGGCAGCTCCCACACATCGCCCTCGGTAGTCGCATGCTCTCGATCGAAACGGCGTCCGTCAAAGGTGGTGTAACCCGCCGCGTCTCGCGGCAGCGTCTGATACTTGGTGGGATAGTAGCTCGGCGAGGGCTTCTCCCCTTCCTCATACCAAGGCGCGATAGAGCCCCAACCCAAGAGCAAGGCGCATGCCTCGAGCACAACCTCCTCGGATAGCTCGTGCTCGACAGCAAGGTCGGCCACGGTCACGCGACCATGACGATAGATAGCCGCGAGCACGCGATCGGCACACGAGACGTCGGTCGGATCCATACCGCAGATGGCAGCGTAGCCACCCAGCAGCAGCGGGGTCACGCCAAACTTGGTTCCAATGCGACGCGACGTGTAATGGATCTCAAAGCGGCACGGCAGGCCCAAAAAGAACTCGGTCACACGGACGCCGCAGGCACGCGCCGCCAAAAAGTGGCCGCCCTCGTGCAAAAACACGAGGACGGAAAGCATCAGCAGGCCCCAAAAGACCGATGAGAGAACGCTCAGAACAGTATCCATAAAACGAAAAAGCAATCCTTATGGGTTAGGAACGGGTTGCGGCGAGCACCTGCGCAGCCTTTTCACGCGCCCACGCATCGATGTCGCGAAGCTGCTCAAACGAATCGACCGCCTGCATATCGTGGGCATCCATGCAGGATTCCACAATGCGATCGATATCGGTAAAGCTGCAGCCATCGTGCAGGAAGGCATCGACGGCGACCTCGTTGGCGGCATTGAGCACGCACGGCATGGTGCCACCCGTCTTGCCGGCACGCTCGGCCAGTGCCAGACAGCGGAAGGTATCCATGTCGGCAGCATCAAACGTGAGCTGTCCCAACTCGCGAAAATCGATACGAGGCGCCGGGGTATCCCAACGCTCGGGATACGAGAACGCGAACTGGATGGGAATACGCATGTCGGAAGCACCGAGATGCGCCATCACGGAGCCGTCGGCGAACTCGACCATAGAGTGAATCTTAGACTGACGCTGCACGACCACGTTAATGAAATCGAGGTCGCAGTTAAACAGATGCATGGCCTCAATGCGCTCCAGACCCTTGTTCATGAGGGTGGCGGAGTCGATGGTGATCTTGGCACCCATGGCCCACGTGGGATGTGCGAGGGCATCGGCACGCGTCACGCGGTCGAGCTCGTCGCGGGTGCGGCCAAAGAACGGACCGCCCGAGCAGGTGAGCCAAATACAATGAGCCTCGCGTGGGTTCTCCCCCAGATAGCACTGGTAGATGGCGGAGTGCTCAGAGTCGACTGGAATAAGCTGGCCCGGTTGCGCCAACGGCATAAGCAAGTCGCCACCGACGACGAGGGACTCCTTGTTGGCAAGGGCAAGGCGCTTATTTGAGGTCAAGGCCGCATGGCTCGCCTCGAGACCGGCGGCACCCACAATAGCGACGAGTACGCAGTCGACATCGTCGCGACGCGCGAGCTCGCAAACC
>CABULX010000147.1 GCA_902492545.1 uncultured Collinsella sp. | reverse complement strand
TAGCTGGTTCGAATGGTCGCACCAATCATAACAGTCAAAAAAGCCCCGTCCCAAAAAGACAACTTAGCCAAGGACACGGGCCATACGCGTCTTGAACTCGGACAGGAAGCGCGGAGCATCCACGGTCAGTGCCACAAGCGTGCTCTTGTCCGGATCGGACAGGCGGCGCTCATCGCAGATGGTGCGACCGCGGTACTCGCCCAGCAGATCAACACGCAGGTTGCAGCCGAGCGCACCTACGAGCGTGGGGTCGATCGCCACGGCAACGGCCAGCGGATCGTGCAGCGCACAACCACCCAGGTAGGGTGCGTTCATCTCGTACGAGCCAATGTAGTGCTCGACCATGCTCGCAAATGCGCAGCCCGCCATGGTGCCCGAGCCCGTCCAGCCGGCAATGTCGCGGCGTGTGAGCACCACGCGATGCGTCACGTCCAGACCCACCATGGTGAGCTTACGGCCCGAGCGCAGCACCGCGTCGGCTGCCTCGGGGTCGCTCGCCATGTTGGCCTCGGCGCCCGCGCTCACGTTACCGGGCACGGTAAGGGCGCCGCCCATCACGACCACGCGGCCGATGGACATCATCGCCGCCGCATCGCGCTCCAGGGCGAGCGCCAGGTTGGAGAGCGGGCCAGTCGCTACGTAGACCAGATCGGGACCATAGGTGCGCGCGGCATCAATCAGATAATCGACCGCGGCGTTGCCGTCGGCCGAGGTCGCCCCCACCGGCTCGTAGGGCGACGCGGACACGCTCGCGCCGCCGATGCCGTTCTTGCCGTGAATGAGCGCGGTGGACGCCGGCGGCGTATAGGGCTCAGTCGCCTGCAGAGGACGGTCGGCACCCAGGTACACCGGAACCTCGGGGCGACCCAGCAGATCGAGCACCGCCAGGCAGTTGTGCGCCGATTGCTCGACGCGCACGTTGCCAAAGCACGTGGTGATGCCCACGAGCTCCACCTCGGGGCTCGCGATGGCATAGGCCAGCGCCATCGCATCGTCCACACCCATATCCAGATCAAGGATCAGCTTCTTGATTGCCATTGTTCTACTCCGCTTCTCCGTCTTTATCGTTTAACTAAACCAATGTTCAACTTCGGCGCTCGTGGGAATCGATTGCTGAGCGCCCAGGCGCGACACCGTCACTGCCGAGGCGCGAGCACCCGCAGCCATGCACTCAAAGAGCGGCAAGCCCTCTAGGCGAGCCGCCGCCAACGCGCCGATAAACGTATCGCCGGCGGCCGTGGTATCGACTACCGTACTCGAAAGTGCCGGCATGCGCAGCAGCTCGCCGTCATCGCCGAGCGTAACCGACCCGGCGCCGCCCAACGTGATGACCGCAGCTCCGGCGCCCTTGTCGAGCAGCGCTTTGAGCGCGGCGACGCAGCTCGCGTCATCCGTGGGCAGAATGCCCGTCAGCACCTGGCACTCGGTCTCGTTGGGGCAGACCAGGTCGACCGCAGGCCACGCTCTTGCCGGCAGGTCGCATGCCGGCGCCGGGTTAAAGATCGTATAGAACCCCAGCTCGTGAGCGCAAACAAGCGCCTCGGCCGTCGCCGCAAGGTCACATTCGCCCTGGGCGATAAAGACGCTTCCGGCAGCCGGGGCAATCTCGCTGGCGTCGCCGTCGAGCTCATGAGCCACCAGACGCCTCAGCGCGCAGGCAACGTCCGCGCCCGCAAGCGCATGGTTGGCGCCCGGTGACAGTACGATGCGGTTGTCGCCCTCGCAGCGAATGATGGTCGCGGTACCGGTCTCCACGTCATCGCGAAGCGCCACGAACTCAACGCCCACGCCAGCATCCTGGAGCCCTGCCACAAGCGCATCGCCAAAGGTATCGCGCCCAACAGCGCCGATCATGCACGTGCGCGCACCCATGCGCGCAGCGGCGACGGCCTGGTTGGCGCCCTTACCGCCGGCGTTGGTGATAAAGCCGCTACCGCCGACGGTCTCGCCCGCGCGCGGCATGCGCTCGCACGCCACCGAAAGGTCCATGTTCATGCTGCCGAACACCGCAACGATGCCGCGATCTGCCATGGAAACCTCCTCATCTGCGGGCCTTATACCCACCGCCAGTCGTCGATCGTGCACTCTCGCACCCCCTATAACTTTAGTTCACTTTGATGTGGACGCGCGCTTGAGCTTGCGCCAGCAGCAAGCATTCACAGGAGCAGGCAGCTACAATGAAGGCGTGCTGATTATTCTCGTCATTGGATGATGTTTTATGGAACAATTCTCGCAATCGGGCTCGCGCGGTCGACGCCGCACGGGCAACGAGCCGGCGCCGCACGAACGCGTGAAGAGCGAACGCCGTGCCAACGAGCCGCGACGCACCGCGAGCCCCCATCGCGCTTCTGCCAACAACGCGGGCCGCGCCAACACTCCCGCCGCGGAGCAGACGCCTGCTCGCCCCAAGTCCCGCTACATCCCTGCCCTTGACGGCCTGCGCACGCTTGCCGTCGTCGCGGTGGTGCTCTATCACCTCAACCTCACGTGGGCGCAGGGCGGTCTGCTCGGTGTCACGATTTTCTTTGTGCTTTCGGGCTATCTGATCACGCGCCTGCTGCTCAACGAAGTCGCTAAGACCGGACGCATCGACCTCAAGAGCTTCTGGATTCGCCGCATCCGTCGCCTGGTCCCCGCCGTGGTGACCGTCGTGGTGGTAACCTGCGCGCTGTGCACTCTCTTTAACCACGTGATGCTCACCAAGATGCGCCCCGACATCCTGCCGTCGCTGCTGTTCTTCAACAACTGGTGGCAGATTGCCCAAAACGTCTCGTACTTCAATGCTCTGGGCGACCCCTCGCCACTCACGCACTTTTGGTCGCTTGCCATCGAGGAACAGTTCTACCTGATTTGGCCGCCACTGCTGTTTGCCATGGTATCCATGCATGTGAGCAAGCCCAACACGCGCCGCGTGGTTCTGGGCCTAGCTGCTGTCTCCGCCATCGCCATGATGGTGCTCTATAACCCTGCCGCCGACCCCAGCCGCGTGTACTACGGCACCGACACCCGTGTGTTCTCGCTGCTGCTGGGTGCCTGGATGGCCTTTATCCCCGATCGCGACCTGGCGCCGGTGCGTCTCGCTCGTCGTTTGGGGCTCAATCGCCTAGCTGGCACCGCCAAGCACGGCAAGAACGCCGAGGGCAAGCTTGGCGAGAAGGCCGACGAAGCAGCCGAGACCGCCCCGGCACAGCCGAGCGCCCTCGTGCGCTTTTGGTCCTCGCCCGCATCCATCGATGTATTGGGCGTCGTGGGTCTGGTTGGCCTTGCCGCCATGGTCGCGCTCACCAACGGCTACACCGCGTTCCAGTATCGCGGCGGCACGCTGTTATGCTCCATCCTCACGCTCATGGTCATCGCGGCCTGCGTGCAGCCCCAGGGCACGGTCGCACGAGCTTTGGCCGCCGAGCCACTCGTGTGGGTTGGCAAGCGCTCGTACAGCATCTACCTGTGGCACTATCCGCTGCTGTTGCTCATGAACCCGGTCGCCAACATCAACGATACACCGTGGTGGCAGTACATTTTGCAGGTGCTGTTGGTGGTCGCCGTGGCCGAATGCTCATATCGCTTTATCGAGACGCCGTTTAGAAAGGGCGCCTTTGGGCGCACCGTATCCGAGTTCCGCGACGGCACCGCCACGCCCGCCAACTGGGTGCGCGCGCACGTCCCTGCCTGTGCAGCCTGCGCTGTCGTGTTGGTCGTTGCACTGGGCGGCCTGATCTTTGTGCCCGAGACGTCTGCGCTGAGCGGCGAGGGCGCCGAAGTTCTGAACAAGGAAGCCAAGAACACCGCGCCCACCGACCAGCAGGCGGCCGACGACACCGACAAGGACAACGACGGCTTCCCCGATGGCTCCTACGATCTGCTTATGATCGGCGACTCCGTGTCGCTGCGTGCCGTAGACACCTTTGACGGCGTGTTCCCGCACAGCCATATCGATGCCGAAAAGGGCCGCCAGTTTGATGCGGGGCGCGCGACATTTGAGGGCTATATCCAGCAGAACCTTGCCGGCAAGATCGTGGTCTTTGCCCTGGGCACCAACGGCTTGGTAACCGACGACCAGATCGACGCCATCATGGCCGATGCGGGAGATAAGCGTATGGTGGTGTTTGTGAACACGCGCAGCCCGCAGCCGTGGGTTGGCTCTACCAACCAGGCCATCGCCAACGCCGCTACGCGCTACAAGAACGTGCGCGTTATCGACTGGTACGGATACAGTGCCAACCGCAACGACCTGTTCGATGGCGATGGCACGCATCTATCGACCACTGGCGTGACTGAGTACCTCAACTTGATCCACGATGCAGTCAAGAAGGACCTGCCCGTGCATCCCGAGGATCACGTCAATGATCCGCAGCCGGCAGCCGTCAAGTCTGCCACCGACGCACTCGTTAACGCCCTCGCCTTCAAACCGCACAAGCTAGGCACCGACAAGTAGCACACCGTCAAATCCGCTTGCACCCGGAGGGGGCGTCTGCCACGGCAGACGCCCCCTCCGGCAGTTAGGGACGTTCCTTATGTGCCGGTACCTAGGGACACTCCTGGCGCAGCCAATGAAGACCTCTACGGATGAATTCCAGGCCGCTCCGTCGCTCCAGACATCGTTTCCGCGCCTCGCGCCTGCCCCAAACAATCAAAACAAGCCCTTTTCGCCGCACCCTCAAAGGTCTGTGGGCAA
>CABULX010000146.1 GCA_902492545.1 uncultured Collinsella sp. | reverse complement strand
CGGTATCACCGTCATCGACGGCATCAAGACGCTCGACACCGGCATTATCGGCCCGCTGGTGGTATCGGCAACCGTCGTCGCCATCCATGACCGCTTCTACGATGCCAAGGTTCCCGATTGGCTCGGCACCTTCTCGGGCTCCTCGCTGGTCTACCTCATCAGCTTTTTTGCCGTGTTTGCCCTTGCCGCTATCTCGGCCGCCATCGTGCCCTCCGTATACGCAATGACCGAAACGCTGCGCCATGCACTTACGAGCGTCGGCCCCTTTGGCGTGGGCATCTTTGTGTTTTTGGAGCGAGCGCTCGAGCCCATGGGGCTGCACCACCTGCTCTA
The DNA here is from genome assembly GCA_902492545.1 of uncultured Collinsella sp. GTDB lineage: Bacteria > Actinomycetota > Coriobacteriia > Coriobacteriales > Coriobacteriaceae > Collinsella. Next base: position 4,342 of record CABULX010000146.1, on the reverse strand, counting down.
CATGCCGATCTACTACGACAACCTGGTCATTAACGACGGCATCTACGCCACATGGAGCAGCTTGCTCCCCATCCTCTCCCATAGCACGCGCCCCCTTAATGAGCTTGCGCCGTGGGCCGGTTTTACCGCCACCGGCTGGGTCAAGCTCTTTGGCCTTCCCGCCATCGCAGCCGCGTTCTACTCCACCGCAAAACCCGAGCGCCGCGCCGGCCTCAGGGTCATCCTTGTTCCCGCCATCATCGCCTCGGTGGTTTGCGGCGTTACCGAGCCACTCGAGTTTCTCTTTATGTTCACCCACCCCGGGCTCTTTTTGCTCTACGCCGTCTTATCGTCTTGCCTTGCCACAGCCATGAATCTCTTTGGCATCGTCGGCATCTTCTCGGGCGGCCTCATGGAGATGGCAGCCTTCAACTTTATTCCGCTCATGCGCACGCATGCCGGTGCCTATCTTTTGGCGCTCGGTATCGGCCTTGCCTTTAGCCTCATCTTTTTTGTTAGTTTTCGAGCACTCATCTTGGTCTATGACCTTAAGACTCCGGGCCGCGAGGATCATGTCGTCAATCGCGCGGCAATCGATTGTTTAACGGGAAGCAACTTTGCCAAAGAGCAATCTCCCAATGACGAGGTCAATAGTCGATCCGATCAAGATCACGTCCTCGCTGAGCGGGTAATTCAGCTTTTAGGTGGCGTTGGCAATATCGTGGGCGCAACCAACTGCGCCACGCGCCTGCGCGTCGAGGTCGCAGACCCTTCCATCGTTGCAGATAACGCGTCGTTTGTCGCGGTGGGCGCCAAGGGCCTCATCATTACGGGCAAGACCGCCCAGGTGATTATCGGCATCTCCGTTCCCCGCGTTAAAGAGCATTTTGACCAGATCATGGGCCTCGAGCCGGAATTTGTGCCCACCACCTCGGCCTCCCCTGCCGCCAGCGCAGCCCATAAGCGCGGCGATATTTGCTTCTTCGATATCGACGGAACGCTCGCCTGGCAAGACCCCAGGCTCGCCCAAGACCTTCCCGAAGACGAGCGGGACCTCTCCCCCTATCCCAACGAGGCAGTTTCGCAGGCAATCCGCGAGTTTGTCGCCAACGGCAACATGGCCTTTATCTGCACGGGACGCACCCTGAGCTGCATCCACCCCAAACTTCTTGAGCTGCCCTGGACCGGCATCGTCTGTCTTGCGGGCGGTTACGCCGAGATCAACGGACACGCAATTCGCGATCTGTCGATGACGCCCAGTATGCTGCAGCGTCTTGCCCCCTACCTTGAGCAATCGGGCGAGGTCATCCGCTTTGAGGGCCTCAACGGCGTCGTGCGCATGAGTGCCGATGCCCCCGATGCCCCCGGATACGCGCGCACCCTGGGCGACGCAGTCACGCAGCTGCAACATTACAGTGTCTACAAGATCTTGATGTCTACATCACTCGCCAACCACATCGCTCAAGATAAGGCACTTGAGCCGCTGCTGTGCTTTAACGAGCTCGAACTCGAGGTAACCGAAATCTCGCCCCGCGAATGCACGAAGCGCGGGGGCATCCAGTCTGTACTCGACGCCCTCGATCCCCACCATGGAACCGTATACGGCATCGGCGACGCCAGCAATGACGTCTCGCTGATGAACGCCGTCGATGTCGGTATCGCCATGGGCAATGCGCCGGACTATCTCAAGGATAAGGCCGATTACGTGACCGACACCGTCGATCACGACGGTGTCGTTGCGGCGCTCGAGCATTTTGGGCTGATTTAGGCGCGCTCCATCAAACGCACGCCCGTTGTCCCAAATCGCCAAAACTGCCGCGCCAAACGCCCTAATGTGGCAATATGTTGTCTGCATATTGCATCAACGCAACCTCAGAAAGAATGCGAGAACCCGTGTCCAGTCCGTTTACCAGCTTTTTAGCCCAGCACTTTGACCAGATTAACGACTATCTGGCCACGTTCTTTGACGGACAGGCGACCTCTGCCGACATCGAGCGCTACCTGTATGCGCCGCTCTCGGCTTTTACGGCCAACGCCGGCAAGCGCCACCGCCCGCTTATCTGTATGCTCGCCGCAACCGCAGTGGGCGGTAGCTTTGAGAGCGCCCGCAGCGCCGCGGCAGCCATCGAGCATTTCCAGTCGGGCGCGCTGATCCACGACGACATCGCCGACAACGGACAGCTTCGTCGAGGCAAGCCCTGCATGCACCTTACCGAGGGCACGGGCCTTGCCATCAATTGCGGCGACTTGGCGCTCACCATGGTCACCAAGACGGTTCTCGACGACCCCACGCTGGAGTCCGACGTGAAGCTGCGCGTGCTCCACGAGCTTACCGAGATGATCGTCCGCACCATCGAGGGTCAAGCGCTCGACCTGGGTTGGGTCCGTGACGGGCGCTTTGATATCTCGGTTGATGACTACCTGGACATGGCGACGCACAAGACCGCGTTTTACAGCGGAGCCACGCCGCTTGCCGCCGGAGCCATTATCGGCGGCGGCAGCGATGAGCAAATCGAAGCGCTGCGCGCCTTTGGCCTACACACAGGCCTCGCCTTTCAGATTCAGGACGACCTGCTCAACCTTGTCGGCACTAAGGAAGCCGCCAACAAGGACTTCCGCACCGACATCACCGAGGGCAAGCGCACGCTTGTCGCCGTACACGCCCTCTCTGATGAGCGCCACCACGACGAGGTCGAGGCGATTCTTTCCTCGGGCACCGATGATCCCGCGCAGCTCGCACGCGCCGTGGAGATCTTCCAGGAGACCGGCTCCATCGATTACGCCCACACTTACGCGCTCGACCTGACCGCTAAGGCCAAAGCGGCCATCGAGAACGTTGAGCTTGATCCGCACGCACGCGAGCTGTTCCTCTCCATGGCAGATTTCTTTGTGGAGCGCCTTAACTAACGGGGGTTATAAAACCTGTCAGCAGCGTATTTAGGCACAACTTGCTACACTGTTGAGTGCATGTTTATGCATCCCTTTGCGTTGTCTATCCGACAGACGCTCAAATAGTACGAATGGTACGCCGAAAGGGGTTCGTTCATGGAACCTATTACAACGGGCATGCAAGGAGCAGCCGTCGAAGACGTGCAGTCCCGTCTCCTGCAGCTCGGCTACACGATTGATGCCGTCGAAGTCACCGACAAGTACTTTGGAGCCACCACTGAGCAGGCCGTCAGCACCTTCAGGCTCGACAGCGGCCTTGCTGCCGGTCATGCCGTCGATATCCCCTGTTGGAGCGCCCTTGTAGACGCTTCGTATAAGCTGGGCGACCGCACCCTCTATCTGCGCATGCCCAATTTCCATGGCGCCGATGTGCAGGCCCTGCAGCGCGCTCTCAACGTTTTGGGCTTTGCCTGTGGCGAAGACGACGGCTACTTTGGTCCGCATACCGAGGCCGCCCTGCAGCAGTTCCAGGAAAATGTCGGCCTGTTTGCCGACGGCATGGCCTTCCAGGACACCTACGCCTACATCAACCGCCTGCACCATGTGTGGGAGGGCAAGCCCTCGGTCACCGAAGCCGAGTCCCGCATCGGTTTTGCTCGCGCCGCCAACGTGCTCGAGCGCTTTCAGATTGCCGTTATCGGCGAGGACCCCATCGCACGCAGCGTTGCGTCGCGCATGTGGAATATCGCCACGGCAACGACCGACAACAGCGGCATGATGCTCTGCGACTCCGAGGTCCCAACCGACGTTGACCTAGTGCTCGAGATCGCAAGCGACGAGCTGCCCGCCGACGCCGCACCGCGCGCCACGATTGCCCTCGCCGAGTGCCACAACCTAGCCCAGCGCATCCGCACTGCCAATGTCGCCGCACAGCAGAAGCCGGCACGCATTCGCATTGAGCTCACGGGCATGACGCGCTACAACGGCACCTTCACGGCCAGCGACGCGCAGACACTCGCCGTACGCCTGCTCGATGGCGTTTGCGATGCCCTCGCAGATTAGGTAAACTAAACGAGTTGCTTTTGGGCAACACCACACATTGGGACGTAGTTCAACGGTAGAACTCCGGTTTTTGGTGCCGGCTGTTGGGGGTTCGAATCCCTCCGTCCCAGCCAAAGAAACAAGCCTCTCGAACGCATAGCCGATCGGGAGGCTTTTCTTGTGAGCAAGCGGAGGGATTCGAACCCGCAAGGAATCTACCTATATAAGACAGACGCCCCAGGCCCATAACGACCAAGAGCGCCTTGCATCTAGAATTATCAGCCCTGTTCCGAAAAGCGAGCCGCATGCAACAACCAAGTAACCACAGGCCCCGGGAGAGTGGGGACACCGGCTTAGGTTTATCGCGAGTTCCGCACGAACAGGAGGCCACTTAATGTGGCCTCCGTCGTGAGCAGGACTGTAGAGCAGGAAA
>CABULX010000145.1 GCA_902492545.1 uncultured Collinsella sp. | reverse complement strand
CGAGCGCCCGTGCCGAACCGTCGCCATTCTGGGCGGCTCCCTGGGCGACTTTGGCGAGCTCGCCATCGCCGCGGGTGCGGATGTCGTCGTGACGGGCGAGGCGGGCTATCACGTGGCGCAGGACCTCGCTCTGCGCGGTCTGGGCGTCATCTTGCTCGGCCACGACCGCTCCGAGGAGCCGTTCGTTGATATATTGATGAACTCTGCAGTTGACGCCGGGGTCAACCCCCGTCATGCGATTAAAATACTGAACCCTTGCCAATGGTGGACTGTGACAAAAGGAGAGAACTTATGAGCGCCGGCGCTACGCTACTCAAGCTGCAACAGATCGATTTGGAGCTCGCCCGCAACAAGAGCGAACTTGCCAATATGCCGGAGCTCAAGGAGCTCGCTTCCAAGCGCAAGACCTATGTGAAGCTCAAGTCCGAGATGACCAAGCTCTACGCCCATCGCAAGGATCTGGACATTGAGCTCGACGATCTCAACACCACCGAGATCCAGACCAATAACGCCATCGAGGCCGCTAAGAAGCGCCACGTTGACGGCTCCGACTACCGCGAGGTACAGGACCTGGAAAACGAGCTCGCCACCCTGGCCAAGCGCCTGGACAAGATTGAGCACACACGCAAGGATGTCGTTGTCGCCCATAAGGAGGCGCTCGACCGCGAGACCCGCGCGCAGGCCATCATCGCCAAGTTCGAGGAGGGCGTGAAGGCCGATACCAACGCCGCCCGCGCCAAGGCTGCCGACCTGCAGGCTCAGATTGACGCCGCCACTAAGGAACGCACCGCGCTTGCCGCCACGCTGCCGGCCGACGTGCTCACCGACTACGAGCGTCTGCTCAAGCAGTTCCGCGGCCTGGCCGTCGAGACCATCCAGGGCAACATCCCCACAGTCTGCCACACCGCGCTGCAGGCATCGTCCATGAGCGACCTCAACCACGACGGTAGCGAGATTACGCACTGCCCGTACTGCCACCGCCTCCTGGTACTCCCGAGCAAGGAAGCTTAAACGATGGCGGCATCCAACAATTCAATGCAACTTGAGGGAAAAACGATCCTGCTGGGCATTACCGGCGGGATCGCCGCCTATAAGTCGTGCAATATCGTGCGCCTGCTGCAAAAGCGCGGCGCGCACGTCAAGGCCATTATGAGCGAGCATGCCACGGAGTTCGTGGGGCCGCTTACCTTCCGCGCACTCACCAATGAGCCGGTCGCGGTTGGGCTATTCGACGACCCGTCTGACCCCATCCACCACATCTCGCTTGCGCAGGAGCCCGATCTGGTGGTCGTGGCGCCCGCGACGGCCAATATCATCGCCAAGATGGCCAACGGCATCGCCGACGACCTCATTTCCACCACGCTGCTGGCAACGCCGCGACCCGTCGTGATCGCGCCGGCCATGAACAACGGCATGTGGAAGGCGCCGGCGACGCAGGCCAACATGGCCACGCTGCGCGACCGCGGCGTGCATGTGGTGGGTCCGGGCAGTGGCTACCTTGCCTGCGGCGATGTGGACACGGGACGCATGAGCGAGCCCGAGGACATCGTCGAGGCTGTCTGTGAGGTGCTCAATCCCGTGCCTCAGGACCTAGCAGGTAAGCGCATCGTGATTACCGCTGGCCCCACGCACGAGCCGATCGACCCCGTGCGATTCATTGGCAACCGGTCGTCGGGCAAGATGGGCATCGCCCTGGCGGGGGAGGCCACTCGCCGCGGTGCCGAGGTCACGCTTGTGCTGGGACCGACATCGCTTGATGTTCCCCGCGGCGTGGAGTGCGTGCGTGTGCAAACCGCCACAGAGATGCTGCAGGCGGCTCTGAGCGCCTTTCAGACGGCCGATGCGGCCATTTGTGCGGCTGCCGTCGCTGACTACACACCCGCCGCTCCAGCCGACCATAAACTCAAAAAGTCCAACGAGCGTTTGGATCGCATTGAACTGGTCGAGACCGTTGACATCTTGGCCGAGCTTTCGCGTCAAAAGGGAGTGCGGCGCGTAATCGGCTTTGCGGCCGAGACCGATAACGTCGTGGAGTACGCGCAGCGTAAGCTCGCCCGCAAGGGTTGTGATGCCATTATCGCTAACGATGTCTCACGCGCCGATTCGGGCTTTGGAACCGACACTAACAAGGCCTGGATCGTAAGCACAACGGGCACGCAAGAACTTCCCGTGCTAACAAAACCCCAGCTCGCAGATACAATTTTGAACTTGCTTCAAAATTTATAAAAAAGTTCTTGCACAAGTCTAAAGTTTCGGGTTAATATACTCCCTGTTGCGAGCGAGAGCAGAGCAACAAACAAAAGCTTCGGGACGTGGCGCAGCTTGGTAGCGCACTTGACTGGGGGTCAAGGGGTCGCTGGTTCGAATCCAGTCGTCCCGACCAGAAGTTTGCAGGTCAGGCACCTAGTGTCTGACCTTTTTTGTTTTAAGCAATTGCTTAATTTTGATTAAGCAACAGGGTGCCAAAAATCTACCTGCGCGATAATCGCTTTTTGCGGTTACTTGCGCGTTTTGCACGCGCTTGAGCCGATTTATTAACGCGACATGAATCTACATACGCGTAGCTGGTATACAGACGAGTACAGGCTGTATTTATCGCGGCGATTTACGCAGATATGGCGACTGTAACGAACTAGTGTGTCGCTGTATTTATTCCAGCAGTTCACTTGATCTGTGGACAAGTGAGCGGTTACAACAAAACGCCAACCAGGATGGACTCCATACGAGGATGCCGCAAAGGTAATGGCGGGGAAGTGCGGCAGGCGCTCTGAGAGCCGCTGTATGACCCCATTTCTCCTCAACCCGATTACCTGTACAATGAACCTCGAATTGTTTGAGTAATCGCCAAAAGAAAAGCCCTCGCAGGATTGCGAGGGCTTTGCGATGAAAGAGATCAGAAGCAGAAAGCGGGGAGGACATAAAACGAGTCCGTCGCGCTGTAGCTGTAGCAAATACCGCCGCTTTGAACATAGCGAAAGGATGTGGAGCTGCGCGGTCTCACGGAACGAGTCCAGTGGCTATAGCCTGATGCACCGGAATAGTTCGACCCCGTCACGCCCTTGGATTTGTAGCACTCGTACTGGATGCCGTCAGATTGCATATCCCCGTATACTTCGGTTGCCGAGAGCAGAGAAACCTTGTCGGTCGTCGCCGAGGGGGCACCGCCCCCGTTACCGCCAACGTTATCGGTTGTCTTTGTGACGGGTTTCACCTTTGACTGGAGCTCGCTGGGCAGGAGCAACCAGAGGTCACCGCTGTTGAGGCGGGTACGGAGCTCGGACTTATCCCAACCACCGGCATTGGTGTCCGTAGCGTTCATTCTCTGGCTACCCAAGGCAGAGTTGGTCGCCTCGAACGTCAAGCCTGCCATGCCGCTACCATCGGCCAAGTCGTCGTGGTTGATGCCGATGATACGGTACTCGAGCGTCTTGCCATTGGTCAGCTTCATCGAGAACTTGGTGCCGGCATCCATGGCGGCCTTGGCCTTGGCGTAGGCGATAGACGATGTACCGTTCTTGGCAATGTCTTTGGCAACCGCCTCCTGCTCGTCGAGGGTCCAGTCCTTCGCGTCCTTGGCGATGGCCACCTGGACGGCCGCGGAATCGGCGCCTGCGGAGCCGCCACCGGACGCGCCTCCCTCGACGCCGCCGACCGTCCCATTGTTCACCGTGTTGCCGACCAGGTTGAACTGGTTTCGGATGGCTCCGGCCACGCCGGGTCCCGCGAACACGATGACCAGGCTGATGACGGCAATGATCAGGACGTACTCGATAATTGATTGCCCTCGGAAGCGGGTCGTTTCAGGAGCGACCCCCCGAAGGTTAATTGCCGCTGCATGCATATACGGCTCCCTTCACTCGGGGTTTGCAATACGAGCCGAGCGTAGGGCTATTCCAAGTATTTGCAACGGTCTTGCCGCTGCGGCAACGATGACGGCAGGGGAGAAAGTCATGCGCTATTAGCGCGGCTATAACGTCCGCTTCGAATGCCGACCGTATTCATATCGAGGCAGCCATTTCATACCTTCAGAAAGACAACTGAAAGCCGCAAAAAAGCGGGACCCGGCTATAAGCCGAACCCCGCCCAAGAGAAGCCTTTAGAGCCGAGACAGACAACGCGTGTGGACAATCACTCAGCCTCCACCGCCATGCGCACGACCTCTTCCATCGGGTAGCGAGTGCCGCCGTCCCCGTCCAAAGCCTCGTTGTAGGCCTCGATGTCCGCCATGTCCTCAGCCTTCTCGAACGCGGCCCTTCTCACGAACTCGGAAAAGGTCATGCCCGTGGCGTCCGCATGGCCCTGAATCAAGGCCATTTCGCCCTCATCGAACTTGACCGCGATCTCGCGCATCGCCATGGTCGCTCCCGTCAACGCCGTCATCGAAGTGAATCCATTATCCACCCACCGTATACGCCCCGAACTCGAAACACCAAGCAGGATGGACTCTATACGAGGACGCAGCAGAGGTAATGGCGGGGGGTGCGGCAGGCGCTCTGAGAGCCGCTGTATGACCCCATTTCTCTTCAATCCGACTACCCGTGCCATGAACCTGAAGCCGTTCGTTCGGTCGCCAAAAGAAAGCACGCGCGGGGTAACGCGGGCTTTGCGCTAGACAAGCTAGAGTGGTCGTCGACCAGTCGCGCAACATAGGCGCCCTCGCGCTCGCGCGCGCCAGGG
>CABULX010000144.1 GCA_902492545.1 uncultured Collinsella sp. | reverse complement strand
CAATGGTATACGGGTGCACCATCGACGTCTTCAATACAGAAGATATCAGTGCGGAATGTTCCGGAGAGAAACCCCGTCACGCCCCCGGATCCCCTGCGTTTACGGCCTTGAGGTCGGCGTGGGCGGAGAATGTGGTTGATGGGGATACGTGTCCCCTTCGCTGTTTCGCGCTTTGCGCGAAAGGCGCGTTGCTTTGGGATGGGTGGGGGACGTGGTTGCTTTGGCAACTGATCTCCGCCACAAATTACCCTTGGCATACTTGCGCGAGAACCTGCTCGTGCTACACTTGCAATTGCTGTTTCAGGGCGGGGTGGAATTCCCCACTGGCGGTAAATCGGGCGGTGTCAAAGGGACGCCGTGGCGCAGGCGAGGCGTCTGCGACCGAGCCGATGAGTCCGCGACCCGTGCGTGTGTTGGTTCGCATGCCGGCTGAACTGGTGAGATCCCAGTACCAACGGTTAGAGTCCGGATGAAAGAGGCAGGTGATCTTATGTCTGAACAGTCGCAGCATATCCATTTTGAGAACACGAATAGGTGGAGCACCAAACAGCTCGTTACCATGGCGTTGATGTGCGCCTTGGGCGCCCTGTTTATGTACGTGCAGCTGCCTATCCTTCCTTCGGCGCCGTTTTTGACGTATGACCCGTCGCTGGTACCGGCGATGGTGTGCGGGTTTGCGTATGGTCCTGGCGCCGGCACTGCTGTTGCCGCTATGGCTATCGTTATCCATGCGCTCACCACGGGTGACTGGGTCGGCGCGCTTATGAACCTGGTTGCCACGCTGGGCTACATTCTGCCTGCGGCTATCGTCTATCAGAAGATGCATACCTATAAGGGTGCCGTGATTGGCCTGGTGCTCGGCGTTATTGCCGCTACGGCGTTGTCTATGGTCGCAAACCTTACCATTGGCGTATGGTTCTGGTATGGCTCGGTCGATGTGATCGCCCCGCTCATGATTCCTGCCGTGCTGCCGTTCAACCTTATCAAGACCGTGCTTAACTCGGTGTTGACACTGGCGGTGTATAAAGCGGTCTCCAACCTCATCACGCCTAAAAAGGACCAGGTCAAAGGCCGCGCATGATTGAGTGTCGGGGCGTTTCCTTTAGCTATGACGGTGCCGTACCGGCGCTCGACGGCGTCGATCTGAATATCGAGGACGGCGAGTTTTTCTGCATCCTCGGTGGCAATGGGTCGGGCAAGTCGACGTTTGCCAAGCATCTGAATGCGCTGTTGCAGCCCGATGCGGGCACGGTACGCATCAACGGCATGGATGCGTCCGACCCCGAGCTGGTCTACGACATTCGTTCGACCGCGGGCATGGTATTCCAGAATCCCGACGACCAGCTGGTGGCGACGCTTGTCGAGGACGATGTTGCGTTTGGTCCCGAGAACTTAGGGGTTGAATCGGCCCAGATTGCGCAGCGCGTACGCGAGGCGCTGAAGGGCGTGGGCCTGGTGGGCTTTGAGCGCCACGAGACCCACGCGCTTTCGGGTGGCCAAAAGCAGCGCGTGGCGCTTGCCGGCGTGCTCGCCATGGAACCACGCGTGCTCATTTTGGATGAGGCTTCCTCGATGCTCGATCCACGTGGACGCAAGGGCCTCATGAAGGCTTGCCGCGCGTTGCACGATCGCGGCATGACCATCGTGATGATTACACATTTTATGGAAGAGGCCGCTGAGGCCGATCGCGTTGCTGTCTTTCAAGCGGGCCGCGTTGCCATGCTCGGTACGCCCGAGGAGATCTTGACGCGGGCGGACGAACTCGCGCGGATGAACTTGGATATGCCGGCATCGTGCTGTCTTGGCAGGGCGCTTCGCGCGAAGGGCGTGCCCATTTGCGCACAGGTGCGCGAGGCGGATATGGTCGCCGATATAGCGCAGGCTTATGCCGAGCGGAGTAGGACAGGCATCTCTGGGCGGCCTTTCGCATCCGATCCTCGTATTCCCGACAACGTCTCCTCTGCAATCGATGGCGCAGACGCGCTGGAGCCCGTCATCGAGATTTCGCACCTTTCGTATAGCTATTCGCTGAGCGCCCGCGAGCGTCGCCGTTGGCACAAGCGCTCGGCCGCCGAGGGTACATCGAACAAACAGGCCCTCTGGGGCAACGACCCTAGCAGCCCCTGGGCGTTGCGCAATGTGTCGCTAACGGTGCGTCGTGGCGAGTTCCTGGGCCTTGCGGGCCATACCGGTTCGGGTAAGTCGACGCTGGTTCAGCATCTCAACGGCCTGATTCGTCCCCAGGAGGGTTCCGTTTACGCGTTGGGGCTCGACCTGGTAAACAAGAAAGATGCCGCCGCGGTTAAGGCAAAGGTCGGTGTGGTGTTTCAGTATCCAGAGCGTCAGCTGTTTGCCGAGACCGTGGCACAGGACGTGGCATTTGGTCCGCATAACCTTGGCTTGTCGCAGGCCGAGGTTGCCCGCCGCGTTGAGTCATCGCTCGCGCGCGTGGGCCTCGACCTGGCCACGGTGGGCGACAAGAGCCCCTTTGAGCTCTCGGGCGGGCAGCAGCGGCGCGTGGCGTTTGCTGGCGTGCTTGCCATGGAGCCCGAGGTCCTGGTACTCGATGAGCCCATGGCTGGGCTCGATCCGGCGGCGCGCAGTGATTTCCTGGAGCTCATCGATCGACTTCACCATGGGGGCCTGACCGTCGTCATGGTCTCACACAGTATGGATGACCTTGCCAATTGCTGTGACCGTATTGTCGTGATGAACGAGGGCGCGGTGTTTGCCGAGGGCACGCCCGCTCAGGTTTTTGCGCATGCGGATGAGCTTAAATCAATCGGCTTGGGTGTTCCCGCTGCCCAGTGCATGGCGCTGGCGCTCGCGAAGGCAGGCGTGCCACTGCGCTTCGATGGCCTCTATACGGTTGAGTCGCTGGCAGACGAGTTGGTGGGCCTGCTAATCGGTCGCTCGGACGGTCCTTCTAACGTCGCGGACATTGCTACACCCAAGACGGTCGCGCGAGAGGAGGGCTGCTAATGGAGGCGTTTTCGTTTGGCAGCTACTATCCCGGCGATAGTGCAATCCACCGCTTGGACCCGCGAACCAAGTTGCTCTTGGGCTTTGTGTTTCTGATCACGGCGCTCACGGTCAGCAGCTTCCGCGGATTGGTCCCGGTCGCAATCTTCGTTGTCCTGATCTATACCGTGTCCCGGGTGCCGGCTCGTCGCGTCCTGTCATCGATGGCGCCGCTGCTGGCGATCGTCGCGGTGGTCGCGGTGCTCAACTTGTTTACCGACCAAAGTGGGCGCATCCTGTGGCAGCTCGGCTTTTTGCAGATAAGCGAGGGCTCGCTGCATTCCGCCGCCTTTATGGCGTGCCGCCTGACCTTGATGATGGCCGGTATGAGCGCCATTACGCTCACCACACCGACGCTCGACCTCACCGCGGGCTTTGAGCGCCTGCTCGCGCCGTTTGCGCGTGTGGGACTTCCTGCGCACGAGCTCGGCATGATCATGGGTATCGCGCTGCGCTTTATGCCGCAGTTTGCCACCGAGATGAAGCAGACGGCCGATGCGCAGGCAAGCCGCGGTGCGCGCGTGACGGGAGGTCCGCTCGGCGGCGTGCGTATGCTCGGCAGTGTGGCGATTCCGCTGTTCACGGGCGTGTTCCGTCATGCCGAGACGTTGTCTGCCGCCATGGATGCCCGCTGCTATCATGGCGAGCAGGGCCGCACACGTCTGCATGCGCTTGCATTTGGCCGCGGCGATGCGTTGGCGGCGATGGTTACGGCGTTGCTGCTCATCTGCGTCATCGTCATCAATCTTCAACTTGTTTAGGCGCGATTCGAGCGCAGGAAAGGGGTCCTATGACCGACAACGACCGCACGGCGCAGCTCGAGCGCGCCTGTTCGTATCTTAGGCGTATTCCGGCGTGGTATCTCGCCACGATCGACGTGGCGGACGGACATCAGCCGCGCGTGAGGCCGTTCTCGTTTGCCATGGTCGATGATGGCAAACTGTGGTTTTGCACCTCGCGCGATAAGGACGTGTGGGCCGAGCTCAGCGCGAACCCCAAGTTTGAGGTTTCGGGTTGGAAACCGGGGGAGTGTTGGATTGTGCTGACCGGCGAGGCCGCGCTCGAGGACGACGCAGTTGCGAGCGACAAGGTGCGTCAAGCGGGTTTTAAGCACATGGTGGGCATTGGCGAGGAACACGAGAGTGCCAACGACGGCCGCCTTGCTTTCTTTTCGGTCCGCAATATTGCCGCGCGCTTCTGTGATATCGACGGCAGCGAGGAGCGCCTGGAGCTCTAGCTCGCACAAACCAGGTTCCCAAACTAGCTAGTACAGGAGGAAACGTGGACGGATTGAATACGGTTTTGGAGTATCTGACGTCGGTGCCGGCGTGGTATCTGGCGACGAGCGTGGACGGACAGCCACATGTGCGTCCGTTCTCGTTTGCACAGATTCAGGACGGCAAACTGTGGTTTGTAACGGCGCGCACCAAAGATGTGTGGCAGGAGCTGCTGCAGAATCAGCGCTTTGAGGCCACGAGTTGGTGGCCGGGCCATGGCTGGCTCATCTTGCGCGGGCGTGCCGGCTTGGATGACCGGGCTTCGAGCGAAATGCGCGAGGCAGGATGGAAACATCTTGAGCGCTTGAGCGAGCACTATGAGGGGCCTAACGACCCCACACTCGTCTTCTTTAGCGTCGAGGATCCCGAGGCTTTTATCTGCAATCACGACGAAT
>CABULX010000143.1 GCA_902492545.1 uncultured Collinsella sp. | reverse complement strand
GCTGACCCAGCGCGGAGGATTTCTCGGGATGGAACTGGCAGCCCCACACGTTGCCATGGCGCGCGATGCACGGGAAGCTCCGCGTGTAGTGCGTGCGTGCCAGAACATCGGCGGCATCGGCATCGTCGGCCACCGCGTAGCTGTGGGTGAAGTACATATTGGCGCCCTCGGCAAAACCGGCGAGCAGCGGATCGGCCGCGCCGGCAGGCGTCATGTGCACCTGATCCCAACCCACGTGCGGAACCTTCAGACGGCTCGACTCCAGGCGCGCGCACGAGCCGCGCATGATGCCCAGGCCACCGACCCAGGGGCCACCGGCCTGCTCGGAGGTGTTGCCGTCGGCAACCGCGCCTTCGTCCGCAGGCACGCCCTCGTTGCCGCGCTCAAAAAATAGCTGAAGGCCCAGGCAGATGCCGAGCAGCGGAGTTCTAGCGGCGACAGCGTCGAGCACCGCGTCCGCCTCGCCGCTCTCGCGCATAAAAGCGATCGCATCACAGAACGCGCCCACGCCCGGGATGACCAGGCCGTCGGCGTTGCGAATCTGCTCCGGGTCGTCCGACGTGCAGGCGACGGCGCCGGCGCGCGCAAGCCCGCGTACAACGCTCGACAAGTTGCCCTTGTGGTAGTCGACCACCACGATCTTCGGTTCGCCCACGCGACCCTCCTCTTCCCATCATCCAAAACCACCACAAAGGGGACAGGCACCTTTGTGGTGGTTTTTGCCTTTGTGGCGGTTACAGCGAGCCCTTGGTGCTGGGGATGCCCTGCACGCGAGGATCGAGCTCGCAGGCGTGACGCATCGTGCGGCCCACGGCCTTAAAGGCGGCCTCGATAATGTGATGCGAGTTGCCGCCTGCCAGCTCGCGCACGTGCAGCGTGAGCTTGGCATCGCGCGCAAAGGCGTAGAAGAACTCAACGGCTAGCTCGGTATCAAAGGTGCCCACGCGCTCGGTCGGCACGGGCAGCTCGCAGTAAGCCTGCCCGCGGCCCGAGATATCCACGGCGGCCATCACGAGCGTCTCGTCCATGGCGATCGCCGCGTCGGCAAAGCGCGTAATGCCCACCTTGTCACTCAGCGCTTGGCAAAACGCCTCACCCAGCACAATGCCCGTGTCCTCGACGGTGTGGTGTGCGTCGACCTCCACGTCGCCCACCGCGCGCACCGTCAAATCAAACAGGCCATGGCGGCCAAAGGCGTTGAGCATGTGGTCGAAAAACGGCACGCCGGTCGAGATATCGCACGTACCGGTTCCATCCAAATCGAGCTTGACGACAATATCGGTCTCCCCCGTCTTACGGGTTACCTCGGCATGGCGGCCCATCTACATCTCCTCCTTCACCAGCGCGGCAAACGCGGCCAGCACCTCGTCATTTTCCTGCGGGGTGCCCACGGTAATGCGCAGGCAGTCCGCGAGCCCCGGCGCGTAGCTAAAGTCGCGCACCAGAATCGAATACTCATCGCGCAGACGCTCGCGCACGCGCGTGGCATGCGGCGTACGCACGAGCACAAAGTTCGCCGCGCTCGGCCACGCTTCCACGGGCAGGCCCTCGGCAGCCATCGCGCGCAGAGCAGCCAGCTCGCGCTCGCGCTCGGATGCGACCTGCGCCACCACGGGCGCATAGGCATCACGGGCACGCACACAGGCAAGTGCTGCCGCCTGGCTCAGCACGTTGACCGAATAGATCTGGCGAATCGCCGCGAACACGTCGATGACCTCGGGCGCCGCGATCACATAGCCCAGGCGCGTGCCGGCGGCGCCGAACGCCTTGGACAGTGTATGCAGAATCACCAGGTTAGGATGCTCGGCAATAAGGCCTTGCGCCGTAGTTGCCGCGCCAAACGAATCGTCGGCAAACTCCACGTAGGCCTCGTCGACCATGACCATGCCGGGGCAGGCATCGCACAGAGCCGCAACAAAGTCGAGCGGCGCCACATCACCCGTGGGATTGTTGGGCGAGGTCACGATCGCCAGATTGCACTCGGGAGCCGCCGCAAGCACCGCCGCCTGGTCGAGCTCAAAGGTCGCCGGGTCGCGCCACACGTCGCGCACCTCGGTCTGGCACAGCGACGCAAAGAACGCATACTCGCTAAAGCACGGCGGGCAGTTGAGCAGGGTCCGCCCCGCGCCGCCAAACGCCAGCAAGTAGTTATAGAGCAGCTCGTCACCGCCGTTGCCCACGCAGATATTCTCGCGAGCCACGCCATGCCAAGCGGCAAGCTCGTCGCGCAGGTCGTTGGACATGGGATCGGGGTAGCGGTTGAGCGGCGTGGCAGCCAAGGCCGCGTCGATCGCCTCGCGCACGCCGGCAGGCACGGGGTAGGTGTTCTCGTTTGCCGAAAGGTTGATGCGCGTGGGCGTAAAGTTGGGATCGTAGGGCTCGATGCCTGCCAGATAGGGCTGGACGAGCTCCTTCATGCGCGGCGTGAGTTCGGCCATATTAGGCCTCCCCACCGGTCACACCGGCGCCATCCGCGCCCGCAGCCGCCGTCAGGTCCACGCCCTCGGCAACCGTCGCCACGGCGTCGCCCGGCCAGGCGACCTTGGTCAGGTCGGTCGCGGCCAGAGACTCGGCACTCACGGCATCCTCGCCCTGCTCCAGCACACGGCGACGCAGAGCGGCGGAAAGCGCGTGCGCCCACAGGCCCTCGGCCTCGGCCAGGCGCTGCGTAGCGGGAGCATCGGAGAGCAGGCCTTCGGGCGTATAGCAAATGACACTCGAGCGCTTAACGAACTCTTCGACCGAAAGCGGGTTGGAGAACATGGCCGTGCCGCCGGTCGGCAGCGTGTGGTTGGGGCCGGCAACATAATCGCCGAGCGGCTCGGAACTCCAGGCGCCCACAAAGATGGCGCCGGCGTTGCGGATGCCGCCGAGCAGGCCCATCGCGTCCTTGCAGTGCAGCTCAAGGTGCTCGGGCGCCACGGTGTTCACGGCCTCGACGGCGGCAGCCATATCGGCGGCCACCACGATGGCGCCTTCGTTGTCGAGCGAAGCGCGCGTAATCTCGGCACGCGGCGACTGCGCCACCAGGATGTCGATGCCGGCCTCGACCTCGCGCGCAAACTGCTCGTCGCAAGTCACCAGATAGCAGGCTGCCAGCGGATCGTGCTCGGCCTGGGCCATTAGGTCGGCCGCGACCACCATGGGCTTGGCCGTGGCATCGGCCAGCACGCAGACCTCGGACGGGCCGGCGACCATGTCGATTCCCACGTCGCCCGAGACAATCTGCTTGGCAGCGGCAACAAAAGCGTTACCCGGACCGGTGATTTTGTCGACACGCGGAATGGTCTCGGTACCGTACGCCATCGCGGCCACGGCCTGAGCGCCGCCCACCATGTAGATCTCGTCCACGCCGCCGAGCTTTGCCGCGGCAAGCGTGTAAGGGCTGATCAGGCCGTCCTTTTGCGGCGGGGTCACCATGACCACGCGCTTGACGCCGGCAACCTTGGCGGGAATGGCATTCATGAGCACCGTGGAGGGGTACTGCGCGCGACCGCCCGGCACATAGATGCCAGCCGCCGCGAGCGGGGTCACCTTAACGCCGAGTATCGTGCCGTCCGGGCGCGTGGTAAACCAGCTCTGCTCGACCTCGCGCTGGTGGAACTCACGAATCTGGTGTGCAGCCTTCTCGAGCGCCGCGACAAAAGCGGGATCGAGGCCTTCGAGCGCGGCATCGATCTGCTCCTGCGGCAAGCGGAAGCTCTGCAGCTCGACACCGTCAAAACGCTGACAGTAATCGCGCACCGCGGCATCGCCGTTGGCGCGCACGTTGACCACGATATCACGGGCGGCGTCGACGATGTTTTGCGACAGCACGCCCTTGCGGTTGAGCTGGTTGGTAACGAGACGCTCACCGGGAGCGAGTTTGATGATCTTCATATCGGTATCCCCTATCGGTTGAGGTTGCGTTTGAAAAACGAGATGCCGGGCAGCGGCACCAATCGGTCCGCAGCCCGGATATGGGGGCGCCCGTGCGTGCTCGCGCTATTGTGCCGAGCCCGCAACGGGCTCAAAATGCTTGTCCTTCACGGCCGCTGCCAAGCGATCTGCCAGATTGCGCACGCGCGGATCCAGGCGTGCAGCACCCGGGTTGACAAAGAAGCGGGCCGTACAGTCCATAATGCGACCGGTGATGACCAGGTCGTTGTCGCGCAGCGTGGCACCCGTGGCGGTAATGTCCACGATACGGTCGGTCATACCGACAATGGGACCCAGCTCGATGTTACCGTGCAGCGAAACGATGTCGGCGTTCACGCCGCGCTCGGCATACCAGGCACTCGCGATGCGCGGGTACTTGGTGGCCACGCGAAGCGACCCGCGACGGGCATAGTTGCGCTCGGCCTGACCGGCGCGCCACGCGGGCTCCGCCTCAATAAAGGTGCACAGGCCATAGCCCAGGTCGACCAGCTGCAGCAAGTTGAGGTCTGCCTCGATGAGCGAGTCCCAACCGCAGACGCCGCAATCGGCACCACCGCAGCCCACAAAGGCAGGCGCATCGCTGGGACGCACGATGACAAACTCGATATCGCCGACCGTGCCCTCGCCGGCACGTGTGTCGCGGCCGCGCACGATCAGGTGACGGCCGGGGTCGCGCAGCTCAGAAACGTCCAGGCCCGCTGCCTCGAGCACCTCGAGCGTGTCGGCCTTAAGCGAGCCCTTGGGCACGGCGATGCGCAGCGGACCCTCGGCGCCACGGCCCGCGGCGTGATCGCCGTCGGAAGCGGCATCCTCGGCCG
>CABULX010000142.1 GCA_902492545.1 uncultured Collinsella sp. | reverse complement strand
GGGCATCGACGACATCATCATCTTTGGTGCCTCCGAGACCGGCACGGGCGCGCGCGGTCTGCACTCGGCGCTCGAGAACGTCTACGAGTCGCTCGTGGGCGCCCTGTACCTGGATGCCGGCTGGGATGCGGCGGCGGAGTTTATCCACCGTACACTCAAGCCGCACCTGGCTTCCGAGCGTGCCGAGCATCCCGCGAACCCTAAGTCGTTCTTGCAGGAGTGCGTGCAGGCCGACGGCCACGAGCCTCCCGCGTATAAGCTGGTCGGCTCCGAGGGCCCCGCGCATGCGCCCACCTTTACCGCTGTGGTGCTCATCGACGGCATCCGCCAGGGCCGCGGCACCGGTTCCTCCAAGAAGGAAGCCGAGGGGGCCGCTGCACTTGAGGCGCTCGACCGCATGGGCTACACCACCAACGGCGTGATTCTCAACAAGAAGCCTGTTTAAGCGAGGAACCGTGTATCTCAAGTCCCTCACGCTCAAAGGGTTCAAGTCGTTTGCCGACCGCGCCCATATGACGTTTGAGCCGGGCCTGACCGTCATCGTCGGTCCCAACGGCTCGGGAAAATCGAACATCTCCGACTCGATTCTGTGGGTTCTGGGCGAGCAGAGCGCCAAGCAGCTGCGCGGCCAGGCCATGGAAGACGTCATCTTCTCGGGCTCGTCGGCGCGCAAGCCGGTAGGCGTGGCCGAGGTCACGCTGGTTCTCGACAATTCGGACCATATGCTGCCCGTCGACTTTGACGAGGTGGCCATCACCCGCCGCATGTATCGTTCGGGTGATAGTGAGTACCTCATCAATTCGAGCCCGTGCCGCCTGATGGACATCCAGGATATCCTGCACGATTCGGGACTGGGCAAGGATACGCATTCCATCATCAGCCAGGGCAAGCTCGATGCCATTTTGCAGAGCCGCCCCGAGGAGCGCCGTGCCCTCATTGAGGAGGCCGCCGGCATCTCCAAACACAAGCGTCGCAAGGAACGTGCGCTTAAAAAGATCAAGTCGATGGACGAGCACCTGACCCGTGCCCGCGATATCAATAAGGAAATCGCCCGTCAGCTGCGGCCGCTGGAGCGTCAGGTCGATCGCGCGCGCAAGTACAAAGAGCTGTCCTCGCGCGCGAACGAGCTTACGCAGATGCTGGCCGTCGACGAGCTCCGTTCGCTGCAATCGCAGTGGAACGACCTGGAGAGCCGCTCTAAGGAGGGCACCGCCGAGCTGGAGCTCGCGCAATACCGCCTGGGCGAGAAAGAGCGCGAGCTCGAGAAGCTCCAAGTTATGCTCGAGGAAAAGGGCCTGTTTGTGGGCGATCTGGGCGAGCAGCGCCGTCATATGCAAGACGTGGTCGGCCGCATTAACTCCGACATGCGCCTGCTCGAGGAAAAGGGTCACAACATGGTGTCGCGCCTGTCCGACATGCGCGGCCAGATCTCGAGCTCCGAGCATCAGCGCCGTCGCGTGGTCGAGGAGCTCGAGGACGCACGTGCTCAGCTCGAGGAAGTGACCGGCGCGCATATGCAGGCCCAGGAGGACGTTGACGCCGCTGGTCCTGCCGCCGCCGAGCTCCACGAGCGTCGCGTGGCGCTTGATGCGCAGATTTCGCAGCTTACGCGCGAGCAGCGCGATGTGCAGCGTGTGGCCGATAACGCCGCGCTCGAGCTCGCCAAGGTAAAGGATTCGCTTTCCAATGCCGAGGTCGAGGACAACATGTACGCCTCGCGCCTGGAACAGATCGATGAGCAGCTCGAGGAGGTCACGGCATCGCTTGATAGCCGCCGCAACCGTGCTGAGGAGCTCGAAGGCGCGCTCGACCAGGCTCGTCAAGCCCAGAGCGATGCGCGTGAGGCTACCGAGGTCGCCCGTGCAGCCCTTAAGGATTTGCGTAATCGCGAGAGCGAGGCGCGCAACAAGCTTTCCAGCCAAAAGAAGCTTGATGCTCGCATGGCCGACAGCTCGCCGCTCGTAAGCCGTCTGGTGGGCGCGCTGGGCGATGATGTTTCGGGCCGTCTGGGCGATGTACTCGAGGCACCGCGTGAGCTTGAGGGCCTGGTTGAGCAGCTGCTCGCCGGCGATATCGATGCCCTGCTGTTCGATAACGCTGCCGCACTTGAGCGCGCCGGTCGCGCTGCCCTGGACCAGAAAAAGGCCTCGGGCGAGGCGCTGCTGGTTTCGCGCAGCGTGAGCGGCTCTTCGGCCGCCGAGGGTGCCGCCGGTACCCGTCTTGTTGATCGCTTGTCCGTGCGTGCGGGATACGGTCCGGTCGTCGAGGCATTGCTCGGCGGCTATTATGTGGTCGATGACTTGGCCGCCGCGCTGTCCGCGCCGGTCGTTGATGGCGTGACCTATGTGACTCCCGATGGCGCACGTGTTGCCTGCGGCGGCCTGGTTCGCGTGGGGCTTGATGCCGGCGAGGCTTCGGGTGCCTTGGAGCGCAAGCGCCGTATTCGTGAGCTGGAGGGCCTGGAGCCCGATTTGACTGCCGTGTTTGAGCATGTGTCGGACCAGGTTGTCGAGGCCAACGCAGCCGTCGAGGAGGCGCGTTCCGCCGAAGGCGATGTGGCCGGCGAGATTGCCCGCCTTGAGGGCGAGCGTCGCTCGCTGCTCTCCGAGATCGGCCGCCTGGAGCAAAGCGCCAACAATGCCGAGGTCGAGCGCGTGCGCATTTCCAAGCGCCGTGAGCGGGCTGCTGAGGCCGTCCGTGCCGCTCGTCCACGCGTGGATGAACTTACTCGCTCGCGGGACGAAGCTCGTGCGCAGGCGAGCGACTTAGGTCTTCAGATTGCCGAAGCCAACGACGATCTCGACCGCGTGCGCCGCGATGACTCCGAGGCCGCCGGTAAGCTCGCCGATGCCAAGGTGCGTCTGGCCCAGACGAGCGAGCGCCTGCGTTCGCTGAGGGGTCGCGTGCCCGATCTGGAGCATCGTCTGGAGGGTATCGACCGCCGTATCCGCGGAACGCGCCAGGCTTCGCGCTCGCTCGAGCTGCTGCGCCTGCGCGTCGATCCCATGCACGAGCGCTATTCGGCCCTGCTGGAGCGCGCGTCGGATTGGGCGGCGCGCCTACGTGACCAGGCTTCACTCGAGGAGGCGGACTCGGCTTCGCTTAAGAAGACCATCGAGGACGCCAAGGCCGAAGTCGCTCGCGCCAAAGAGAGGGTCGATGTTGCCGCCACGACGCAAAATGAGTTCAAGGTCGCACGCGGCAAGCTCGAGGTGCAGGTCGAGGCTGCCATCAAGGCCATTACCGCCGACGGTACCACGGTGCTCGAGGAAGCGCTCATGCTGCCGGCGCCCACCGACCGCGACGCCGCCGAGCGCGAGCTTAACCAACTCGTGCGCCAGATCAACAACCTGGGTCCTGTGAACCAAGTCGCCATGGAGGAGTACGAGCAGCTCAAGCGCCGCGCCGATTACATCGAGGAGCAGCTGGCCGATCTGGAGAGCGCGCGCAAGGCGCTCACCAAGATCACCGTGGCGATCGACCGCAAGATGCGCAAGGCGTTCCTGGTGACGTTTGAGAAGGTCGATGCGAACTTCCGCGAGATCTTCGCCATGCTCTTCCCGGGCGGTCAGGCGCATCTGGAGATGACCGACCCCGAGCATCCGGCCGAGACGGGCATTGAGGTCGTGGCGCAGCCGCGCGGCAAGCGCATCACCAAGATGATGCTCATGTCGGGTGGCGAGAAGAGTCTGACGGCGCTCGCCCTGCTCTTTGCCGTATACCGTACGCGCACGGTGCCGTTCTATGTGCTGGACGAGGTCGAGGCGGCGCTCGACGACGCCAACCTGTCCAAGCTCATCGGCGCCCTCGATGTGCTGCGTTCCGATACGCAGCTCTTGGTAATCTCGCATCAGCGCCGTACTATGGAGGACGCTGACGTCCTCTATGGCGTCTCGATGCAAGCCGACGGCGTCAGTCGCGTCGTCTCGCAAAAACTCGATCGCGAAACCGGAAAGGTCGTGAATGCATAATGGGATTCTTTGACGCACTCTCGCGCGGACTTGAGCGCAGCCGCGAGGCCCTCAACGAGGTCTTCTACTTTGGCGGTGAGGTCGACGAGGATTTTTGGGAGGATCTTGAGGACACCCTCGTTATGGGTGACATGGGCGCCGAGGTCGCCATTCAGGTCTCCGATGACCTGCGTGACGCCGCCGCCAAGAAGAACCTCAAGACCGCCCCGCAGCTTCGTCGCGCCCTGGCCGAGCAGCTCGAGGGCCATTTTGTCCCTGTTGAGCGCGACCCGTTTTCCGATACGCCGAGCTGCGTGCTGTTTGTCGGTATCAACGGCGCCGGCAAGACCACCACGGTCGGCAAGATTGCGAGCGCCATGGCCGCCCGCGGCAAGAACGTGGTTATCGGTTCGGCCGACACCTTCCGCGCCGCCGCTATCGAGCAGCTCGATGTGTGGGGTCAGCGTGCCGGCGTACCGGTTATCAAGCGTGACCGCGGTTCCGATCCGGCGAGCGTGTGCTATGACGTGCTCGACGAGGCCGATAAGCGCGGCAGCGACCTGGTGCTCATTGATACCGCCGGTCGTCTGCACACGAGCCCCGAGCTCATGCGCGAGCTCGCCAAGGTGGTCAATGTGACTCGTAAGCGCGCCGCCAATATGGCCGCCGGTCCCATGCCGGTCTCGGTCGTGCTTGTGATCGATGCCGCCACTGGTCAGAACGGTCTGAACCAGGCGCTCGAGTTTAACGAGGCGCTGGGCCTGGACGGTATTATCATGACTAAGCTCGACGGCACGGCTAAGGGCGGTATTGCCATGGCCGTGGCCGAGAAGCTCAAGCTCCCGATCCTTCG
>CABULX010000141.1 GCA_902492545.1 uncultured Collinsella sp. | reverse complement strand
CGGCTGGCGCCGACACCCACGAACATCTCGACAAAGTCGGAACCCGAGATGCTAAAGAACGGCACGCCCGCCTCGCCGGCAACAGCCTTGGCCAGCAGCGTTTTACCGGTGCCCGGAGGGCCCACCAGCAACACGCCACGCGGGATCTTGGCGCCCAGCCTGCGATAGCGATCCGGATCGCTCAAAAAGTCACGAATCTCCTCGAGCTCCTCGACTGCCTCGTCCACGCCGGCAACGTCTTCAAACTTGACCTTGGGGCGCGTGGCCTCGTTGGTCTTGGCGTTGGTCTTGCCAAACTGCATGTTCCTGTTGTTGGCGCCCATCATCTGGCGCATAAAGTAGAACATGATGGCGATCAGGGCAATCGTCGGAAGCACGCTCATCGCCAAGTCGCCCCAAAAATCGGGGTCATTGGTGTTGACGATGTACTTGGTATCGGGGTGCTCCGCCATAAGCTCGGCAAGCGAATCGGAGCCGACATAGGTCGAGGAGAAGCCCTTGAGCTCGCTCGTATCGCCCTTGTCCTTCTTCGTCTTCCAGTAATGACCCGTCACGCTTCCGTCTTGAACCGTATAGGTCAAATCTTCGACGCGATCCTGCTTAATGGCGTTGACCATCTCGCTCGTTGCGAGCTTTACGGTATTGCTGGAATTGGCAAAGCCGGAGCCCATGTTAAAGAAGGCGTAGCCCAGAAGCGCGCAAGCCAAAATAAAATACAGCCAGCCCGTACGCGTGGGCTTCTTGCCTCCGGGCACCCCCGGGATCTTAGGCTCCCGGGGAGTCTGGGAATTGTTATCGTTACGGTCGTCGGGCATCTTACGAATAAACCTCCGGTTTCAAAATGCCCAGATACGGAAGGTTACGATAGCGCTCGGCATAATCGAGGCCGTAGCCCACCACAAAGGCATCGGGGCAATGGGTTCCAACATACTTGGGCGTGATGGCCGAGGTACGGTCCTCAACGTCCTTCCACAGGAAGGCGGCGACCTCCAGAGAAGCGGGCTTGCGGCTCTCGAGGTTCTTCATCAGATACTTGAGCGTCAGGCCCGAGTCCAGAATGTCCTCGACGATCAGCACGTCGCGACCGCGGATGTCGATATCCAGGTCCTTAATGATACGCACGATACCCGAGGACTTCACACCGTCGCCATAGCTCGAAACAGCCATGAAATCGATGTTGGTCGGCAGCTCGATCTTGCGCATCAGGTCGCCCATAAAGACCACGGCGCCGCGCAGGACCGCAATCAGCACCAGATCCTTACCCGCGTAGTCGCGAGTAATCTGCTCGCCTAGGCGAGAGACGATACCGTCGATATCCTCCTGCGTAAACAGAACCTTCTCGATATCCGGATGTTGAGAAGCCATGACAACCCTTTCTTGTGCTTATCGCCCACACACCGCCGTATGGACGCGAACTTCACATTCTAGCAGCGCACGGGGTATATTTTCCAGCCCGTACGCCATCAGCGCGGGAATACCGTCAACGTCGCACAGAATAGCTGACGTGGAACGCTATTCCGCATCGACCACGCGAAGCAGATACGCCACGCGCGTTGCGGCCGTGCATTTAAAACGCTCGTCTGTGCGAACGCCTGCGACCCATACTACGGCACCTCCCGGAGCCGTTCTCACCACAGGAACGCCTGCGCGCTCAGAAACGGGAATACGAGCCTCGTTGAGCAGGTCGGACACCTTCTTACTTCGCCCACTCATGCCCAACGGACACATCACATCCCCCGGCGCGGGACCGTCTACCCACAGACGCGCCAAACGCGCCTCGGCGGGAATCTCCCCGCGCGAGCCGGCGAGCATCCGTTCGCTATCGCGATCGGCAAAGCCCAGCGTCGCTGCATCCACCATAGCGACCACCCCTCCGGCACCCGCAAGTTCGCGGGCACGGCGCACAATATCACACCCCGGCTCGACGGCTATCGGCTCTGCCACCAGGATGCGGCCCGCCCCCAGCGGCAATCGACCGGGAATGGTGACCCAATCGGCAACTAACCCCTCGCGCGCCGCCGGGGCCTTGAATGACAGCATGCCAAACTCCACGCGCGCATCGATTCCCGCCGGCAGCGTGACCGAACCCGAGCCTTCGGCAACACAGGCAAGCACGCGCTCCACATGCCGCATCTCCGGGCGAGCGTCTGGGTCGATACGCTTAATTGCCAGTCGCACCATGCGCCGAGCAATCACCACCTCGGCCGCGGCCAGTCGGCGAGCGTCAAGGACCAGTGCACCCGCCGCCTCCTTGCGCAGGCAGCTTCGAAACGCCTGTGCGGAAAGCTGGGAAAGAAAGGCGTCCTCATCGCCCAAAATCTCGCAGGCGGCGCCAATCGTCTTACAGACGTTCGCATTGCGCTGCGCCACCACCGGCATCACTCGATGGCGCACGTAGTTACGCAGGTACGACACGTCCTCGTTGCTCTCGTCCTCTCGCCACGGCTGACCATGCACCTGTAGATAGCCCACGAGCTCATCATGAGTCAGGTCGAGCAAGGGACGCACCACGATATTCCTCCGGCGAGGAATGCTCGATAGACCAGCGGGCCCCGAACCCTTAATCGCGTTCATCAAAAACGTTTCCGCGCGATCCGAAGACGTGTGCGCGGTGCAGATACGAGCCGCCGTTCTCGGCGCCCCCGTCTGGGCGCAGAGCTCGCGAACATATCTCCGCGCCGCGGCATAGCGCACCTCGCGGGCAGCCGCCTCGATATTGCCCGATTCATCATCAAAATAGGCGTGCTCAACACACAGCGGCAAGCCATATTGTGCGCATAGACCGCGCACAAAGGCCTCATCGCCATCGGATGCCTCGCCGCGCAGATGATGGTTTACATGCAGCACATGCAGGCGCTCGCGAGCAATGGAGGCAACACCACGCCCATCCAGAATATCCAACTTTGATGTGCACGCCATAAGGAGCAAAGCCGTCGAGTCCGCACCACCTGATACCATGAGCACCACGGGGGCAGCCGTCTGCCGCGTTGCCAGGGCTTTATCATCAGCCCACGATGCAGCATGGTGTCCATAATGCTGAGATACCGTTGGCATTTGCTTCCTCCTCTATTCGTTCGCACCCATTGTATCCTTTGGAATCTTATGTCTCGTCTGCACCTTCATATCCTTGGCAGCGGCTCAAAAGGCAACTGCGCGCTCATCGAAGGCCCCCGGGGGCTCATCATGATTGACGACGGTCTTTCTCGCCGCGAGACATTAAAGCGCATGGCAGAACTGGGGCTCTCGGCAGACAACGTCTCGGCTCTTCTCATTACTCATGAGCATAGCGATCACATCAAGGGTCTCGATGTCTGGTGCAAGCACTGGCACGGCCCCCTCTTTGTCAGCAGGGGCACACTTTCGAGCAAAGAAAATCTTTCGCATCTGCCTGTCGAGGAATTCGATCCCGGTGACACCCTATCCATTACCGGCATCCACGTGCAAACCTACTCAACATCACACGATGTCATCAATCCAGTCGGCTATCGATTCGACGCCCTCGATGATTCCATCGGCATTGCCACCGACACCGGAGAGCTATCGAGCCAAGCCATGAACACCCTCAAAGATTGTCGAGTCCTCGCGCTCGAAAGCAACCACGATGTGGCCATGCTGCGCGAGGGAGAATATCCCCGCTTTCTTCAGGAGCGCATCCTGTCTGCAAGGGGACACCTCTCCAACGACCAAGCCGCCGAAGCCGCGCGCGAACTTGTTACCGATCGCACCGAACTGCTCATTGCCATGCATATCAGCCAAGATAACAATCGTCCGAGCCTTACCGTCAAAAGCTATGCCAAAGCTCTAGCCGCAACCCTAGATGACGAGGTCGGCAGCTCCGCCACCCTTCTCCAAGGATCGCGAAAACTCTCGATACGCCCCGCAAGCCAGTATCGGCCAGCAACCATTCAATAGGCTTTCCTAGACAGCAAAAGGGGCCGGGAATCGCTTCCCAGCCCCTTTTGTTATCTTTTAATAGCTCAGAACACCAACGAAGTTAGTCGATGGAGATCTTCGTAACGTTCTTCTTCTCGACGATCTTGGGAACCGTAACGGTCAGGATGCCGTCAGCGTACTTAGCCGAGAGGCCCTCGCTCGAAGCGTCCTTAAGATACACGCCACGGGTCGCGCTGTACGAGCTGAACTCCTTCTGCAGGAAGTTCTTGCCCTCGTTCTCCTCGTCTTCCTCGACATTCACGCTAATGGACAGACGGCCCTCGTTAAGCTCGACATCGATATCGTCCTTGGCGACGCCGGTCAGATAAGCCTTGACCTCATAGCCATCGCCCTTATCCTCAACGTCAACGGGGAACGCCTTAGAGGCAATCGAGCCGTTCGCTAGGTCACTCATATCATCAAACAGATCGAACAGCGAGCTTGCAGAGGGACGAACGCCAAAAACCGAACGATAAGGAACCATGCTTGCCATGTTTACCACTCCTTTTAAGGACTGCCGAGCCATCTTCTAGGTGACTGGGACTTCTTTTGACGCTTTTATATATGCCCGCCCGGTGCTCATATATACATCAGCTATAAAGTTTTTTGAGTCCAGTACTATAAGCATATCTAAGTGCATAGGACTCAGGTTTTAGGAAGGTTAAGGTTCTTTGAACCAGAGCTTAAATAACGGGCATGTCCCCAGCTACAAATAACAAGGGGCTTACAATGAGCGCATACACGTTGTTGGTAACGAGCTAAAGGGCATCATGGACGACCAAAACCAGAACAATATGTTTATGCCGACGCAGGGGGAAAATACTTCCACGCAGCCGCCACGGTTCCATCGCCCCCACATCTCGCAAGAGCCCATTAATGATCC
>CABULX010000140.1 GCA_902492545.1 uncultured Collinsella sp. | reverse complement strand
CCGGCACCATGGCGGCGCGCATCGAGTTCGATCCGGCACTGTCGCAGCGCATGTATGCTGCCGCCGACATGTTCCTGATGCCTTCGAAGTTTGAGCCCTGCGGTCTGTCGCAGATCATCGCCATGCGCTACGGCACCCTGCCGATTGTTCGCGAAACCGGTGGTCTGAAGGACACCGTGCAGCCGTACAACGAGTTTACCGGCGAGGGCACGGGCTTCTCGTTTAGCAACTTTAACGGCGACGAGATGGGCGACGCCGTGTTCCGCGCGGCACGCCTGTTCTGGGATAACCGCGAGGCATGGAACCAGCTGGTCACGCAGGCCATGAGCCAGGACTTTAGCTGGACGCGCTCGGCCGACAAGTATCTGGACCTGTACTTCTTTATGCACCCGGAGATTGAGAGGCCGGCGGCTGTGGAGGCTGCTGCGGCTGTGGAGAAGCCGGTTGCTGCCGATGCCGAAGTTAAGCCCGCAGCGAAACCTGCCGCTAAGAAGACGACCACCCGCAAGACAACGGCTAAGAAGGCCACGACCACGAAGGCCGCTGCTAGCAAGACTAGCGCTGCCAAGACAACGACCACGCGCAAGCGCACGACCGCCGCTGCCAAGAAGGCCGCCGAGGCCGAGGTCGTTCCCGAGATAAAGGCCGACGCTGCCGAGGCTAAGCCCGCGGCAAAGGCTCCGGCCAAGACCGCTGCCAAGAAGACGGCTGCAACCAAGACCACGACTGCCAAGAAGGCCGCGGCTACGAAGTCGACGACCAAAAAGGCCGCCTCGACTAAGGCAGCCGCAAAGCCGGCCGCCAAGGACGAGGAGACGCCCGCCGAGCCCAAGGGCAAGGCAGCTGTCGAGGCAAAGCCGGCCGCCAAGACCACCACGCGCAAGCGCACTACCACGACGGCCAAAAAGGCCACGACCAAGGCTGCTGCTCCCAAGGCAGAGGCTAAGGCCGAGGACAAGCCCGCAGTAAAGGCCGAGCCGGCTCCGAAGGCTGCTGAGGTCAAGACCGCTCCGAAGGCTACGGCAAAGACCGAGCCCGCCGAGGAGATCCCGGTCTCCCCCGCCGTTTCGGCCGAGGAAAAGGCTCCGACCAAGAAGACCTCCGTCCGCAAGGCAACGGCCGCCCGCAAGCGTCACTAGTCCGGACGATTAAAACGTAATCCTCAACGCAAAAGAGGGCGCCCCAACCAGGCGCTCTCTTCTTGGTTGAACTTCTCTAGTAAAAAAGAAGCCCGGTTTACTACGACAAAATGGCTCCGGCTGACCACGGCGAGTAATCTACGAAATTGGCAACGCCTCTACCTGCGGTTTTAATATCACGAAAATGACCGTGGTTGAGATCATTCAATTCGTCGTAGTAAACCGAAGTATTTTTGGTTGGCTACAAATAGTATCGGTATAGATGTTTTTAAATATCGCGATAATTTGGGTGGTAAAACGATTTTCTAGGACAACCGTTCGCCGATGGTAAACGGATGTTGTTTATACAGCCTGTGTACAACAGATATACTTATATCCTGTGCGTAAAGCCCATGGCCCGCAGGCCGTGATTCTATTGAACTGGACCGTATTATGAGATTGATTCACAACAGCCGTCTGCCGCAGTTTCGTACTCCGTTTGGCGCTGTGACCACTGGAACTTCCGTTTCGCTCTCGGTGATTTTGGAGGATGCCGACCCCAACCAGGCGACGCTCACCCTGCGCACCTGGATCGATGAGATCGGTGAGTCTCTGTATCCCATGACGCACGAGGGCGACGGCATATTTACCGTAGAGCTTGAGTGCACTGAGCCCTGTCTTATCTGGTACAGCTTTATCTGCAACATCGAGGGCCAGCCCGAGGTTCGCTTGGGTGCACCGCAGGGTCGCACCGGTGGCGAGGGCGTAACCTACGATTACGCCGAGGTCCCGTCGTTCCAGATTACCGTCTACAAGCACCGCGAGAACCGTCCCACCTGGTACGAGCGGGGCATGGTCTACCAGATCTTCCCCGATCGCTATGCTCGCGACGAAAACTGGCGCGAGCGAACGCTTGCCGAAGTTGAAAAACCGCGCAACGGAATCCAGCGCCGCATGGTCGAGGACTGGAACGAACCGCCCGAGTACGAGCGTGCCGAAGACGGCTCCATCAAGACCTGGGATTTTTACGGCGGTTCGCTCAAGGGCATCCAAAATGACCTGCCCCGCATTGCGGAGCTAGGCTTTACGGCAATCTACCTCAACCCCATTTTTGAGGCCGCGAGCAACCACCGCTATGACACGGCCGATTACACCAAGATCGACCCGATTCTGGGCACCGAGCAGGACTTTACGGAGCTGTGCGAGGCGGCCAAGAAGCTCGGCATTTCCATCATCCTGGATGGCGTCTTCAACCATACGGGCGACGACTCGATCTACTTTAACCGCTACGGCAATTATCCCGGCGTCGGTGCTTGGCAGAGCGAGGACTCGCCGTGGCGCGATGCGTTTTACTTCCATGAGGACGGTTCGTATGACTGCTGGTGGGGCGTGGGCAACATGCCAGCCATCAATGAGAGCTCCGAACTGGTGCGCGAAAAGCTTCTGGGCAAGGACGGCGTGATTCGCAAATGGCTGCGCGCTGGCGCCCATGGCTGGCGTCTGGACGTGGCCGACGAGCTTTCCGACGACTTCCTGGCCGAGATCAAAAAGGCCGTACTTGCCGAAAAGCCTGACGCACTGTTGCTCGGCGAAGTCTGGGAAGACGCTTCCAACAAGATTAGCTACGGTCATCTGCGCCGCTACCTGCAGGGCTCCGAGCTTGACTCTGCTATGGATTACCCCTTCCGCGACATGGTCATCGGCTTTTTGATGGGCTACAAGAACGCCTACCAGGCTGCCGAGGATATCGAAACCCTGCGCGAGAACTACCCGCGCGAGGCACTGGCCTGCGCGCTCAATCTGCTTTCGAGCCACGACCGCCCGCGCATTATCTCGGTGCTCGGCGGTGGCCCCGACGAGTCGCAGCTGCCCGAGAGCGAGCGCAGCAAGTGGCGCCTGGACGAGTACTCGATGGGCCTGGCCAAGAGCCGCTTTTGGCTCGCCACGCTTATGCAGATGACGTTCCCCGGCGTGCCTTCGATCTACTACGGCGACGAATACGGCCTGGAGGGTCTTA
This sequence comes from uncultured Collinsella sp., assembly GCA_902492545.1. Classification (GTDB taxonomy): domain Bacteria; phylum Actinomycetota; class Coriobacteriia; order Coriobacteriales; family Coriobacteriaceae; genus Collinsella. Next base: position 1,753 of record CABULX010000140.1, on the reverse strand, counting down.
CCGATCCGGGCAACCGCCGCACCCTGCCGACCAAGGACCAACTGCACGACTTCGACACGCTGGCTATTGTCAAGAACGCCTCCGCCGTACGCCGCGCACTGCCCTTTATGATCGACGGCGAGATTAAGGCCTTCGCGCTCAACGACGAGGTGCTGGCCTACAACCGCACCGGCAAGAATGGTGAGTCCGCGACGGTTATCATCAACCGAAGCCTGCGCAATTCGCACCGCGTGACGATTCCGGCGCTCGGCGAATGCGCGAGTGACGTGATCAGCGGTCACGAGTGCGAGATCCACAACGGTACGATCACGCTCGATCTGTATCCGCTGGGCTCGTCGATCATCTATCACCATGCCGAGCAGCGCCTGCAGGAGCCGCTCGATCACGGCGCGGGCGTCGTGTGCCATATCACCTCGGTGCCCACCGACGACGGCAAGCCCGGCACGATTGGTGCGCCCACGCGTCGCTTTATCGATCATCTGGCCGCTATGGGCATGCGCTACTGGCAGGTCCTACCCGTCAATCCGACGGACTTCTTCCGCTCTCCTTACGCTGGGCCTTCGGCCTTTGCGGGCAATATTGACCTGCTGCCCGAGAGCCAAGAGGGACTGGCGGCCGACTTTGAGACTTGGAAGGCCCGTGGCGGCGAGGATGCAGATCCGCTGTACACGGCGTTTAAGCATCGCAACGCCGACTGGCTCGAGAAGTACTGCGTCTACATGGCCGTCAAGAAGTACTTTGAAGGCGAATCACGTCACGAATGGCCGGCCGATGTCGCGCGCTACAACGAGCATCTGATTGACGACAAGCGTTTCCACGACGAGGCAGAGCTGCAGGCGTACATGCAGTACCGCTTTGACCTGGCTTGGTGCGAGCTCATGAACTACGCGCACAAGAAAGGCATCGAGGTCATCGGCGATATTCCCATGTACGTTTCGGACGATTCGGCCGATGCGTGGAGCGAGCCCGAGAACTTCTGGCTGTCCGATACCGGCAAAGCGATTGAGATCTCTGGCGCGCCGCCCGACAATTTTGCGCCCGAGGGCCAGGTGTGGGGCAACCCCACCTTCCGTTGGGATCACATGAAGGAGAACGGCTACAGCTGGTGGATGGACCGTCTGCGTCGCGCGTTCTCGCTCTACGACCGCGTGCGCCTGGACCACTTCCTGGGATTCCACAGCTACTTTAGCATTCCCGCAGGCAAGGCCTGTGCCGACGGCCGCTGGCTGGCAGGTCCGGGCAAGGATCTGTTCCAGACTGCCTATGACGAGCTGGGGCCGCTCAACTTTATCGCCGAGGACCTGGGCTACCTGACGCCCGGCGTTCGCGCCATGGCTTCGACCTGCGGCTTCCCCGGTATGGACGTGCTGGAGTTTAGCGATTACGACGTCCGAAACGGCGTGTATCCCACGCCTGGCAAGATTCTGTACACCTCGACGCACGACACGTCGACGCTCGCCGGTTGGTGCACGCGCTCCTTTGCGGGCGGCGACGAGCCAAGCGGTGTTGAGGTGGCGGCCAAGCTTATGGGCGACGCGCTGGCAAGCGACGCTCCCCTAGTGATGATGCCGCTGCAGGATGTCCTGGGACTAGGCGACGATGCGCGCATGAACGTGCCGGGTGTCGCCACGGGCAACTGGACCTGGCAGGCCGATGAGGCCGACATTGCGGCCGCCGAAGGCAAAACTGCACAGCTCCTGCGCAACACCCATAGATTCTGGGGCGAAGCGTGATAAAACCCCCGATATAGGGT
>CABULX010000139.1 GCA_902492545.1 uncultured Collinsella sp. | reverse complement strand
CGATGACTTTAGCTGGACCTATCAGCCCGAGTCCGATGAACCCATCGTCGACGGAGAAGCTGCCGCAAAAGAGATCATCAGCCACAACGAAGCCTTTGTATGGCCGGTCCGTCTTGTGGAATCCTTAAGCGGCAAGACCAAAACAACCGCTACCTCCAACGAAGTCGATCTTGATCAAGACGTCGACCTGTCCATGCTCTCCGACGCCTTTGACCAAAAGCAGTTTCAGGAGGATCTGGGCGCCGCCATCGATGAGTTTAACGAGGGCCGTTCGGGCACGTTCGAGGCCAATAGCTCCTATGACGAGCAGGCCGGCAAGTTTACCGTCGAGAAGGCGCGCTCCAACGAAAAACTCAACCGCGAGCATGTCATTAAGTATGCCGAGCTCGAGCTTGCCTCGCTGGCCGAGACCGTAGATCTTTCCAAGCTCGGCAACGATACCTATGAGCCGCTCAATGGAACGCTGACCGATGATCAGATTCAGGCCGCATGCGATGCCGCCAACAACTTCTTGGGCGTCAACGTGACCCTCAAGCTCAACGGCGAGGATGCCGGAAAGGTCGACGGCAGCTCCGTATTGCAGTGGATCAGCTTTGCCGATCCCGCCAACCCCACGCTCGATACGTCGCAGATCAGTAGCTGGGCAGCCGAGCTCGCCAACGGCTTTAATACCGTGGGCTCCACTCGCTGGTGGACGCGCGCCGATGGCAAGCAGTGCGCCGTCGAAGGCGGTGACTTTGGTTGGTCCATCGACAGCAGCTCGCTAGCCAAGCAAGTCGAGGACGCCATTAACAACAAGCAGACCGGCGAAATCGAGATTAAGTATTCCCAGAAGGCCGATACCTTTACCGCAAAGGGCGAACCCGACTGGAAGGCATACATCGATGTCGATCTGTCCGAGCAGCACGCGCGCTACTACGACGAGAGCGGCAATATCGTATGGGAGGCCAACTTTATCTCGGGCAAGCCGGGCGAGGACGCCACGCCCGAGGGCGTCTGGCAGATCAACAGCAACGACGGCGCGAGCACGCTGATTGGTGCCAAGGACCCCGAGACAGGCAAGCCCAAATACGAGAGCCCGGTGAGCTACTGGATGCCGTTTGAGGGCAACATGATCGGCTTCCACGATGCCACCTGGCAAAACGACAAGAGCTTCGATAACGCCGAATCGTACAAGTGGTGCGGCAGCCACGGTTGCATCAACCTGCGCCTAGCCGACGCCAAGGCACTTCACGACTGCATCAAAGTCGGCCTGTGCGTGGTTGTCCACTCGTAGTGCAACGCGCGCATTCATACAACATGGAACTGCTGCGACTAATCTAACAGTTCCGAAAGAAACCGTCTTATGCGCCTGCCCCGACCGGTGGGCGCATATACTTATGGAGGTTCTTTCTATAAAGGAGACGCTATGCCGAATGCCCCCACGATCACCCCGGACCCAGATGATACCGAGCGCACGACCGAAGGTGTCACCGAAACGATTCCTCTGATTACAGACGTTCATGCCGAAAAGCAGAACGAACGCATAAACGATACGGCCGAGATTTCCGATGAAGAGGCATATGCCAAGCTCAAGGCAAAACGTGCCGAACGTCGACGCAAAAAGCTGATTCGACGCGGTATTGCCGCCGGCGTCGTTGGCGCCATCGCGTTCATTGGCATTGTTGCAACTCTGGTTTTCAATGCGCAGCCGCAGAGCGCCAGCGGACCTGTGACCGACATGGTGACCGAGGGCACGTTTTCCACGACCGTCGAGGCGAAAGGCCAGCTCAAGCCTATTTCGTCCTCAGTGGTCTCCCCTTCTGTCGACGGTACGGTCGATTCGATCAACGTGCAGGCAGGCCAATCCGTCAACGAGGGCGACGTGCTTATGACCATTAAAAACGACGAGCTCGATCGCAATGTTGCCGAGGCGCAGCGTGCAGTTGCGGCCGCTCAGGAAGACCTCACCAACGCGCAGAAAGCCGCAGCTGCCGCACAGGCCGCCCCAACGACGGACGTCGATGGAGCTTCCGCCGCGGCTGGCATCTCCGCCGCATCAGCGGACACGAACGCCGTATCGGCCGCGCAGCGCAGCCTCGCATCGGCCCAGGCAAACCTCGATCAGGCGAACGCCAAGGCCGCCAGCCGTACGGTCACGGCCCCGAGCTCGGGCAGCATCGTGGAGCTCAACGCCAAGGTGGGCGCCACGGTAACAGGCGGCATGATCATGGGCGAAAGCGATACGAGTGGCGGCAAGCAGTGCATGCAGATCGCCGACCTATCCAAGATGAAGGTGACCGTGCAGGTGGGCGAAAAGGACATCGCCAAGATCGCCGTTGGGCAGAGTGCCAACGTTACGTATCCCGCGTTTCCCGATATCGTGAGTCAGGGAACGGTCACGGCCATCGCCTCGGTGGCAAACTCCGACTCCAGCTACGGCGGCGGCAGCGTAACCTTTAACGTCGACATCCTCATCGAAGCGCCCGACGCGCGCCTGAAGCCGGGCATGACGGCCGAGGTCTCGGTGGTGACCGAGCAGCTCGACGACGTGGTGATGGTGCCGACGATGGCGCTCATGACCGAAGACGGCGAGCACTATTACGTCAACGTGGCGACCGATGACGAGGGCAAGCAAACCCGTCGCGTCAAGGTGACCGTCGTGACGCAAAACGACAACGAAGCTGTGGTCGGCAAGACGCAAGTTAAGCGCGACGACCAGGGCAACGAAATCAACCCTGGCGTGCCCACAACCAAACTGCGCGACGGCGACATCCTCGTCATGGACACCGGAGCGGATGCAACGGCTGACGGCGGCTATAGCGCGGATTCGGGCAGCATGTCTGCCGACGAGGGTATGTAATGCGTCCCGTCATCGACATTCGCAACGTGCACCGCATCTTTGAGAGCGAGGCCGGCTGCGCCCATATCCTGCACAACGTGAACCTGGCTGTGCATCCCGGCGAATTCGTAGCTATCACCGGCCCCTCGGGCTCGGGCAAGTCGACGCTCATGAACATCCTAGGCTGCCTCGATAAGCCGACGGCGGGCGACTACTACCTGCAAGGGCTCAACGTGGCCGAGCTCGATGATGACGAACTCACCGAAATCCGCGCCCTGAGCATTGGCTTTGTCTTTCAGAGCTTCAACCTGCTGCCGCGCCTGTCGGTTATCGAAAACGTTATGCTGCCGCTGGCCTACACCAATGTGCCCCGTAGCCAGCGCGAGATGCGCGCCGTGCACGCACTGCAGGCCGTCACGCTACCGGTCGACCACTGGGACCACCGCATATCCGAGCTCTCGGGCGGCCAGATGCAGCGTGTCGCCATCGCGCGCGCCCTCGTTAATGACCCGCCCATCATTTTGGCTGACGAACCGACGGGAAACCTGGACTCCGCCACTGGAGCGCTTGTGATGGAGACCTTCCATAAGCTCCAGGAGCGCGGCAAAACCATCGTGCTCATCACACACGACCCCGGCATCGCCGCCGAGGCCGACCGTGCCGTGACCATCCGCGACGGTCGCATTCACGACGGCGCGTATATTCCACATGCACCGCGGACCCTGCGCAGCGCCGTAGATAGCCTGCCCATGATTTCCGCCTCCGCCAACCCGCCGAAAGGAGTGGTGGCATGAGCGCCCGCGATCTCATCCAGGAAGCCCTTCACTCGCTCGAAGCCAACAAGGGGCGCAGCCTGCTCACCATCCTGGGCATTGTCATCGGCATCGCCTCGGTTATCGCCATGACTTCGCTCATCGGCGGCATCCAAAACAGCCTGGTCAACAGTTTAGGCCTCAATGCGGCACGCATGGTGCAAATCTATTCGTCGCAAGAACTCACCGAGTCGGACATCGAGAAGCTTCAAAAACTGGTGCCGCAGATAGAGCAGATCGGCATTGTCGACAGCGCGTATACCGAGTATAAGACCGGCGATAAAAGCTATACCGTCATGGCACAGGGTGTCGATAGCGACATGCTCGACGCCGTGGGGGCCAGCAAGCTCGTTGCGGGGCGTACCTATTCCCAGGCCGAGTCTCAATCAGGCTCGCGCGTGGCGCTCATCAGCCGCGGCGGCGCCGATCAGCTTTACGGCAACGAACAGGACGCGGTGGGCAAGACTATTAAGGTGTCCAACGGCGAAGTGCAGATTGTAGGCGTGATTGATGGCGGCAGCGACTCCATGGGCTCGCTCACGCTGTATATGCCACGCGAAACCATCTCCGGGCTGTTTGGCGACGAAAATCCTTCATTCCCCAGCGTGACGGCACTTGCCGCCGAGGGCACGGACATGGATGAGCTTTGTAAGACCATCGAGTCCAAGGTGCGCGCGATGAAGGGCATCGCGGAGGATGATGAGAACGACAGTGTATCGGCGACATCCATGAAAAGCGCCATCGATGCGCTCAACTCCTTTATGGGCGCGTTCTCGCTCATCATGGGTGCTGTCGCCAGCATCTCGCTGCTTGTCGGCGGTATCGGAATTATGAATATGATGCTCACCAACGTGTCTGAGCGCATCCGCGAGATCGGCATCCGCCGCGCTCTAGGCGCCAGTCGTCGCGATATCACCGCCCAGTTTTTGGCCGAGTCCTCGGCGCTGTGCGTCACTGGCGGCATTCTGGGCGTCGTGATTGGCTATCTGCTGGCCTGGGGACTCACGTTCTTTGCCGCAAGCTCGGGCATCATGAGCGAGTTTGGAGCCACCGGGACGATCACGCCAAGCTTCTCCATTACGACCGTGTTGATCGCGTTTGCCGTATCGGTCGGCATCGGCGTGATCTTTGGCTTCTACCCCGCCCGCCGCGCCGCAAAGCTCGACCCGGTGGAGTGCCTACGCTACCAGTAAGCCACCACCAACAAGTTGCGGTGAATTAGAGCGCCTAGCGCGCGAGCTCCCGTAAGAGCGCGTCTTCCACTTCCCGAAGCGAAAGGGCCCCGCCTCCCTCG
>CABULX010000138.1 GCA_902492545.1 uncultured Collinsella sp. | reverse complement strand
TTGCCGTGACTCTCGTACGAAACGAAACTCAGCGGCACAGTGCGGCACTCAAAAGAGCAGGTCAAATCCCTATCGGCTTACTCCCACTCAGTGACTGATCCAGTACAGGTGCTGCCGATGCGTGTCGCGTCGTACCGCCTGAGGGCTGATTCGTGCGCAACTTGGGCGAATCAGCCCCTTGATTCGCGATTTCGGGAATGACTCAATTGATTCCCGAAACCGCAGGTCGCTCCTTTAATCACTCCCAGGTTTCCGCCGGGGCTCGTAGCGAGTGGCTTGAAAAGGGGTGATTCAAATGGTCGGAGAGATGCCTATAGCGCAATCGTCTGGTATTGGCGCGGTGAGGGACTTCTCATCTCCATCAGTCCAAATCGTCAAGCTCCGAAAGCCTTGCGAGCTCGATGGCCGAATCGACCGCCTCTTCGAAATCGACGCCTTCCGCATAGGGCGATGCCGAGACGTAAGAGGACCAGATGCCCCGCATCATATCGGATCTTCTGACCTCGCCGAGCACGGCCTCGTAGTCGTCCATCTTGCCGAGTGAACCGCGCCTGGAGGCGGTGGCGACAACGGCTTCGCGCAGGGAATCCCGCCAGCCACATTAACCCGTCGCCCGCGAAAGACGTCGAGCTAGAGAAAAGGACCTATTTCCCGTCATGGATTGGGTCTACCTGCATGACTAGAGCCTTGGCGTAATTGGCTGGATCACCGTTCCGGGAGCCAGTATCGACCTACCTGTCCGCCAAGCTCCTTCTCCAGCTCCAGCCTAGCATCTGAATCGCGCCGCTATAAGCGAAAGTCGGAGAGATGCGTCTTTGTCGAGAAATTGAAGTCGGTCTTCCCTTACTGCGCGATTTATGCGCTACAGTTAGATGGCTCTAACTGATTGGGGGCGATAGCGATGCACGAACGCAAGGGCTTCTGGGACAGGAATGCCGGTCGGTACGACCGTTTCATGCGAAACGACCGGGCGGCGTATGAGAAGATGTATGGGCTGATCCGGCCGGTGGTGAAAGCAAAGACCGTACTGGAGGTTGCCACCGGCACGGGGCTTATCGCAAAGAGCGTCGTGGATGCGGCGGCGCGCATCGAGGCTACGGACGCCTCTGCAAAGATGATCCTTGAAGCAAAGCGGGACAATCAATCCGCAAAGCTGCACTTTTCCGTGCAGGATATGTTCCGCCTGCCCTATGCGCAGAAGTCCTTCGAAGTGGTGATCGCGTCCAACGCGCTTCACATAGTGCCGCATCCGGAAAAGGCCCTGCAAGAAATCAGGCGGGTGCTGAAGGACGACGGCGTGCTCATCGCGCCAACCTTCACCCACGCGGGGAACTCGGTTTCCGGTAAGGCAAAAGCCTTTTTCATGAGCATGGCGGGATTTCCCCTCCACAGCAGGTGGACGAGCGAGGAATACCTGCGTTTCCTGCGGCAAAACGGCTGGGCGGTGCGGAAAAGCGCGGTGCTGAAGGCCTCGTTCCCGTTGACCTATGCGGAATGCACGAAATCGGAGGGGCCAGATGTCGTTCTTTGAAAACACCCGCAAGCCCGTGGGCCTCGGCGGAAGACTTATGGTTGCCATGATGAATCTGGGCCACAGCCCTGTGGCGCGGTGGGGACTTCGATTTCTACGACTTGCGCCAAATGCCAAGGTGCTGGATTGCGGCTGCGGCGGCGGGGCGAACATAAAACGGCTGCTGAAAAAATGCCCGCATGGCGTCGTCAAGGGCGTCGACTATTCGCCCGTCAGCGTGGAGAAGACTAGAAAGCTCAACCGAATTGCAATTCAGGAGGGGCGTTGCGCCGTTCTGCAGGGCAGTGTGGCGGATATGGTGTTTGAGGATAGCTACTTCGATGCCGCCACGGCCTTTGAGACCGTCTATTTTTGGCCTGATTTGCCCCGATGCTTCCGTGAGGTCTGGCGGACGCTGAAGCCAGGCGGGACAATTCTCATCTGCAACGAGAGCAATGGCGATACGGACAAGGACGAGAGGTGGACGCAGATCATCGGCGGCATGACCATCTACAAGGACATTGAATTAAAGGCGTATCTGGAGCAGGCGGGCTTTCACGAGGTGCAGATACGCAAAAAGAAAAGGTGGCTCTGCGTCACGGCGCGGAAGTAAGGGCATCGAGCACGGGCATTTTTGCATCCATCCTGCACATGGCGATAGGCATGACGGCCATAGCGGCTGTGCTGGCGACAATTATGACAGTTTTTATTCACTGTGGAAGGAACCTATGAAATGCAAAATTGAGAAAAACACCGTGCAGGAGACGCTGATCCTCCCGCTGTATTCCCGAAAGCTGTGTACGGAGCTGTACCCGAACCTTTACAGGGATGAAACAGCGGTTCGTCTGCTCGACCAGATCGACTACGACTTTTCAGAGGCAGAGAAAAACTCCCGCAGCCTGATGCAGCGCTTCGGTGCGCTGGAGGTGGCCATGCGGCAGGGCGATCTTGCTTTCGAGGTGCGGGATTACTTGAAAGGCCACCCCAATGCGGCGGTGGTCAATCTGGGCTGCGGGCTGGACAACACCGGCAGAACCTGCGACAACGGTAGATGCAAGATCTACAATCTGGACTTCCCGGATGTGATTGCCTTGCGGCAGCAGCTACTGCCCGCCGGGGATCGGGAACAAAATATCCCCTGCGACCTGAAAGACACCGCATGGTTTGGCAAAATCGATGCCTCCGGCGGGGCGGTGTTCTTTGCCTCCGGGGTGTTCTATTACTTTCTGACTCAGCAGGTCCGGGAACTGGTGCGGGGGATGGCGGACGCTTTCCCCGGCGGTGTGCTGGTCTTTGATGCTGCCAATCGGATGGCAGTAAAGATGATCGCAAAAACATGGCTTAAGACTGCAAAAATCAAGGATGTGGGGGCATATTTTGCGGTTTCGGATGCCGCCAAGGAAATCGGCACGTGGGACAGCCGTCTGCAGGTCACAAGTCGCGGCTATATGCTGGGTTATAACGATTTGAGAGACCCTTCTGTCAGCGGCTTTTTCCGGTTTCTCGCAAGGGTCGGTGACAACGGGATGAAAATGCAAATCGTGAAAATAAGATTTTGAGAGGCAAAAACGAAGCGCATTCACTTTGACGTCGAAGAAGACGGCTTTTACGGCGCATATTGGGCGTGCAAGGACACACATACAGCAGCAGGCACGGATTCAATTGAAACCGTGCCCGCTATCTGATACTATACTATTTTATCGAACGTCTGTTCTATTCCCACTCGATGGCTCTGTTTTTGTCGTCCCGTCATTCCAGTTGCACCCAGTTTTCGGTGCCGTCTCGAGACGAGTGCCGCCAGGTAACGCCATGTCGCGTTTCGTCGGCTTCGGGGACAAAAGCGGGGACAACTCCAAAAACTTTTTTCAAACTCAAGGGCATTGAGTTTTTGTTTTTGTCCCAAAGGGGGGTGCGGACCGCCTTTGGAGGCTCGATTTCGCCGAAAACGCCCGTTTTGAAACTCAACCGACCTTTAGCGTGCAAGCCGCCAGCTTCAACCGCAAGTGAGTCAGCGCTGGTGGTTTTCGAGCCGTTCGCAAAACTGCAGGTCACAGGTCTTTGGTATCGGTGGGCAAAGTGAGTAGTCTCGGGGGGCTTGCCCATGAGTTGACAAGCAAGCCTTCAGAGTTTCGAGAAAACATACTGGTAGAATATGGTCTGCAAATCAATGACAGGAGACCGACGATGGCCGATATCCCGAGCAGGAAGCCCATTCTCACAATAGAACAGCAGATCGAGCACCTGAGGCGGAAGGGCGTCTCCTTCGAGCTGTGCTCCGAAGCGGAAGCCGCGCGCATCCTGGCCGGCCAAGATCACTATTTCAGACTCGCTGCCTACCGCGTGTTGTTCCCCAAACGCGTAGGCGGGCCGCGAGACGGCCAATACGCCGGGCTCGACTTCGGGCACCTCGTCGACCTCGCCGCCATCGACCGCGAGCTGCGCAGCTTCCTGCTGCCGCTGACCCTTGACGTGGAGAACTCCGCGAAGACCAGGCTGGTCGAGCGCATCACCGAAAAGCCGGGCGAGGACGGCTACTCGATCTTCTCCGACTACCTCGCCGCCCTCAACCACGGCGACCGCAACCGCAGGGAGGGAGAGCTCAACCGCCTGAAAAACGACGCCTACCTCGGATCGCTCGTTTCGAGGTACCCGATTGGCGAGATGCCGGCGTGGGTCTTTCTGGAGCTGTCGTCTTTCGGCGCCTTCGCCGACTTCTACCTCTTCTGCGCCGATCGATGGGGCGATTCCGAGATGAGGGACGAGCACTACATGCTCAGGCGCGCGAACTCGCTGCGAAACGCCGCGGCGCATTCGAGCGCCATCGTGAACGGGCTCGGCTCGTCATCGAGCGCGCCGCAGCTGAGGTACCCCGCGCCGCTGGCCGCGGCTCTCGGCGAAATCGGCGTGTCCAAGCGCCTCAGGCGCTCGAAGATGCGCAATCCACGCATCCTGCAGATGACCGTCCTCGCTTACGCCTACTCTCGATTCGTTCCTAGGGAGAAAGCAGAAGGGACTCCCGAGAGGCTACTCGCTCTTGCCGATAGGTCCGAGCTTCACGGCGACTGGTACGCGGGCAACACAGTAATAGCCTCGTCGCACGACTTCATTGCGATGGTCTTCAAAGCCTGGCTCGGGTAGGATCTGCTTCCCACTTGCGCGCAAGCTTTGCTCGGTGCTGATGTGCGCGTCAAGCATCCATGGGATTGACAAAGAGGCGTTTAGCTGCATAATGGACTCTAGTTAGAAACCCTCGGGTTTGCGGGGCGGGATCGTGAAAGCGATTCTGCCCTATTTTTTTGCTCGCACATTCCTCTTCTCGACGAGCAATTCCGGGCTACCTAAAGGAGAACATGGATGAAGCTGTTTAATATGAGTAGAACATTGTCAAGAGGCAATGAAGGCCCAAGCCAGGAAAATC
>CABULX010000137.1 GCA_902492545.1 uncultured Collinsella sp. | reverse complement strand
TAGTGCCAGGCAGAAAACGCGTGCCAAGACCGGCGGCGGGGATGATTGCCTTCATATTATTCAAGGATCCTTTCGCAGGCGCAGAATGCGCCCTGTGCGTGCGGCACGGCGGCCGCAGACCAAATTGCGATACCGAAGTATCTTACCGCCGGAGACATACGTCGCCGTAAGGCAAACGCAATTCTTCAGCAGGTCAACGCAAATTATTGCTCGAATGGTGCAATTTTACGCCCCAGCGGTAACGAGATTGGCACGGCGAAGACAACGGTGTTCTGCGCGCCGAGCAATGGGAATGAAGGGCCAAAACAAAAAAGACGGGGCTCGCAATGCGAACCCCGTCTGCAAAGAAATCTGGCGAGAAAGCCTGATTACTTGAGGGTGACAGCAGCGCCAGCAGCCTCGAGCTTCTCCTTGGCAGCCTCGGCGTCCTCCTTCTTGGCACCCTCGAGAACAGCCTTGGGAGCGCCCTCGACGACCTCCTTGGCCTCCTTCAGGCCAAGGTTGGTGAGCTCACGGACGGCCTTGATGACCTGGATCTTGTTGTCGCCGAAGCCCTCGAGCACGACGTCAAACTCGGTCTTCTCCTCGGCCTCAGCAGCGCCAGCAGCGGGAGCGGCGACAACAGCGGCAGGAGCAGCGGCGGAAACGCCGAAGGTGTCCTCGATAGCCTTGACGAGCTCGGAAGCCTCGAGAAGGGTCATTTCCTTAAGAGCATCGATGATCTCATCGGTGGTAAGCTTAGCCATTTCTAAGTCCTTTCGGTTTCCGTGTCTGTGCACGGAGATCAGTTAAAACACGGCGCGAATGCGCCAGGGGTGCGGCGTTGCCGCCGCGGGTGAAAACAGCGACTAGGCTGCCTTCTGCTCGGAGACCTGCTGGATCGAACGAGCGAGACCAGAGGAAACGCCGTTGACGCAGACAGCGATGTCGCGAGCGAAACCGGAGATGAGACCGGCGATCTGACCGAGAAGCTGATCCTTGGTGGGCAGCTCGGCGATAGCCTTAACATCATCAGCGGAAACGGCCTTGCCGTCGGAGATACCGCCCTTGATCTCAAGGACACCCTTGGACTTAGCGGAGAAGTCCTTAAGGGTCTTAGCGGCCTCGACCGGCTCGGTCTCGTAGAACACATAAGCGACGGGGCCGGCGAGGATCTCGTCGAGCTCGGGCTGCTCCTGGTTCTTGAGAGCGATCTTGACCAGGTTGTTCTTGTAGACCTTCATCTCGGCGCCGCACTCGCGAAGCTGATGACGCAGCTCCTGAGCCTGCTTAACCGTCAGACCGTTGTAGTTGACGACGAACAGACCGGCGTTCTCGGCGATACGGGACTCGATCTCTGCAACCTTGTCGATTTTGTACTGCTGGGGCATGAATTACACCTCCTCGAATTCTTTCCGGGCACGGTCCGCCACAAGGACGTGACGGGGGCATGTCCAAAAAGAAAGCCCCCGCGCTGCATGAGCGACGGGGGCGAGAAGACATATCTACTCGACCACCTCGGCTGGCGGGATATCCCATTAAACTCGCGGGCGATGCCCGTTTGCACCGGCTGTCTCTGGCAGCGGATTCGTGCGTGAACCGAAAGTATTATGGCGGGGACCCCGGCGTCGGTCAACGGGCGCGAGGATTCGTACACAAACCCTGCATACGCTCCGACCGGGAGGGGCAGGGCGAGTTTTCCGCTCGGTCAAGTCCTGGGCTCGCACGAAGGCCACATTAAGTGGCCTTCGGCTCGTGCGGAATCTACGGAAAACTCGCCCTGCCCCTCCCGGCCGGAGCTACGTTGCCTTTGCTGCGAATCCTCGTGTCCGTTGGCCGACGCGCCCCACTCATAATGCTTGGGTCGGTGGGCTGATGGTTTTGGGTCCCGTTGGGCTATAGGGTTGACACGAAATTGGACAGGCGGCGGAGACCTTCGTCCAAATCCTTGTCGGAGACGCAGTAGCTTAGGCGGATGTGGCCTTCGGTGCCGAAACAGTCGCCCGGGACTAGAGCTACGTTGGCCTCTTTGATGGCTTTGATGCAGAAATCTTCGCTTGTTAGGCCGTACTGTTTGATGCTGGGGAAGGCGTAGAAGGCTCCTGCCGGTTCCACTACGTCGAGGCCCATGGCGTTTAAGGCTGCGAGCACGCGTTCGCGGCGGGCTCGGTAGACTTTGAGCATGGGGGTTGGGTCGACGGTCAGGGCTCGGGCTGCGGCGTCCATCTCGAAGGAGACGGCGCTCGATACTAGGTATTGGTGGGCTTTTGCGATCTCGGCGATGACGGGGGCTGCCGCTGCCAGCCAGCCCAAGCGCCAGCCGGTCATGGCCCAGGGCTTGGAGAAGCTCTCGATAACTACCGTCTGATCGCGAAGCTCCGGGTGGCGCTGGGCAAAGCGCTCATAGCCATCCACATAGACCAGACGGTTGTACACGTCGTCGCAGACCACGTAGATGCCCGCCCGCTTCGCCACGCGCGCCACGGCGTCGAGCGATGCCGCGTTGAGGATGCAGCCCGTGGGATTGTTGGGCGAGCAGATGACGATGGCCTTGGTCGCCGGTGTCACGCAAGCACGAAGTGCGTCTTCATCAATCTGGAATTGCGCAGGCTCCGTATCCAAAAAGACCGCTTTAGCGTGGTTGGCCACGACGATGCTCTCGTACAGGCCAAAGGCTGGCGTGGGGATAATGACCTCGTCGCCGGGGTTGAGCATAGCCATGAATGTTGCCGACAGGGCCTCGGTCGCGCCGTCGGTCAGGATTACCTCGTCGGCCGAAAACGTAAGACCCGCGTCCCCCATGTAGGCAGACAGCGCCTCGCGCAGGGCGGGACGGCCGTTGTTGGGCGGATAGTGCGTGTCGCCGCGGCCCAGCGCGGCGGTCACCTCGGCGCAAATCACATCGGGTGTAGGAAAATCGGGCTCGCCGAGCGCGAGCGCAATGCATCCTGGGTGCTGGGCAGCGAGCGCGTTAATCCGACGGATGCCGGAGGGCTTGAGCGTGGCAAGCGAGGTATTCATGGGCAGGCGCATGGCGTTCCTTTCGTAAGGGTTGCACTAGGATAGCGCGGCGAGGCGCTGCCAGACGGTGTAACCTAAACGGAAACCAACCGGAAAGGAGGCGGCATGGAGACGACTGCACGCGGCGATGCACCAAAAACGTTGCGAACCATTGCGTATATCAGCATTCCCGATAGCGCCGATCTTGAGTTTTTGCTCTGGGACCTGCAGGATGCCATCGCCGCCTATGCTCAACTTTCTGGTACCACGCTCCCCCGCCCGATCGATTTGGAAGCGGATGATGCCGGTGCAGTCGATGGCATCGTGCTGGCCATTGAAGATGTGGCTGACGATGAGACGTTGGCAGCTATCGAGCGGGCGCTTGAGCGCTTTGGCAGTACGGGAACGCGCGTCTATGCCGCGATTCGAGCCGCACAAGAGGGCGCTAAGCAGGCGCGCGTGACCGCCGTTCATCTGCACAAGGCATGTGAGCGCCATGACCAATTGTGGTGTGGCGGCGTTGTCGTCTGTGCCGGCAGCGGCATCGCAGCGCTTCGCCACTCCCCGCGTATGGGCCTCTTGCGCCGGCCATTTTCCGAAGCGATGGACAAGCTCGTAGGCGCCGTTCGCATGGGCTGCTCCGTCGAGCATGCGCAGCGACTTGGCGGCGGCAATGCCGGTAGCGTCGACGTCGACGGCATGGTTTGCGCCGAGCCAGCCGTGCCCGCGCCGATCTGGCGAGGCGTTCTGAAACGTCTGGGCGCCCATTTTCAATCAAATATCTAAATTAGAGAGCGGCCCAGTCAACGGCTTCGTGCCAACGCTCAACAAGACGCTCCAGACGCCAGGCGGCATTGGCGGGACTTGTCGAGGGTAGGACGATGGCGGGCAGCCCGGTGCGTTCTTGTAGATAGCGCTTGTAGAGCCGGCCAGCTGTACCACCGTTGCATATCACCTGCTCAATGGGAGCTGCGCCGGTAATGCGCTCGATATGTGTCGGCACAACGTTGCGAATGCTCGCGTCACTCGAGCCCTTAATGTCGCAGCTCTCAATCACATCCCACAGGGCTACGCCGTCGTTCAGCAGCATGGATCGCTTGGCGGCAATCGAGGCGTCGAGCGTCGCAGGCTCGCTGCCTGCCAAAAGGTCGCCCTCGTTGGGCGGCACGGGCACACCGAGGCACGCGGCCATCACGCGCCAAAAACGGTTCTGGGGGTTGCCGTAATAAAAATCATTGGCGCGCGAAAGCACCGAAGGAAACGACCCGAGCACCAAAACGCGCGAGTGCTGGTCGAACACGGGCTCAAACCCATGCTCAATATGTTGATAGCCCTCGTCGGACGCCGCCATGATCTAGGCCCTCAGCAGATAACGCACCTCGTAGGGCGCAAGCTCAAGGGAGCCAGTCAGCTCGACCGTAGGCACGCCGTCGGCAAGCAGATCGACAAAGGAGCCGTTGAGCTCGCCGGCGCCAAAGGTGTAAGGCTCGTCTACGGCATTCACCGCCACGAGTACCGTCGCGCTGTCACAGGCGCGCTCGAACAGCAGCTGCTTGTTCTGGATCACCACGTTGCGATAGGCACCGTAGTTGAGGGCACGGGCTGCCGCGTCGTTTGCCGAGCGCAGGTGCGCGAGCCGCTTGACAAATGCCGTCAGCTCGTTGGGCGCAGGCTCATCGAGCGCAGGACGCAGCGCCCAATCGCCATCGGGGCCGCCCTTTTCGCCGGCAATCCCCCACTCGCTGCCATAGTAGACGCATGGGATACCCGGCATACCAAAGAGCATGCCGTAGGCGGGGCGTAGGCAGGACTTGTCCGTCAGGATGCTCGCCAGGCGCGGCACATCGTGGTTGTCGACAAACGACAGCAGATGCTTGCCGCGATAAATGCACCACGGGTCACCGCCAAACTGGCGATGCAGCGAGTGGGCAATCTCGAACATGTTGACCGAGTTAAAGCTGGA
>CABULX010000136.1 GCA_902492545.1 uncultured Collinsella sp. | reverse complement strand
GTCGACGCCCGTCACATACACGGGATGCGCCATCGCGACGCCCAGGCCCTTGCGCTGGCCGATGGTGTAGCGCAACGCGCCGTTGTGGCGCCCGACCACACTGCCGTCGCGCCACACGATGTCGCCCGGTGCAGCGGGATGTCCGCAGCGGCGCTCGATATAGCCCGCGTAGTCACCGTCTGGAATAAAGCAGATGTCCTCGCTTTCGGCCTTCTGGGCGTTGGTAAACCCCTGCTCGGCGGCTATGCGGCGCACGTCGCGCTCTTTGTCTAGGCCTGCCAGCGGAAAGATCGTGTGTGCCAGGCGCTCCTGCGTAAGCGAATACAAAAAGTAGCTTTGGTCCTTTTTGGGATCTTCGCCGCGATGTAGCTGCCAGGTGCCGTCTGCCGCCTGGCTTGTTTTGGCGTAATGTCCCGTTGCTATGTAGTCGCAGCCCATATCCAGCGCCGCATCGAGCAGCGCGCCAAACTTAATGTGGCGGTTGCAGATAATGCACGGATTGGGCGTCAGCCCCTCCTGGTAGGCGTTCACAAAGCGCTCGATAACGTTGCGATCGAACGTCTGCTGCAGGTCGAGCACATGGTGGGGTATCCCTAGACGCTCGGCGACGGCCTTTGCATCGGCGATGTCGCGGTCGACCTTACTCATGCCCGTGGCGGGATCGGGCGCGGGGCAGGTGAGGCGCATGGTGGCGCCGACGCATTCGTAGCCCTGGCTTTTGAGCAGGTACGCGGTCACGCTGGAATCGACGCCGCCGCTCATGGCGACGAGCACGCGCTTGTTGTGCATGGGGAGGTTCTCCTTGGTGGCATGTGGCCAAAAAAGAAAAGCGGCGCGGGAGGCTGGTTCCGCGCCGCAGACATTGTAGCAAGTTCGGACGTCTCGTGGGACACCCTAACGAGATGGGCTCAGGCAGCCAGAAGAGAGGGTAGACCGGCGTGCCTTGGGCCTATCGACAAATGACGGGCCCTTAGTCCTGGAAGAGCGCCGTGGACAGGTAGCGCTCGCCGGTGTCGGCAAGCAGAGCCACGATGGTCTTACCCTCGTTCTCGGGACGCTTGGCCAGTTGCAGTGCGGCCCACACGGCGGCACCGGACGAAATGCCCACGAGCACGCCCTCCTTGTGGCCCACGGCGCGGCCGGTGGCAAAGGCGTCGTCGTTCTCGACGGGGATGATCTCGTCGTAGACCTGGGTGTCGAGGACGTCGGGCACAAAGCCGGCACCGATGCCCTGGATCTTGTGCGGGCCGGCCTGGCCCTTGGAGAGCACCGGGGAGGTGGCGGGCTCGACGGCGACAACCTTAATCTCGGGGTTCTGCTCCTTGAGGAACTCGCCCACGCCGGTCACGGTACCACCGGTGCCAACGCCGGCGACGAAGATGTCGACCTCGCCGTCGGTGTCGTCCCAGATCTCGGGGCCGGTCGTGGCCTTGTGAATGGCCGGGTTGGCGGGGTTCACAAACTGGCCGGCGATAATGCTGTTGGGGGTCTCCTTCTGCAGCTCCTCGGCCTTGGCGATAGCGCCCTTCATGCCCTTGGAGCCGTCGGTGAGCACGAGCTGCGCACCGTATGCCTGCATCAGCTTGCGGCGCTCGACGGACATGGTCTCGGGCATGGTGATGATCACCTTGTAGCCGCGGGCGGCCGCTACCGAGGCGATGCCGACGCCGGTGTTGCCGCTCGTGGGCTCGATGATGGTGTAGTCGCCGCCGCGCACGAGCTTGCCAGCCTTCTCGGCCTCGTCAATCATGTTCTTGGCGACGCGGTCTTTAACGGATCCGGCGGGGTTGAAGTATTCCAGTTTGACGAGCACGCGAGCCTTGAGGTCCTCGTCGGCCTCAAAGTGAGTGAGCTCCAGAAGCGGGGTGTGGCCGATAAGCTGATCGATGGACGTGTAAACCTTGCTCATGGTGAACCTCCAAAGTGTTCAAGTTGCTGGTTGCCGTATGGTTTTACGGCGTGTCTAGCAGCCAAACCCATAAACCTTATAGGTTGTTCGTTTAGCTGTTGGCAAGCATAGTAGACACTAAAGCCTAGTAATGCAATAGGAAATAGAAGATTATTACGAGTCGATTAACCATCTTGACCGGAACGGGTATTTTCAAACCCATTTTTTCGGCTAGAATTTCAACGGACTAAAAGACCGAAAGGCAGCAATATATATGTTGGTTTCTACTAAGGGCAGGTACGCCCTGCGCGTTATGGTCGATCTGGCCGAGCACCAGGCGGCCGGTCGCATCCCGCTCAAAGAGATCGCGGCGCGACAGGGGATTTCCGAGAAATATCTCGAGAACATCTTGGCTACGCTCGTGCGCGCCAACATGCTTTCGGGCATGCGTGGCAAGGGCGGCGGCTATGTGCTCACGCGTCCGCCCGAGCAGTACACGGTGGGCGAGATCTTGCGCCTGACCGAGGGTAGTCTGGCGCCGGTCGCCTGCCTGGATGGCGACTGCAAGGGCTGCTCGCGATCTGATGAGTGCCCCACGCTCGACGTGTGGAAGAACCTGGACAAGCTCATCAACGATTACCTCGACGGCGTGACGCTCGATCAACTTGTCGCTCCCAACCATGGCTACGACTATGTCATCTAACCCACGCCTGCCATGTGGGGACGGGGTGGAAATGGTAGATTTTCTTGCCCTCTGAGACTTGGCAAATAAGAAGGCCGCCCATTTTTGCGATGGGCGGCCTTTGATTTGGTCCGATGCGTTTGTGTGTCGGGGGCGTTCTACTCTTCGGCAATACTATCGAGGATGCTGCGCATGATGGACACTAGGATGCTGCCCATAAAGGCCGAGCCAAAGCCGGCGATGGAGATACCGACGCCCAACAGGTTGACCGACAGGTAGCTGGCGAGCTCCAGCATAAAGCTGTTGAGCACGAGCTGGAAAATGCCGAGCGTAATGATCGTGAGCGGCAGCGAGATGACCGTGAGGAACGGTTTGACGAACGAATCGACGATGTTGAGGAACAGTCCCACAAAGGCAAAGCAGACCCAGGCCTCGGCAAAGCCGAAGGGTTGGATACCGGGGACGAGGAACGTGGCGATCGCGATGGCGATCGAGGTGAAGAGCCAGTTAAGCATAAAGCGCATGGCGTGAATCCTTTCTTGCGCCGGGGTTGCTGGCGTCGCGTGAAGCGGCTTGCGGCGGCGACTTGGATGGTTGCGCGGGCGCGCCGCGGTGTTTGGACGCCCATTGTCTCAAATATTCGTGGAGCTTACGTGCGCATTCGGTTTCTAAACGGCGTTCGTCCTGAAAAACGTGCCGCTGGCAGAGAGTCTTGTCGCTTTAGTTTGGTGGTGTGCTACACTGCTACGGGCAAATAGCCCATGCATAGTTTTATTGCATATTACGGGCGAACGATGCCCGATGTCAGTATCAACTTCGATGCCTTATGGCGGGTTTGGCGGTGATCGATGAATATCGAGAACATGTTTGACAAGCCTGATGTCAAGCAGCTGGTCCACGCATTTAGCCTTTTGGATGACGAGAACGATATCCAGGCGTTTTTAACCGATATCTGCACGCCGCGCGAGATTTGCGATCTTTCTCAGCGCCTGCAGGTCGCGCGCTATCTGGATGAGGGCGAGCCCTATGTTGAGGTTCAGGCCCGCACCGGCGCTTCGTCCACCACGGTGAGCCGCGTGTCCAAGGCGCTCAACGGCGAGTACGGTGGCTATCGCAAGATCCTCATCAAACTGGAGGATGGCGAGTAGGCCAGCGGCAAAAATAAATTGCGCAGAACCGTCCCTTCGGGGGCGGTTTTTTGATCCCCCGGGGACGGGGGAAACGGATCACCGGGTTAGACTGACCCCCTCGTTGATCCGTTTTCCTCCGTCCCCAAGGGATCAAATCTGTTGGCGTGGGGCAAATCTGTCCGCGTGGGCGGGTAGGATGGATGCATTGATTATTGCGAACGGTTTGAGTGGAGGACCATGCCTGTTCGAATCTATACCACCAATACCGGTACGGACTTGAGCGATGCCGAGGCGGCGTTGCTCGCCGACCTGGTTGCCCGCCACGGGCGTGCTGTATTGCTGGCGCCCTCGTTTGCCGAGCTCGACGTGTGCCGTCACGATGCTGCGGTTGCTGGCGCCTCGCTGGGCGTTGACTACAAAACCCCAGCGTCGTGGCTCCGCTCGCTGTGGGAGCTTATGGGCGATGGCCGCAGCTTCGTCGACAACATGCAGCGCCAGATGCTGTTCTCGGACATGATCGCCCGTCGCGACGATGCCGACCTGCAGCCGCTTTCGCGCAGTCAGGGTACGGTGCGCATGCTCGCGCGCATGGCCCGCGATGTGCTGTCGGGCGTAGCGGGAACGACGGCCGAGCGATGCCGTGCCAACAATTGCCGGCCCGATCCCAAGAGCGACGCCGAGGCTCGCGTGTTCGAGCTGTTGAGTGCCTATGCGAGCGGCTTGGACCGTCGAGGCATGGTCGAGTCCTGCGAGGCTGCTGACCTTATGGCCGAGGTGCTGGCCGACAACCTTCCGGCGTGCGCCCGCGCGGTATGTGTGCGCGGTATCACATCGTTTACGCACGGCCTGCTCGAGCTGCTGTCCGCCGTGGCGAACAATGGGGGAGAGGTCGTTGTGCTGCTTGCCCGCGAGCAGGCGGCAATGCGCGAGGAACTTACTGCCGCCTTTGATGCCCGCGGTGTGCTGTTTGAGGCCGCGCCGCTGGGGGAGGGTGCCGCCGCGCCCCAGACTGCCTCCAAGTCCGCCGCTCAGCCTACTTTTGTAGAGGTTGCCGGCCCTCACGCCCGCGCCCACGCCTATGTGGATGCAATCGATGAGCTGGTAAAAACGTGTGAGGACGCCGCGGTCGACGGCGGTGTCACGGCGTCCGCGGACCCCGTGCGCGTGCTCGTGGTGTCTGCCCGGGCGCCCCAGCTGTTCGGTGAACTCGCTGCCCGTTTGGCGGCGCGTCACATTGCTGCTGAGACAACCGAGTTCACGGCGTTTTCCCAATCCATCGCGGGCAGGCAGTTCACGGCGCTCGCCAATCTAATCGAGCGCATGAAGGCCGC
>CABULX010000135.1 GCA_902492545.1 uncultured Collinsella sp. | reverse complement strand
TCGGCAGGGGCACGGGCGTGCCCGAGAAGGGCTCTGCCGTTATCTCGGACGAGATGTGGGAGATTGCTTCCGAGATGGTACGTGCGGTCAACGATGAGTTTAGGTTTGACTTTAGCGGCGATCTTGAACTTCGCATGAACCTTGCTCGGCATATCGGCCCTCTGGGCTATCGCCTTGAATATCACATGCATATGGATAACCCCATGCTGCCCGATATCAAGACGAGGTTTCCGTTGGCCTATTCGATGGCAGCTGGCACCTCGCAGGTACTCGAGCGTCATTTTGGCAGCCAGCCCTCTGATGAAGAGCTCGGCTACATCGCCATGGCATTTGCCCTGGCCCTCGAGCAGCAAGCCGACCAGCCGCGTCGCAAACGCATCCTGATCGTGTGCGCCTCGGGAGCGGGAAGCGCCCGTATGCTCGAGCACCAGTACCGCAAGCAGTTTGGCATGTATATCGATTCGATTGAGACATGCGATGTCGCCCGCGTGGGAACGTTCGATTTTTCGCATATCGACTACGTGTTCACAACGGTGCCGCTCAACATCAAGTTGCCCGTGCCCGTCCGCGAGGCCGATTTCTTCTTGGAGACGAGCGATGTCAACGCTATCCGCAAGGTGCTGAGCGACGACACTGCGCAATCGGACTCCGTGAGCTCTTTCTTTAGCCGTGCCCTGTTCTTCAACCGCGTTGAGGCGTCGTCGAAGCAGGCCGTTCTCCGATATCTCTCCGAGCGCGCCGTCGAGAGCGGCCGTGTCGATGCCCAGTTTGCCCAAGAGGTCGCCGAGCGCGAGAGCGCGAGCGCCACCTCGTTTGGCAATGGGGTAGCCATGCCCCATGGGATGCATCCCTTGAGCGCCGAGGCCTTTGTTACCGTGGGCCTGCTCGAACATCCCATTCTTTGGGACGAATACGGCCATGAGGTCGATATCGTCTTTATGGTGTCGTTTGCCCGGTCGGGCGGCGATGAGGCGCGGATCTTGAGCTCACTGCTCGCCGAGATCTTTATGGACCGCCAGGGGGTCGAGCGCCTACGCGAGCGCCGGTCCTGGCATGAGCTGATGGCGCTTGTGCAAGCGCATACGGCTTAAGACTTCTTTTGTCGATGACCCTGTCAGTCTACCTGCAATAAACCTCGAGGATTGCGGGCGGGAGATAGGCGTTTCGAATATTCAAGTACAAACCAAACATCACGGGAGAGGAGACCGTTATGGACGATCAGGGAACCGAGATGGTTTCGTTTCAGCTGGTCGCTGCAGCGGGAGAGGCACGCAGCCTTGCCTTCGAAGCCCTTGAAAAGGCAAAGGCGGGGGATTTTGACGCCGCCGCCAAACTCATGAAGCAGTCAAAGGATGCGGGAATCAAGGCTCACCACATCCAAACGCAGCTGCTTTCGACTGAGGCAGCGGGCGAGCATCTGTCGGTGGATGTGTTGCTGGTCCATGCTCAGGACCACCTCATGTGCTCCATGCTTGCTCAGGAGCTCGTGCAGGAGCTGATCTGCCTGTATGAGCGCACTGCAACCAAGAACGCCTAGCGGCGTGCGGTGACTATCCAACCAATCAATGCGAAGGGAATCCCTTATGAAGATCCTTCTTGTTTGCGCAGCTGGTCTGTCTACAAGCATTCTGATGAAGAAACTCGAGAAATATGCGGAGCAAAACGGCATCGAGCTCGATATCGATGCGGTGGGTATCGGCGAGTATCAGGAGACGTGCGCCAATTATGACGTGCTGCTCTTGGGGCCGCAGGTGTCCTACCAGCTCAACACCGTCAAGCAGGGGAGCGGTAAGCCGACCGCGGTCATCCCCGCACAGGACTACGGCATGGGCAACGCCGCCAACGTGCTGGCACTCGCCCAGTCGCTGTTGGGTTAGGAGGCAACCATGGAGAAGTTCATGACCCTGCTTCAGGAAAAACTGACCCCTATCGCCAATTTCTGCGGCACCGAGCGCCACTTTGCCTCCATGCAAAAGGGCTTTATGAGCGCGATCAGCTTCATCTTGGTATCTGCCGTCTTTATGATCCTCGCCAACCCGCCGGTCACGGCCGACCTGGTGGCGCAGGGCGGGTTCTGGTCCGTCTTTGGCCCTTGGCTCGATTTTGCCACGGCCAATAAGCTCACGCTGCTCATTCCCTTCAACATGACGATGGGCATACTGTCGGTGATCGTGACGTTCGCAATCGCCTATAACCTGGCGGGCACCTACAAGATGCCCAAGCTTAACGCCGGCATGACCTCGCTGGTGATGTTCCTGATCGCCGCGGCGCCGTCGTCCTACTACCAGCTTGCTGACGAGTCCGTGCTCCAGGCGGTCCCCTGCACCTATCTGGGTGCGCAGGGCCTGTTTACCGCCATCATCGTTGCCTTGGTCTCCGTCGAGGTCACGCGCTTCTGCCAGACCAAGGGCATCACCATCAAGATGCCCGATGGCGTGCCGCCGTTTTTGTCCGAAACCTTTGGCGCCATCGTACCTATGCTCGCCAACATCCTCATCTTCTTTGGCGGCAACCTGCTGATCCAGATGATCGATCCCGCGCTGTCCATCCCCTCGGTTATCGAGAAGCTGCTCGCTGCCCCGCTTTCCGTCGCAGTTGACTCTGTGCCCGGCGCACTGCTTATCTGCTTCATGACGCTGCTGTTTTGGTGCTTTGGCGTCCACGGCAACATGATCGTAATGCCCATCACCGCCCCGGTCACGCTTGCCGCCTTTGCCGCCAACGCCTCGCTCTATGCTGCCGGGCAGCCGCTTGAGTTCCACCCGGCGCTCATGTCGTTGGCCATCAACCTCATCGGCGGCACGGGTAATACGTTCTCTTTTGTGGCGCTCTGCGCGTTTAGGGCAAAGTCGCAGCAGCTCAAGGCATTTGGCAGGGCATCGATCGTGCCGAGCTTCTTCCGTATCTCCGAGCCCGCGATCTTCGGCGCGCCCATCATCTTCAACCCGATCCTCATGATTCCGTTTGTGCTAGGCGGCATGATCTCGGCCCTGCTGTATTGGGGTGCGGTCTCACTGGGTCTTGTCTCTAACTTCTACATCTTGGTGAGCGGCACGTTCCCCATCTTCGTTCAGGGCTTTGTCCAGTGCCTCGACCCGCGCATCTGGGTGTTTACGATCGTTTTGATCGTGGTCATGGCTGTGGTCTGGTACCCGTTCTTTAAGGTGTACGATAACCAGCTCCTGGCTCAGGAGCAGGAGAACGCCGCGGCAGCTTCTGCCGAGGATGCTGAGTAGCATGAGTTACTTTGACAGAACGTCTGCCGCCGGTATGCCCGAGGGCTTTTTGTGGGGTGGTGCCCTCGCCGCCAACCAGGCCGAAGGGGGCTGGAACGAGGGCGGCCGCGGCATGTCGCACTCCGACCTGATCCCACAGGGTTCCGACCGCTGGGATGTAATGTTTGGCAGGCAAAAGCCCGTGGACGATCCGGACAGGCTGTATCCATGCCGCTGGGGCAACGACTTCTTCCATCATTGGCACGAGGATGTCGAGCTCTTTGCCGAGATGGGCTTTAAGTGCCTGCGTCTTTCAATTTGCTGGAGCCGTATTTTTCCCACAGGGATGGAGACCGAGCCCAACGGCGAGGGCTTGGAGTTTTACCGTCAGGTATTCGAGGCGCTGCGCGAGCATGGAATCGAGCCGCTTGTGACGCTGTCGCACTACGACTATCCGTTGGCTCTGGTCGAGCGCTATGGTGGCTGGCAAAGCCGAGAGATGATCGAGCGGTATGCGCACTACGTCGAGACCGTCGGACGCGCGTACCAGGGCCTCGTGCGTTATTGGCTTACGTTCAACGAGATCAACAGCGTGGCGCTGTCCTATCTCAACGCGGGTGTCACGCTCGAGGATGAGCGTGACCGTGCAGCCGTGACCGCGGCGTTCTCGCACCATATGTTTATGGCGAGCGCTCGCGCTGTCGAGATTCTGCACAAGATCGATCCCGCAAACAAGGTGGGTTGCATGGTCGCTGCCGGTGCGACCTATCCGTACCGTTGTGCGCCCGAGGACGTATGGCTTGCGTATGAGGAGGACCGCGGCCGCTACTTCTACACAGACGTGATGGCTGCGGGCGCCTATCCTGCTTGGAAGCTGCGTGCACTCGAGAAAGAGGGTGTTCACGTGCCCTTTGAGCCGGGCGATACGGAGTATCTGGCAGAGCATACGGTCGACTTCATCTCGTTCTCGTACTATTGCTCGCGCTTGGTGTGCGCCGATGATCAGGTGATCGCCGAGAAGGCGGAGGGCAACGTGTTCCCGACGTTGCGCAATCCGTACCTCAAGGATAAAGAGACTGCCTGGAAGTGGCAGATCGATGCGCTGGGTTTGCGCGTGACGCTTGCCGGCTACCACGATCGTTACCATCTTCCGCTCTTTATCGCCGAGAACGGTGTGGGCGGACTCGATGCGCTGGAAGACGGCAAAGTCCACGATGCGTATCATATTGATTACCTGCGAAGGCATATTCTTGCGCTGCGCGATGCAATTGTCGAGGACGGTGTTGACCTGATGGGATACACGCCGTGGGGCTGTATCGATTTGGTGTCGGCCTCGACGGGGCAGATGAAGAAGCGCTATGGCTTTGTTTATGTTGATGCCGATGATATGGGCAAAGGCACGTTCGATCGCTACCGAAAGGACAGCTTCTGCTGGTACCAAAAGGTCATTGCATCAAATGGCGAGGACTTGAGTTAACTCTTGCAGGTCTGTTGCCCCCGCGGTCCGCTTCGGCCGCGGGGGCTTTTGTTATTTACCTAGTCCCCGATGAGACCCTCATTCTGTGGGTAGTCATTGGACGTTCTTAAACGACTAGTCATTTAAGTCTGTCCCCAATGACTGCGGAAACCCGGCACCTGGGGACGTTCCTTTTCTGCCGGCAGCTTGGAACAGTCCTTAAAGCCCGCATCAATCAACTGCGGAAAGCGCATCCCAGAATGAGCGTCCAACATGGGACATGGTTTCCCTTGAGGGCCTCAACCGGAAAATGCATCCCGGAATGTTGCCGGAAAGTGGAACGTAGTTTCCCAAACAGGCCGTGCGCGGAAAGTGCATCTCGCTATCGAACTTCAAAGCGGGATGCATTTTCCGTGCCAGCAGTTCCGGGCAGCCAGAGACCACTCATTTAAGTCTGTCCCCAATGACTAGTAGTAGGCCCACATG
>CABULX010000134.1 GCA_902492545.1 uncultured Collinsella sp. | reverse complement strand
ACGATGCACTGGGCAAGCACCATGGCGGGGTTCATGCACACGGCGCCGCCAAAGATAAACAGAGCGACCGAGATGCCAAAAGACCAGGTGGTGATGGCAAACATGTGGCCGGAGCCCTGATACTTGGTGCCCTTAAGCACGGTATCGCAGTGCACGCCCACGCCAAAGATGATCATGAGGGCCGTTGCGCCGAATTCGCAGAGGAGTTTGGTAAGCATAAAACCTTATCTTTCTTGTCGGTTATAAACGATTCGTTTGGGCCGTGCACTAGTGCTGCGCGACGACAACGCCCAGGCCATCGGGAATGACGGCAACCTTGGCATCGGCACCCTTCATCTCAAAGGCGAGCTTGAGCGCCTCCTCGATAGTGTTGACCGGCGTCATGTGCATATCCTTGAGCATCTGGTGATCGCACAGGTCGGTGACCATAATCACAGGGTGATGCGCCAGGATGCGGGCGAAAATCTGGCTCGTCCACTGGTCGGGCAGGGTCTCGTCCTTAGGACGGTCGATGCAGGCGCGCTCAAACTCCGCCGGATCGTTGTCGGCGATGTTGTGATAGAAGCCTTCGCCACCGTGACCGTCGGCGCAACCGGCGACATCAATAATCACGCCGCCCTCGGGAAGCGTGGCCTCGGCAGAGCACATGCCCTTCACGGCCTGGTAGATGTTCTGGTCGAGCGGGTAGCCGCCGTTGGTGGTGATGGCAATCTCGCACTCAACGGGCTCAACGCCGGCAAGGCTCTTCACGAACTCGCAGCCAGCCTCGTGCGCCTTGTGGATATCGCCGGCAAAGGAGCCGATGACCTCGTGCTTGCCGTTGAGCACCACGTTAAGCACAAAGGCAAGGTGAGCCATCTCGGCAGCGGCAAACATGTCCTCGCTCACGTGGTTGTGGCACAGGTTGCCGGCACGCGAATGGGAATCGTTCACAAACTGACCGTTATGGTTGTACATGATGGTCTTATAGCTGGCAATGCCGGGCAGCACGGACTTGCGGCTGCCAGAGAAGCCAGCAAAGAAGTGCGGCTCAATAAAGCCCTCGGCAAGCAGCAGATCGCAATCGGCCGCAATCTTGTTGATGATGCACTCGCCGCCAGAAGGCAGGGTGCCGATCTTTTTCATCATGCTGTCGTCAGTCGCGACGTGCATAACGATTTCCTCGTTGGCAACGATCTCCTCGCCGTACTTGTTGACGAGCTCCTCGTGCGTCGACGGACGGTGCATACCCGTAGCAACCAGAATGCGCACGCGAGCCTCGGGCGCAGCGGAATGGATGTGATGCAGCAGAATAGGCATCGTCACACGCGAGGGGACGGGACGCGTATGATCGGAGCTAATAATGACAATATCCTTCTTGCCAGCACAAAGCTCCTCGAGCGAAGGTGAGCCGTAAGGGTTGGCAAGCGACTCTTCTACCAGCTCTTCCTGCGATTTTGTAGTCTTAAACTCGTTTTGATGACCTTCCATCACACCCACGAAGTTCTTATCCTCGAGCTCTAGATGCAACGTCTTGTGGTCAAACGGTAGTTCACATTCAAACAATGACGAGCGCCCTCTTCCTTTCAACTGACACACTAGATAAACCGTTGGAAGGATACGCCGCTCACCGAAAAACACCACCGTCCACCGAGTCATTAACACAACGTTCATATTTGACCCACAACAAAACGGCCGCGATCCCAAACGGAACCGCAGCCGCTACAGTCATAAGGTCAGAAGCGCCAAATGCATCTCAATCCCGATCGATAAGGCGCGAGGCGCGAAGCGCCAAACGCGCCGCCGGGACAGACCCCCATCCAAAACGCGCGAAGCGCGCCATTATTCCCCCAGCAGTAATCCGCCGAAGACCGGACATCGCAGGGCCCGCCATTAGTTTACTTTTAGGCACACTCCGCAGAACGCAAGAAGCCCTCGCCGCACTCCACATTAAGCGCGAAGCGCGCCATTCTTCTCCTCAGCTTTAATCCCCGAAGACCGAGGACGAAGGGGCCCGATGGGTTTCCCTCTGAATGCATTCCGCAGCACGAAGCCCCCTTATCCGCAGCTCCGAAGGAGCAGGATAAGGGGGCTTCAAGTGCGAGGACGCATTCAGAGGGAAACCCATCGGGTCCCGGTGAGAGCCACAGGGCTATCGATTACCCCGTGTTCTGCAGACCTGCCGAGACGCCGGTCACAGTCGAAAGAATCAGGCTCATGTACTCGGCCTTCTTCTCCTCGGCCATCTCGTCCTGGTTCATACGCACCTCGCGAAGGGCGCGAACCTGGGCGATGGACAGGGCGTCGACATAGGGGTTACGCACGCGAACGGCGCAGCCGAGCACGCGGCGGCGCTGCAGCGGCCACTCGTCACCAACGATGGCAAGGACCCACTTACGCGTGAGCTGCATCTCGGTAAAGACCTTCTCGGACAGATCCTGGCGATCGCCCAGGTGCAGATACATCTTGGCGATGCGCTGGTCGGTCTTGGCGATCGACATCTCGATGTTGTCGATAAAGGTGCGGAAGAACGGCCACTCCTGGTAGGCAGCCTTAAGCTGGTCCAGATCGCCAAACTGCTCGCAGGCGGTACCCAGGCCGTACCAAGCGGCCAGATTGATGCGCGCCTGGCTCCAGCTGAAGATCCACGGAATGGTACGCAGGTCGTCGAGCGACTTGGCACCCAGGCCGCGCTTGGCAGGACGCGAGCCGATCGGCAGCAGACCGACCTCGGTCAGCGGCGTCACGGTCGAGAACCACGGCGTAAAGTCCTCGGTGTTCAGCAGGTCCAGATAGCGCTCGTGGCTTGCGGCGTTGAGCTTCTCGGCCATATCCCAGAACTTCTGCGTGGTCTCGGTGTTGGTCTTCTCGACACTCGGGGCCGACTGCAAAAGCGTTGCGGCGGCAACGGACTCAACATGGCGCTGAGCCAGCGTGCGGTTGCCGTAACGGGCAAAGATGACCTCGCCCTGCTCGGTGAGCTTAAAGAAGCAGTTGACCGAACCCTTGGGCTGAGCCAGCACGGCCTTATTGGCCGGGCCGCCGCCACGGCCCACGGCACCGCCGCGACCGTGCATGAGCACCAGGTCGATATCGTTCTTCTCTGCCCACTTGGCGATGCGCTCCTGCGCGGAGTGCAGCGCGAGCATGGCCGTGGTAGGACCGGCATCCTTGGAGGAGTCGGAGTAGCCCAGCATAACCTCCATGCGGCGGTTGGTCTGGGCAAGGCGCTTCTGCACCACGGGCAGCGTGAGCATCTGGTCGAGCACGTCGACGCAGCCCTCGAGGTCCTCGAGCTGCTCGAACAGCGGGATCACATCGAGCTCGGGGACATCCTCCTCGTGTGCAAAGGACAGGTGGGCGAGCTCAAAGACGTCGGCCACATGCTGGGCGCTCTTGGTGAACGAGATGATATAGCGGTGCGCCATCTTCTTGCCGTAGCGCTTTTGGATGGAGCCGATGGCACGGAAGGTATCGATGACCTCGCGCGTCATGGGCTGCAGGTCGCCATGGATACCGTTCTCGTGGATATCCTTGAGGGCGCGGGCGTGCACCACGGAGTGCTGACGGAACTCCATCTCGACCATATGGAAGCCGAAGGACTCGACCTGCCAGATGATGGTCTGGACCGGGCCGTAGGCAGCACGGACGGCACCGCAGGCGGCCAGCGAACGCTGGACGACGCGCAGGTCATCCAGGAACTCGTCGGCGCTGTGGTACATGGTGTCGGTGATACGGCGCACGGTGGCGTTCAGACGGTCGGCCATGACGAGCATGACGGCGCGATGCGGCTCGTGCTCGGAGATCAGCTCGGCGCGGGCCGTGTACCGAGGGCTCATCTCGACCTGATGGTTCCACAGGTTAATGAGCTCGGCCGACGGCTTGCTGTAGGTGGCCTCGAGCGTGAGGTTGCGGCCGATGTGGCGGCACTTGTCCTCGAGCTTGAGCACCATGTGCGTAAAGTACTTGGCGGCGACCTCACGGCTCACCTTGGCGGTGACGTTGGGGTTACCGTCGCGGTCGGAACCGATCCAGCTGCCGGGATGGAAGAACGCCGGGCACAGCGGCGGCACAGTACCGGCCTTGTCGCCCAGCACCCAATCGTCAAAACGACGATAGATAACGGGGATAACGTCGAACAGCGTGTTATCGAAGATGTCGATGATGGTATCGGCTTCCTCGACCGGCGTGGGCTTCTTGAGCGCGATGGGGCTCGTGCGTACCAGGGCGTCGATCTCTTGCAGCATATGGCGCTCGTTCTCCACCAGGTCGGAGCCGCCCAGACGCGGACGCTCCTCCAGCAGGTTGGAGATACGGCGAATCTTGCCCTCGACGGCCTTGCGACGGGCCTCGGTGGGATGCGCGGTAAAGACGGGATGGAACTCAAGCTTGCCGAGCAGCTCGTTGGCGCCCTCGTCGCCCAGCTCATTCACCAGCTGGTGATAGGCGACGGTGAGCTCGTTGGCGGGATCGACCTCGGTATCGGTCGACGCACCGGCCTCGCGCTCGCGCAGCTGCGCCACACGGTAGTTCTCCTCCGACAGGTTTGCCAGATGGAAAAAGCTCGTAAAGGCGCGGACAATGACCTGCTGCTTATCGAGCGGCAGGCTGTCGATCAAATCGACGACCTCACGAAATGCCACGGCAGTGGGCTCGTCGGCGGTGGGCACGCCCTGCTCGTCGACGGCTTCGTCGGCAGCGCAGGTACCGGGGTTGCCGGCATTGACCACAATCTCGGCTGTCAAAATCTTGTCGAACAGGTCCGCGATCTCGGGATCATACTCGCTAAGCACACGGCGCTCCAGGCGCAAGAACAGCGCCAGATTGTCGCGCAGCTCCTCGGGGATCTCGATCTCGGCGAGACGCTCCCTGGACTCGGCATTCGAGCCGATTCGGTTAACGAGGCGGTTGACCACGGCAGCGACGCGCGCCGCGGCTTCGGGTACAGACTGGTTGCTTAGGTTCTCAGCCACGTTTCCTCCCATTCCTCCTTCTATGCACGTAACATGCGGTATTCATTATAGGCGCTTGAGAAATACTTTCGACACTGATTGCGCTTTACCACACAAAAGTATTTTCTGCATTGCAAAGGTTTTTGCCCTAAATGGTCGTATTTCTCGGTGGGCGGCATACGTAAACGGGGGCATTCCGCATAAAAGCGAAACACCCCCGTAACAAT
>CABULX010000133.1 GCA_902492545.1 uncultured Collinsella sp. | reverse complement strand
AGCGTTTCTTCTTCGTCCATCAAGCCGGTTACGCGCAAGGCCGTGCGTTGCCAGCGCGAGGTCGCTTGGCTTGTCACGCAGGCGGCGGGCAGGCTCGTGGCGACCACTCAGGACGTCAACGCGCCTACGCCGAGCTTTGTGCTGGCAGCGGCGCTGGATTTTGTGCGCCAATTGGAGCTTGCCGCACAGGATGCCAGCGGCCACCTCGACTACCAGAATGTTATGGCGCCCGACCTGCAAACGTTCTGCCACATGGCCAAGTTGCCCGCCGCGCCCAATGCGCTTTCGGACGCAGGCTACATGTTTACGCTTTCGGGCGCGGACCTTATCCGCGACATCTATACATACTGCAGCGAGCTCGCCGAGCGCCATGTCTTTGACGCGGCTGAAGTCAAACCGGGATATGTCATCAAGCTGGTTCTTAGGCTGTTCTTGATGGACGGGTTCGCGGCCATGCCGGCGTAAGCCGAGTCTTTAGCATCACCGTCAACTGGGCAACAACCGCTTAACCTTAGTGGGCGCCAATCGAGGGTCGATTATTGGGTCGCCTCGTCCGCTAACGCATTTATTCCACGCGCTCCAACAGTCGATACTTGCGGTTGCGGCTCGTCGCCGGCGCCGTGGGCTCAAGCTCGCCTTGAGCAATGAGCGCGTTGACGCGCGACCTAACCTGGGAAATTGTGAGCCCCGTGCGCTCTGCCAGCTCACGCGTCCCCAGCTCGCCGTAATGTTTGAGTGCCGTCACAATTAAGCCCCCGCCATGATCGACCGGCTCGATCTTTGAACGGTAAAGTACGACCTTGAACCGATCGAACCCCGGGCAGAACAGGGGCTCGGCCAGACCATGCGCGCGCATGGCATCGATCATCATCGGGATGCCCGAGCCATTGCCCTCAGCCGGCGAACCTGCGCCATCCGGCAGCGGGACAATCGACATGAGCTTCACAAGCGTCGCATTGCGACATCGGGAGTTGCCGTCAAACAGGTTCTCGCGAGTCTTTCCTCCGTATAGGCCGCCGGGGTTCGTCACCTCGATACGGTCATCAAAAACGTCAACAGCGATCGATTGCCCACAGAACCGATCTCCGTATTCTCGGTGGATTACGGCGTTGGCGATTGCCTCGCGTAGGACTTCCTCGGGAATCTCCAGCGAGTCGACACGCGAGACGCCTTGGATCGTCGAGGTTCGCCGCAAATTCTTGGCGATTGCCGCGACGGCATCCGAGATCATTTCGCCCAACGTTCCCTCGCAGATCGTACGGTCCATGAACCTCAACGACCCCGCCGCGCCCTTCTGCGTTCCGGCATAGACCGCCACATCGATAAAGAGCTTGGGATAGAACTGCTGAGGATAGGCACCCGCAGCCAGGAGTCCGGCCTTAGTGACATTGCCCTGGGAGTCGAGGAAATTCAGGCGCTCCAGCTTCGTTTTCTTGTCCGGCGCGCCGCGCATCGCACGAGGTGTCAGTGAGAAAGCACGCTCTATCGTGCGGTCGACCAGGGCCTCGTCAAGATCGCCTGCGACCGCGCCGGGTACTGCATCGCGATCACTGGGGCTCGTCCGTTCATACGATGACAAGGACAGGACCTCGGTCGACGAGAGCGGAACATCTTTGTCATCGATGCGTTTGTAGCTGCCGCCTTGAGCGCCCCGCTCTATGACATAACACGGCTTGCTCGACGGGTCGAGCTCCTCAATCGTGATGACCAGAACCACGGTGCCCTGGAGCTCCACGCGTTCAATGGTGTATTTGGGCGGATTGGCCAGTTTTCCGCGACCGCCGGCATCACCCATGCCCGCTACGAATTGGTTGAGCACCTTCTCGGTCTCAAAGTTCTCAACCGGGACAAAGCCCGCGCGCTCGCTCACGCCGAGCACGATAATTCCGCCAGCGGTATTCGCGAATGCGCTAACCGTTTCCCATACGTCGCGGGAAAGCGTCGTGGCGCTCTCCTTGACCTCGACGTTAAGATCGTCCGAGCCCATGCGCTTTAAAGACTCGAGCAGACCGGTCAGCTCGTTTTCGTTCATCTGCATGTCCTTTCGCTCGGCCCGGCGGAGAATGCCGCGAATAGATTTCCTTCGTCTCTCAGTTATCTCTCGTAATTATCTCTCATCTTACTGCTATCTCTCATATTAGAGATAAGTGAGAGATGAAAGATAAGATGTCTGCCATTTGTTTCATTTAAACATGTTTTTGCTGGTAGAACAATCAGTATTGAGACAATACCATGATTGCCTGTCTCTTTGCTGATCAGTTATCTCTCGTAATTATCTCTCGTCTTTGTGCCATCTCTCGTATTAGTGACAAATGAGAGATGAGAGATACGTGAGTGATGGACGAGCGTGGATTATTGGACGGTCGGAAAATCCCTCAAACAAAAAACGGGGCCGGCCTTACGCCGAACCCCGTTTTCAAACGGTCAGTTAGTTATCGAGCGCGCGAGCATAGCAGTCAACTTTACGCCGCCGCGAACACTCCCAAGCCCGTTCCGATGATGCAGATCGCGAAGATGCCAATAATAATCCAAATGGTCTTGACACCCTTTTTATAGAGGGCAACGCAAGCGAACGTTGCCAGCAAGGGCAGCAGACCGGGGAAGATCGAATCGAACAGATCCTGCAGGACAATCTCCGAACCACCCACATCAAAGGTCAAAGCCGTGGACAGCGAGACCTGTGCCGCAATCATGGCGCCGATAACGGTCATTCCGAGAACGCCGGCAGCATGCGTCATGCGAGACATAAGGTTGTTCTCTTCGGACTGCTGCAGGAACTTGGTTCCCAGGTCGTATCCCAGATGGGCGGCGACGATACGCGTTGCAAAGTTAATCACGGAGTAGATGAGCGCGTACACGATGGGGCCGAGCGGGTTGCCCGTCGAAGCGATACCAATACCAATGCCGGCGGCGACCACGCGGAACGTACCCCAGTAGAACGAATCGCCGATGCCGGAAAGCGGTCCCATGAGGCCGACCTTCATGGCGTTAATCGAGGACGTGTCGAAGTTCTTATCGGCAGCCGCCTGCTCTTCCATCGAAACCGTTAGGCCGGCTACAAACGGAAGCACATGAGGCGTGATGTTAAAGAACTCGGTATGGCGATCAAGCGCCGCATAGTAATCGTCGTCGTTGGGATAGATCTTTCGCAGGGGCTTCTGAATGGTGTACATGAAGCCCATTGCCATCATCTTGTCGTACGACTGCGAGCACTGGCTCGTAAACTGGCGAAGGAACATGCTCCGATACATATCGGGAGTCATAATCGCGTCCTTCTTGGCCTCTTTGAGATCGGTGTTCTGGGTAGCCATTAGAAGTCCTCCTCTTCATCCTCGGCAACCGCCTGCGGACCGGCCGAGCCCTCGCGGAAGGCCAGGAGCAGCGCGACGCAGATAGCGGCAGCGGCAACACCGACAACGTCCATCTTGAGGTAGATGACCATAATGAAGCCGATGAACAGCCAAGGAAGCAGCTTGTTGTCGCCCATGGTCCTAATAAGAAGAGCGAAGCCGATGCAGACCATGACGCCGGACGCAACGTTGAGGCCGTCCATCACAAACTGCGGAATAGCGTTAAGCGCATTGTTGATGAGGTCGGCACCAAAGAACAGCGAGCAAAACACCAGCAGTGCAGACGGAATGCCAATCGACAGCGGCACGATGGTCAGATGGTACAGATTCGCCTTGGCAAGATCACGATTTGCCAGAGCGGTCTCGATCTTCTTGCAGGCAAAGGCACCCGGAACGGCGTAGCAGAAGTTGCGCCACACCTGAAGGAAGACGGAGACGGGAAGGGCGAGTGCGACGGCAGTTGCCGTGCCCGTACCCGTAATGACGGCAAACGCGCAGCCAAGCACGCCGGAAGCATAGACCTCGGGAGGAACCGCCGCACCGACCATAATGGCGCCCATGAACATGGACTCCAAAGCAGCGCCGACGATAACGCCCTGCTGGACATCGCCAAGGATCAAGCCGACAAACAGGCTCGTAAACAGCGGACGACCAAGCATCGTAATGCCAAATAATTGCTCGTCCATGGACGCAATAAATGCGACCAGTGCAACTAGAAGATACTGGACAACCATTTCGATCAACCCCAGAAACAGGTCTGCAGGCGAGGCATTCTGCGCAGCTCGCCTGCAGACAACCGCAGCAATTTGAGAGGATTAGTAGTTCATCTGGTGATAGTAACGACGCGTGGTGAGCGGGTGGTTACGGACGTGCTCGAGATGGCAGCTCAGACGCTCGGTGATGGTGTAGGTGACCATCGGGGAGACGATCTTACGGAACTCGGGGTCGCTGAACGGCAGCTCGACCTCGGCGGTGTCGAACTTGTTCACGCGGACATGGACGCCCTTCTCGTCGGCGAGCATGTGAGTGAAGTTGTCCACGCGGTCCATGAGCTTACGGGTGTCGTCCTCGCCGTAGAGCATGATGAGGCTCGTGCCCTCCTCGCACAGCTCGATGGTGCCGTGGAAGAACTCGGCGGCGTGGATGGACTTGGTCTTGATCCACTGCATCTCCTCGAGAATGCACATGGCGTAGTCGTAGGCCTCACCCCAGAGCATGCCGGAGCCGATCACCATGTGGTAGTCGGTGTCCTTGAAGTCCTCGGCCATGGCGGCGCAGCGCTCGTCCTGAGCGTCCTTCGCCTTGATGAGGTACGGAGCGATGTTGCCGAACTCCTCCATGAAGGTGTCGTACTTGGGGAAGGCGCCGGCGTTCTTGAGGAAGCGGGCGACCAGCGTGATCTGGTAGGTGTAGATGGCCTCGCACAGAACGTCGTCCTCGGCGAAGCTGAAGAACTTGTAATCGGCGTACTCGGTGGCCGGGGTGTTGTCGTTGGAGACATACATCAGCGTGCGGGCGCCCTGCTCCTGGCAGAACTTGGCGGCCTCGATGATCTCGGGAGTGGTGCCGGTACGGGTGGAGAAGACGCAGACCGAGTCCTTGTTGAAGGTCTTGGGCGGGCATGCGAGGAACTCAGCGGCAATCTCGCAGTGGACGTCGACGTCGGCCGTGGTGGTCTCGACCCAATACTTCATCGGGAGCGTGTGGGCCCAGGTGCCGCCGCAGCCGATGAAGAAGATGTTGGAATAACCCTGCTCGCAGACCTTGTCCACGGCAGCCTCAATCTGAGGACGGAGAGCGAGGGCATCGCTCACAACCTTCTCGTAACGAGGCTCATCGAAATTGAACATCCCTTACTCCTAACTCACTTGGATGAACCCTTCATTCATCCCATGACGTTATAATACTTTATATAACTAACTATGCAAGAACTATTTCAGATTTTTTT
>CABULX010000132.1 GCA_902492545.1 uncultured Collinsella sp. | reverse complement strand
GCACTATAATCACCATAGGCATGCGCATAACGTTGCGCTTAATCAAGAGGAGAAAACGTATGGGTCTGTTTGACATGTTCAAGAAGAAGGCTGAGCCCGCGGCTGCCGCTGCTCCGGCCTCCATCTCTGCTTCTGCTGGCGCCGACGTGCTGTGCTCGCCCGTCAAGGGCAAGGTCATCAAGATGGCCGACGTGCCCGATCCCGTCTTTGGTGGCGAGGTTCTGGGCAAGGGCTGTGCCGTGTGGCCCGAGGACGATCTGGTCTACGCTCCCTGCGACGGTAAGGTGACCGTCACCATGGGTCACGCCGTGGGTCTGCAGTCCGATAGCGGCATCGAGGTTCTGGTGCACGTTGGCGTCGATACCGTCAACATGAACGGCGACGGCTTCGAGGGCTTCGTCAAGGCCGACGACGTTGTGAAGGCCGGTCAGCCCATACTCAAGATCGACCGCGCCAAGATCGCTGCTGCCGGTTACAAGGACTGCGTCGTCGTGGCCGTGTCCAACACCGCCGAGTTTGCCGATGTCGAACTCGCCGTCGAGGCCGACTCCGCTGTCGCCGCCGGTGACGCCATCGTTAAGGTCGTCCGCAAGTAGACTGCGGCATCCAAAGGCTGTGCGAGGGTGGTCGGGTTTTCCGGCCACCTTTTTTATTGCACCGCGGGAAAGCGTTTTATTGCACGTTGGGCGGGCTTGCAAACCGTTCGGACGCTAAAACGAACCGACCGCGCCTTCGCGTTGCCGAGGGTGTTCATAAGTGGATAGTATGGGCTTACTTATTACAACGTGTGCCGCGTCCGGGAAGCGCGGTGCCGCTCATTGGGAGGAACAACATGAAAAAGAAGCTGCTGCTTGCGCCCCTCATGGCCGTCTTGGTCGCATGCGTGGTCGTGCTTTCCGGCTGTGGGGGTCCTTCGGTTGAGGAGCTCATCACCGAGGATCTTACGACGCAGTTTGACGAGGTCAAGAACGGTGGCGACGACTTCCTCTCTGGTCTGGAGGAGGCTTCGGGCGACGAGTTCGAGCAGCTGGGTATCGATCCCAAGGAGTATGCCAAGACCTATCTCGAGGGCTTTGACTACAAGATCGGCGACGTGACGGTCGACGAGGACAAGGGTGTCGCGACCGCCGAGGTCTCCATCACCTGCAAGTCCATGAACAAGATCGTCGAGGACTTCTCCACCCAGTATCAGGAGAAGGTCGCCGCGCTTGATACGGTTCCTTCCGATGACGAGCTGTACAAGATGGCCGGTCAGGTTATGGTCGATGTGACCAAGGCCACCGAGCCCAGGAAGACCACGGTTATCTTCAAGTACACCTGCAACGACGACGGCGAGTGGTCTGCCGACGACTCCGTCAACTCCGAGATGATGGATGCAATGCTGAGCTAGTTCGTTGCGGCGTTTTACCAAACGCCGCAACTGCTCGACGCTGCGCGGTCACCAGAGCGACAACTTGTCATTCAAAGAGGACGGCATGACCAGAAGGTCAATGCCGCCCTCTTTTCATGCCAATTTGTTCGCTCTGGTGACCGCTCGCTGTCGTTGCCAAAACATCGGCGTTGCCATGGCAGTCATTGGGGATGTTCTTAAATGACTAGTCGTTGGTGACGTTCTTGTTTGACTAGTCGTTTAAGAACGTCCCCAACGACGACTTTCCGCGCAACGGTATTGCGGCGGCTGGGTTGAGCAGCGCCAGCGTTACTCGCCCAGGATCAGCGCCGCGAGCTCTGCCTGGCTATCCACCACGTAGTCGGCGCCGGCGGCTTCCAGCTCTGCGCGGCCGCGGAAGCCCCAGCTGACGCCCGCGCTCTTAAGGCCGGCGTTGTGGCCGGTCAGGATATCGACATTGGAATCGCCCACATAGAGCGTGGTTGCCGGATTGGCGCCCAGCTCCTCCATCACATGTAGCGTGACGGGTGCTTCGGGCTTGGGCGGAAACGCATCGACACGGCCCTGTACCAGCGCAAAGCGCTCGGAACCAAAATACTTCTCGATAAGCGGAGCCGCCGAGATGTGGTCCTTGTTGGTGAGCACGGCAAGCTGCACGCCCGCGGCACGCAGGCGGTCGAGCATCTCGATTGTGCCGGCATAGGGGGCGGTGTGGTCCTCCTTGTGCTCGCCGTAGTAAGCCCTAAACTCGGCAAGCGTTTGCTCAAACATACGGCTGTCGCCCGCATACTCGGCGGGCATAAAGCGTTCAACCAGCTTGAGCATGCCGTTTCCCACCTTGTAGCGGTACTCGTCTACGGCGAACGTGGGCCAGCCGTGCATCTCGCAGGTATGGTTGCCGGCGGCCGCCAGGTCCTCGAGCGTGTTGAGGATGGTGCCGTCCAGGTCAAAGATCACATGGGAAAAAGCTGCTGCCATGGGTGCTCCTGCCGCTTGAGTTGTAAAACGCACCCCATGATACTGGGCATGCGTGCCGGGCATGTTTGGAATCTGAATATCTTTAATAGCCCTGAGCCTTTGTCGTTAGCAAATTCTCGGCAGCTGCTCTCCCACGAGCATGTCGAGGATGCGGGTCGAGCCCCAACCGGTACGTACGCGCACGGCGGGATGGGCGCCCTCGGCAAGTGGCAGCACGCGACCGATGATGGCGGCATTCTCGCCGTAGCGGGCGGCGCGCATGGCGCTCAGCGCGGCATCGGCTTGCTCGGCCGGCACGACGGCAACCATCTTGCCCTCGTTTGCCACCTGCAGCACATCGTAGCCGAGCATCTCGCAGGCGGCTTGCACGTCGGGACGCACGGGCACGGCATCCTCGTCGACCTCCATGGCAACATTGCTGGCCTGGGCAAACTCGTTGAGCGTCGAGGCCAGGCCACCGCGCGTGGGGTCGCGAAAGCAGCGCGTGTCGGGTGCTGCGGC
Source organism: uncultured Collinsella sp. (assembly GCA_902492545.1). GTDB lineage: Bacteria > Actinomycetota > Coriobacteriia > Coriobacteriales > Coriobacteriaceae > Collinsella. The sequence goes on along the minus strand of CABULX010000132.1, from coordinate 2,434 downwards.
CAGAACGTCGGCAATCAGGTGGTTGAGCGGTGCGGCATCGCTTTCGATCGTGCTCGAAAACGCCAAGCCCTCGCGTTGGCTCATGATGGCGATACCGTGGTCGCCCAGTGTGCCCGACACCAGAATGACGTCGCCGGGGCGGCAGTTGGCGCCGCTGAGCGCCACGCCCGTGGGAACCTCGCCCACGCCGGCGGTATTGATGTAGACGCCGTCGGCCCCGCCGCGCTCGACTACCTTGGTGTCGCCCGTGATTATGGACACGCCCGCCTCATGCGCCGTTTCGGCCATCGTCTGCACAATCTGGCGGAGCTTATCCATGGGATAGCCCTCTTCGAGGATAAAGCCGCACGACAGGTAGCGCACGTTGGCGCCCGAGGTCGCGACGTCGTTAACGGTTCCGCACACGGCGAGGCGGCCGATGTTGCCACCGGGGAAGAACTGCGGCGAGACCACAAAGCTGTCGGTCGACATGGCGATGCGCCCGCTCGCGGGCAGCGCGGCGACGCCGGCATCGTTGCCCTCGAGCAGCTCGGGCGACCCAAAGGCATCCAAAAAGACCTCGTCGATGATGCGTTTCATCATCTGGCCGCCGGAGCCGTGACCCAGCAGGACGGTGCTATCGGTAACGCTATGGGACATATCGAAAACTCCAATCGTGGGTGGAATTATATGGGTGAGGCTCAGCGTCGGCCGGTCCGCCGTCCGTTAGAACGGCGGAACCAATTAGCCTCGGTAGCGGAAATATGCTGCGCAGCTGCCCTCGGAGCTCACCATGCATGGGCCGACGGGGTGCTCGGGCGTGCAGATGCGGCCAAAGAGCGGGCAGCTGCTCGGCGTAATGGCCCCGCGCAGCACGTCACCGCAGCGGCACCCACGCGGCTCGACCGTCGCCTCAACGGGCACGTCAAAGCGAGTGCGGGCATCAAAGCGCGAGAACTCGGGGCGGATGGAAAGGCCCGAGTTGGCAATCGGCCCCAGTCCGCGCCACGTGGTGTCGCATGGCTCAAACACCTGCTCGACCAGCTGGCGCGCCACGGGGTTGCCGTCTGCGTTAACGCCACGGCGGTAGGCGTTGTCGATCGCGGGCCTGTCCTCGACAACCATCTGGACCAGCATGCAGATGCCCTGCAGGATATCGACCGGTTCAAATCCCGTGACCACGCCCGGGGTATCGAACTCGTCGACCAAAAAGCTAAAAGGCGCCAAGCCCGTGATGGTGGCGACGTGCCCCGGCAGGATAAATCCGTCGATGGCGGTCTCGGGATCGTTGGCGATGGCGCGCAACGCCGGCGGCGTGGTCTTGTGGGCGCAATAGACCGAGAAGTTCTGGAGCCCGCGCGCCTCGGCCTCCAAGATGGCGGCGGCGATGGTGGGCGTCGTAGTCTCAAAGCCCACGCCCATAAAAATGACCGGGCGATCGGGGTTTTGCTCGGCAATGTCGAGCGCGTCGAGCGGGGAATAGACGATGCGGATGTCGCGTCCTGCCGCCTTTTGCGCAGCGAGCGAGGTGGACGATCCGGGCACGCGCATCATGTCGCCAAAGGTGGTGATGATGGCGCCGTCTATGTTGGCGAGCGCGATCGCGTGGTCGATGTCGCGGTTGGCGGTAACGCAGACGGGGCAGCCCGGGCCGCTCAGCAGCTTGAGCCCGGCCGGCATAATGGAGCGAAAGCCATAGCGCCCGATGCTCACGGTATGCGTGCCGCAGACTTCCATAAGGTTGATGGTGCGGTCGCCGACAAGCTCATGAATGCGCTCGATGAGCTCGCGAGCCAGCTTGGGATTGCGGAATGCCGAGAAGTCGATACCGGAACGAGCCGGCTGCTCGGGCGCCACTAGTATGCCTCGGCCGGGTTGGTGGCAAGCTGGTCTTCTTCGACCAGCTCGGACATGGCATTAACGAGCTCGAGCGTTTCCTGTGCTTCCTGCTCGTCGACAATCTGGATGCCAAAGCCGGCGTGTACGAGAATGTAGTCGCCAACCTGCGCCGTCGGCACGAGTCGCAGCGACACGGGGCGCTCGATGCCCATCATGTCGACGGTGGCCTTGAGGTCGTCGTCGCGTTTGACTACTTTACCGGGAACGGCAAGGCACATATTGTTCCCCTTTTAGACGCTTTGCGCTGGATAGGCGCTCAATAATCCATCAGTTGATGGTAGCGCTCGCGGGGTTCGCGGGCAAACGCGTTACGCCTGTGAGACGGCTGGGTGCGGCGGCGTGCGAGGGAGAGCTACTGTGATGCAATCTGCGCAAGACGGGCGCTTGCGACCGCCGCCTGACCGTAGGCGATGCAGCCGTCATTGACGGGTACGGTGTGGGGGACCAAGACAGCAAGGCCCGCGCTTTTGAGCTCGCGGGTGAGGAGCTGAAGCAGAAGTCGGTTCATGAACACGCCGCCCGAGAGCGCGACGGTGTCGATGCCCTCGCGTACGCA
>CABULX010000131.1 GCA_902492545.1 uncultured Collinsella sp. | reverse complement strand
TCGACATCGAGACCACCGGCCGTGCACCCGAACGCGGTTATATCATCAACGTCGGCTGGGAGATCATGGAACTCACCAGCGACGCCATCCCGCACGACGCCGAGGCGCACTACTGTGGCCTGCCCGACATCTACCGCGGCGAGGATGTACCGCTGTCGAATATCCACCACATCACCTGGAACGACATCGACGGCAAAAAGCCGTTCCGCGAGAACAAGGAACTGCAGAAGCAGCTGCTCAAGCTCATGAAGAAGTACCCGTACATGGCACACAACGCCGCGTTTGAGGACAGCTGGTTCAAGATCCACCTGGACGGCTACGCCGAGGCACGCCGCGCGGGTAAGATCATCGTCATCGACTCGCGCCAGATCTGCCGCAGCCTGGATGCCGACGTCCGCTCGCTCCCCCGCGAGTCCGCCCCCGCCGCGCTCGAGAACTGGGCACGCCGTCGCGGCACCCTCGCGCCCGACGCCAACGAGCAGCATCTGGGTCTGGACGACACCGACCTCATGCTCCGCACGGTACAGGCCGAGTTCAACCTCAAGAACCTATTCGCGAAATAGCAACGCCTGCGACAAACACTGCTTGCTCACGAGCGGTCTCGCAGCGGGAAACCCCGCAGCGGGGCCGCCCTACGTTCCACAGATAGATCTGCCATCACAAATTCTGAACCCTCATTTTGAACGATTTCGACCAATTCCCGACACGTAATTCGTTGTCGGATGGTGATGCATCGATATCAAATGTGCAGCAATTGAGTATTTATATGCTATAGCTAAGCTGCGAAAACTTTTATTTAGGGCATACCAACCCATAATTGCGTCAAGCTTTTGGACAGCATTTGGCTAGACCTCTAAAACGACTTTTCCACTCAGCGCCGTCAACACGGCATTAGCTGACACGATATATATCATGAGTATCGTATTGTCACATACCACTGCAAAAGCGGTCTACCAGGCCGCGTATTCGGTGTCTGCGAAAGGCATCGAGTCCTGTAGCCCTGCCGCGATTTACGGATCATGTCCCACCGGAACGCTCCTTGACGCAGCCGCAGAATGGCTCACCAAACATGATGTTTCCTTCGACGCAAATGATTCCCTCGAGGTGATGGTGTTTGATCGCAGGAACGCGCGCTACGCGATGGACTGTCAATGCCACGTTTCTTCAAAACGATTCTCGAACTCACGCTTTGTAGAGCTTAAAGATGGCATCTTCGTTGTTGGCGTTGAGCTTTGCGCACTTCAGGCCGCCACCTATCTTTCTTTTCGCGAACTAGTGGAGTACTACTTTGAACTGTGCAGCGCTTATTCCCTTGGAACCGACTCTTCCACCTCCTATACCGAGCGTTTCGCGCTCACCTCGACCGAGAGATTAAAACAGTTCTTTAATTCCATTACCAGATGCGACGGTCTGGCTCTTGCCCGAAAGGCGATCCAATGTGTGCGCGACGGATGCCGGTCTCCTATGGAAACGGCCTTTGTCATGATGCTAACGCTGCCCAAAAGCGAAGGAGGGCTTGGTATTAAGGGAGTTGAGACCGATTACGAGGTGCAGGTCACCGCTGCAGCGAAGAATCTCACGAGACGCAAAAAGTTCTTTATGGATGCGTATCTAAAGAAATCTCGCACAGACATTGAATACAACGGTTTTTATCATGACGCGGAAGAAGACCGCGCCATCGATGAGGAACGCAAGAATGCGCTTGCGTCCATGGGATACGGAATCATCACCGTCAGTCGTTATTCCTTTATGCATGCCAGCGCTTTCGTTAGGGTCATGGAGGCGATCCAACGAAAAGAGGGCATACGCCCCTCGCGTCTGCCAAAAGACTTTCAAATCATGCAAGAAGACCTGAGACAGTTTGTACTCAGAAGGTTTATTGAGGAGAAGAAACGAATCCAGGAGGAGCTTCGCCAGGATTCCGAAGAGCGCCAACGAATCGACCTCGAAAAAGCAATGCTCGAAGGCATCACATTGGACGATCCGACGATTAACGAGGCTCCGGCAATCGATGACATGCAGACTGTCGAACCCGACAGCCCATCACTCAACCAAACAAGCAGCTTCGCGCCCGAGGGCAGGATCTTCGGGGCCGGAAGCTAGACCGGCTAACAAGGTTGGCACCTTAGCGACGTGCAAAATTGCGAGTATTCAGCAGAGCCGGGTGTCTATCACCCTCGAGTGGATCCAAATGTGAAGCGAAATCACTCTTGCGTGAGAGCGTTAGGCAACATTTGAGGAAGAACTCATCGGATTAACACCCTAAGATAACTCTTGAACTGCATTATATGGCCTGCAATAAATTAACGGACCCCCTATCGTTGCAGAATACTCCAATTTTTGCACGGCTCAGGGGCACCCACCCCGGCATCGGCTATCAAAACCGCTCACTCCGGGATCTCGTCCACTATTCCCCATCATTTTGTGCAACGAATTACCTGAACGTCATTGACATATGAACATACACTCATATAATCGGAAGCAAGTTATATGAGCGCATGTTCATATGAAAGGATATTGCAATGAGCATCCGCGTTGATGAAACGAAACCCGACATCGAGGCCACCGAACCCGCGATTCCCACCACCTGCTCGCCCGAGGACCTTCCCGACGAGGAGCTTCTCTACGACCTCGCCGACCTGTTCAAGGTCTTCAGCGACACCACGCGCATCAAGATCCTCTATGCCCTCATGGGCCGCGAGCTCTGCGTGGCGGACATCGCCGAAGCGACCGAAACCTCGCAGTCCGCGGTGTCGCACCAGCTGCGCACACTCAAGCAGTCGCACCTGGTTAAATTCCGGCGCGACGGGCGCAATATCCTATACTCGCTCGCCGACGACCACGTCTACACCATGCTCAACCAGGGCATGAGCCACATCTGCGAATAGCGACCAACCACGGTACCAGCGCGGCCTGCACCCAAGCCGCAAATACGGGGAAAGGAATCCACCATGAAAAAGCAGTTCAAGCTCGATGAGATCGACTGCGCCAACTGCGCGCGTAAGCTTCAGGACGAGCTGGCCAAGCTCGATGGCGTCAAGTCCGTTTCGGTCAACTTTATGACCCAGAAGCTGACGCTCGAGGCCGATGAAGCCGAGTTCGACGAGGTCCTCGACCGCGTTGTGGAGTTCACCGCCGACGCCGAGCCGGACTGCGAGATCATTCTCTAGCCAAGGTTTACGCCAACCCGCAAGGCCGCGCTTGCCGCGGCCTTTGCTCGCGAAATTATGTGAGCGAGTGTTCATACATTCAAATGGGAGGATACGAGTCATGGCCACCGCCGACCCCAAGAAGAAAAAGAAGAAGCGCAAGAAAAAAGAGTCACTCGAGCATAAGCGCAACCGCATCCTGGTAGCGCTGGGCATTTTTGCCGTGGTGTACGCCCTCGATGAGCTCGGCACCCTCACTGCCGCATTCGGCACCCCGGGCGACATCTACGCCAGCTTCGCACTGTTCCTCGTGCCGTTTTTGATTGCCGGCTACGACGTGCTCCAAAAGGCATACAACAACATCCGCCGCGGCAAGGCGTTCGACGAGAGCTTCCTCATGGCCGTCGCGACCATCGGCGCGTTTGCCATGGTGCTCTTCCCCGATACCGACCCGCACATGGCCGAAGGCGCCGCCGTCATGCTGTTCTACCAGGTCGGCGAGCTGTTCCAGGCATACGCCGTGGGCAAGAGCCGTAAATCGATCAGCGCCATGATGGACATCGCACCCGACTACGCCAACGTCGAGCAACCCGACGGCACACTCGAGCAGGTCTTCCCCGATGACATCGCCGTGGGCACCGTCATCGTCGTCAAGCCCGGCGAGCGCGTGCCTATCGACGGCGTCATCGTCGAGGGCGAGACACAGCTCGATACCGCCGCGCTCACGGGCGAGTCAGTCCCCCGCCCCGCCAAGTCCGGCGACGATATCATCAGCGGCTGCATCAACATGACGGGGCTCATCCACGTGCGCACCACCAAGCCATTTGGCGAGTCCACTGTCGCGCGCGTTCTGGAGCTCGTAGAAAACGCCAGCGAAAAGAAGGCGCGTACCGAGAACTTCATCACGCGCTTTGCCCGCGTCTACACGCCCGCCGTCACCGGCGCGGCCGCGGTGCTCGCGCTTGGCGGCGGCTTGGTCACCGGCGCCTGGTCCGACTGGATCCTGCGCGGCCTGACCTTCCTGGTCGTCAGCTGCCCGTGCGCGCTCGTGATCAGCGTGCCGCTCAGCTTCTTTGGCGGCATCGGCGGCGCATCCAAGCTAGGCGTTCTCATCAAGGGTTCTAACTACCTCGAAACGCTCGCCGACGTGGACACCGTCGTCTTTGACAAGACGGGCACCCTCACCAACGGCACGTTCTCGGTGGTCGCGGTACACCCCGAGGCCGGCTATACCGAGCAGTCGTTGCTCGAAGTCGCAGCCCTTGCTGAGTCGTTCTCCGATCACCCCATCGCGCAGTCCGTACGTGTCGCCTACCAGGGCGAGGTCGACCCCAAGCGCGTAAGCGACTTCACCAACGACGCGGGCCATGGCGTGACGGCAACCATCGACGGCAAGCACGTCGTCGTTGGCAACGCAAAGATGCTCTCCGCGGCCGGAGTCGAAGCGCCCGATTGCGAGGTCGTCGGCACCATCCTCCACGTGCTAGTCGATGGCATCTATGCCGGCCACATTGTAATTGCCGACACCATAAAGGCCGATGCCGAGCAGACGATCCGCGACCTGCACGCCGCCGGCGTCAAGCGCACCGTCATGCTCACGGGCGACCGCGAGGAAGTGGCTGCTGCGGTGGCCAAGCGGCTGGGGCTCGACGAGTTCCACGCGCAGCTGCTGCCGGGCGACAAGGTCGAGCGTGTTGAAGCGCTGCTGGCAGCCGAATCGGGCAAGGGCAAGCTCGCCTTTGTCGGCGACGGCATCAACGACGCGCCCGTGCTTACGCGCGCCGATGTTGGCATTGCCATGGGCGCTATGGGTTCTGACGCTGCGATCGAGGCCGCCGATGTCGTGCTCATGGACGACAAGCCGTCCAACATTTCCCACGCGATCCGCGTGGCACGCAAGACCATGACGATCGTCTGGCAGAACATCATCTTTGCGTTGGGCGTTAAGCTGCTGATCCTTGTGCTGGCAGCGCTGGGCATCGCCAACATGTGGCTTGCCGTGTTCGGCGACGTAGGCGTGGCGATCATCGCCATCCTGAATGCCATGCGCGCGATGGGTGTCAAGAACCTGTAGCGTTCGTGGGCTGTCCGGCCGGGACCGGGCTTGGCTTTGAAAACGTCCTCGCGCATGAGGCCCGTCTTTCCTGCTCCTGCGGAGCAACGGAAAGGCGGGCCTCGCGCTGACGCTCCTATTTGGCAAGGTGTTTTTTAGAATCAAATTTGCGCTCGGTCTCGAACGCCTGCCTGTCCCAATCGAGCGGGAGCCCCGCCTCGACCCACGCCTCGTAGGCCCTCCTTATTGGCTTCAGGTCCCTTTGGCCCCTCTCCAGCATCGAGATGTACTTCTCGCTGGTTCCCAATATGG
>CABULX010000130.1 GCA_902492545.1 uncultured Collinsella sp. | reverse complement strand
CTCGTCTTCTTTAGCGTCGAGGATCCCGAGGCTTTTATCTGCAATCACGACGAATGGGTGCCGGTCGAGCTCTAGCCAGCTGGCTCATCCTAACAACTTGGTTTTCGCATGGGCGGGCCCCGTATTGCCCGGCGCCGTTAGGAGCGCCGGTCAATACGGGGCCCGCTCCATTTGTCAATTCCTTCAAGCGAATGTGTCGGGAATGTTTCAATGCATGAATATGCAAGCCATTTACGTGTTCATGCATCTTTTGGTGCTAAAGTTTCAATCCACCTCATAACGACCACTGCGAAATGCGCATCGGTGCATAAATCGCAGACAAGGAGTCTGATATGTCATTGAAGGTTGGAATCGTCGGCGCGGCTGGATATGCCGGAGCCGAGCTCATTCGCCTCGTGCTCGGCCATCCCGAGTTTGAACTTGTTGCCATTACGTCCAACGCCGATGCCGGCCAGCCGTTGTCTGCGGTGTACCCGAGCTTCACCGGCGTAAGCGATCTTGTCTTCACGACGCATGACGCCCCCGAGCTCAAGAACTGCGACGCGGTCTTTTTGGCCGTGCCGCACACGGCTGCCATGGCACAGGTGCCCGCCCTGCTTGCCGCGGGAGTCTCCTGCATTGACCTCTCGGCCGACTATCGCCTGAGCGATCCGGCCACCTTTGAGGCATGGTATGCCGCCGAGCACACGAGCCCCGAGCTACTCAAGACACGTGCCTTCGGCCTGCCCGAGCTGTTCTGCCAGGACTTGGAGACCGCTGCTTCCAGCCATGCCGCCGGAAAGCCCGTTTTGGTCGCCTGCGCCGGCTGCTATCCCACCGCAACGAGCCTTGCTGCCGCTCCTGCCGTGCGCGCTGGCTGGGTTGCCCAGAGCGGCCCCGTGATCGTTGACGCTATCAGCGGTGTAACGGGTGCCGGCAAGTCCTGCAATGCTCGTACGCATTTTTGCAGCGCTGACGAGAACTTGGAGGCCTACGGCGTGGGCAAGCATCGCCACACGCCCGAGATTGAGCAAATCCTTGGCCTGACCGATCGCGTCGTCTTCACCCCGCATCTGGCACCGCTCAAGCGCGGCCTGCTCTCCACGGTGACGCTGCCGCTCACGCCGCAGGCCATCGACTCCCTGGCTCTTGAGGATGTCGTCGACTATTACAAGCAGTTCTACGCTGGACGCACCTTTGTGCGCGTGCTCGATGCCGGCCAGCAGCCCAAGACGGCTTCGGTCGTCGGCACCAACGCCGCCCAGATTGGCCTTGCGTTCAACAAACGCGCGGGCGTGCTGGTGGCGACGGGCGCCATCGACAATCTGTGCAAGGGCGCTGCGGGCCAAGCGGTCCAGTGCGCCAATATCGTCTTTGGCTTTGACGAGCGACGAGGCTTGCCCACAGTGGCGTGCCCGGTGTAGCACATTCGATTGTTAACGATTTGGTAGTCGGGCATCGAGTGGGGCGCCACTCTTAAGCTGGTCTCATGATCACGACTGGCATGGCGCACCAACCGATGTCCGTTTTTTGTTTGACATAAGGAGTCATAAAGACGATGAATACCGAGCTGTTTGATATCAAGATTCGCGCCGTCGAGGGTGGCGTTACGGCTGCGGCTGGTTTTAAAGCTGCGGGCATCCACGCTGGGTTCCGCAAGAACCCCGAGCGTCTGGATTACGCGCTCGTCGTGCCCGATAAACCCTGTCCCGGTGCCGGCGTGTTTACTACCAATCGCTTTTGCGCGGCGCCCGTGCAAGTGAGCCGTGCCAACCTGGGCGGTGCCGACAAGGGTTACGGTATCATCGCCGGCGTTTCGGTCAACTCTGGCAATGCCAACGCCGCCACGGGTGAGACCGGCCTTGCATGCGCGCGCGAGACGTGCAGCATCGCATCGCAGGTCATCGGCTGCGAGCCCCAGCAGATTCTGGTTGCCTCCACGGGCGTGATTGGCCAGATTCTGCCGATCGACACGTTTGAGACCGCCATTCCTGCTGCCTACGAGGCGCTCTCCGCCCACGGTGGCGCCGATGCCGCTCGCGCCATCATGACGACTGACACGCACTCCAAGGAGTACGCCGTGTCCTATGTCAGCGAGGCTGCGGGTCATGCGGGCAATGTCTATACGGTAGGCGGAATGTGCAAGGGCTCGGGCATGATCATGCCCAATATGGCCACCATGATCGCGGTCATTACTACCGATGCCCCCGTCGAGCCTGCGGCACTTCATGCCCTGCTGCTCTCGACCGTCAAGCAGACCTTTAACAAGGTAACGGTCGATTCCGACACCTCGACCAACGACACCTGCATCATGCTTGCCTCCGGCGCCGCTGCCGCAGATGCCGAGCCTATCGTCGAGGGCTCCGATGTCTTCGACGAGTTGGCATTTGCCGTGCACGAGGTGTGCGAGAGCCTGGCGCGCAATATCGCCGCCGATGGTGAGGGCGCATCCAAGCTTGTTACGGTCAACGTTACCGGCGCCGTGAACGACGAGGAGGCCGATATCGCCGCCCGTGCCGTTGCCAACTCGCCGCTCGTTAAGACCTGCATCGCCGGCCACGACTGCAACTGGGGCCGTGTTGCTATGGCGCTTGGCAAGTGCGGCGTGAAGTTTAATCAGGAAGACGTTTCCATCGACATGATGGGCATGCCTGTCTGTCGCGATGGTCTGACTGTTCCCTTTGACGAGGACGAGGCTCTACGACGTTTCGAGGCGCCCGAGATCGTGATCTCGGCCGACCTGGGCGCAGGCGACGCGGCAACGACCGTGTGGACCTGCGACCTCACGCACGAGTACATCTCCATTAACGGTGACTACCGTTCCTAGACTCCCGATGTGCCGTGCATCCCGCTGCAATCTCGGGCAACGAGGTACGGCGCGATAGCTAAACGAAAGACGAGGCAGACTATGAAGTTCGCACGCGATTGTCGCTCGAGCGAATCCAACGAAGTTACCGCGCAGCTGCTGTTCGAGGCGCTGCCGTGGATTAAGAACCTGACCGGTAAGACGGTCGTTATCAAGTACGGCGGTGCCGCCATGGTCGACGAGCAGCTGCGTCGTGACGTGATGAGCGACATCGTCCTGCTCAAGATTATCGGCATGCGCCCTGTTATCGTGCACGGCGGCGGCAAGGCCATCAACGAGGCGCTCAGCCACTACGACATCCCCGTCGAGTTTAAGAACGGCCAGCGCGTGACTACGCCTGCCACCATGGATATCGTGCGCGAGGTGCTGGGCGGCAAGGTCAATCAGGAGCTGGTCGCGGCGCTCAACCACCACGGCAACCTGGCCGTGGGCGTGTCCGGTAGCGACGCCGGTACCCTTATCGCCGAGCCACTCGACCCAGAGCTCGGCCGCGTAGGCAAGGTCACGCACGTCAACACCGACTATATCGAGCGTTTGCTCGACAGCGAGTACATTCCCGTTATCGCCACGGTCGCGGCGGGGGAGGACGGTGGCTTCTTCAACATCAACGCCGATACCGCCGCCGGCGCCGTTGCAGCGGCGCTTCATGCGCACAAGGCGATTTTTTTGACCGATGTCGATGGTCTGTACAAGGACTTTAGCGACAAGGATTCGCTTATCTCCAACCTGACGCTCGATGAGGTCAATGAGATGCTCTACGGCGGCGAAGTCGACAAGGGCATGATTCCCAAGCTACGCGCCGCTGTCGATGCGCTTGCCGCCGGTGTGTTCCGCGCGCACATCATCAACGGCACCACGCCGCATTCGCTGCTCCTGGAGCTGCTGACCGATGCCGGCGTCGGCACCGTGATCCACTCCACCGAGACGGCTTACGAGTTCGATACGCATCCGCACCCGCTTTCGACGTTTGCGGCGCGCCTGACCGAGAACCTCGACGAGGTCGAGAAGCTCCAGACGGTCTAGCCGACCCGCGGTCGTCGCGTCCCTGCACCCATAGCCCTGCGCCGTACGGCGCCCAACGAAAGGCATCCCATGTCACTTGCAACTCAACAATCGCTCGAATCCCATTACGTTATGCATACCTTTGGTCGCTCTCCGGTAGAGTTTGTCGAAGGCCACGGCATGAAGCTCATCGGCGATGACGACCGTGAGTATCTTGACTTTCTCGCTGGTATCGGTGTGTGCAGCCTTGGCCACGGCAACGCTGCAGTGCTCTCGGCGCTCGAGGCGCAGACCAAAAAGCTTCTGCATGTGTCTAACTACTTCTACATCGAGCAGCGCGGACAGGTCGCAGCGTTGCTGTCCAAGCTTGCCAACGACGACGTAGATGGTGCGTGTGTGCTGGCCGATGCCATTGCCGCCGGCGATGAGACCGCGGCCGCTGCACTCGGTGCCCCGGCTGCGGGCGAGCAGGTATGGGAGACGTTCTTTGCCAATTCTGGTGCCGAAGCTAACGAGGGCTCGATGAAGCTCGCGCGTCTGTACGCCAAGCGTGCCGGTAACGGCGGTAACACCATCGTATGCATGCGCGGCGGCTTTCATGGTCGCACGCTCGAGACCATTGCCGCTACCATGCAGGATTGGCTGCAGGATAGCTTCCGCCCGCTGCCGGGTGGCTTTGTGGCCTGCACGCCCAACGATGTCGACGAACTTCGCTCGATCTTTAAGCAGCTGGGAAGCGAGGTCTGCGCCGTCATGCTCGAGCCGATTCAGGGCGAGAGCGGTGTGCACCCCATGACCGAGGAGTTTATGGCGGCAGCGCGCGACTTGGCACACGAGGTGGGTGCCGTTCTTATCGCCGACGAGGTCCAGTGTGGCATCTTCCGTTCCGGCAAGCCGTTTGCATTCCAGACCTATGGCGTGGAACCCGACATTATGAGCCTTGCCAAGGGCATTGCCGATGGCGTGCCCATGGGTGCCGTGGTGGCAAAGAAGGAGATCGCCGACGTGTTTAAGCCGGGCGACCACGGCTCGACCTTTGGCGGTAGTTGCTTGGCTGTCGCGGCGTGCGCCGCGACGCTCTCCGCGCTTGTGCGCGGCGACTACGCTGAGCATGCCGCCAAGGTGGGTGCTTATATGGAGCAGGCGCTGGCCAAGCTTCCGCACGTTACCGAGGTACGCGGTCGCGGCTTAATGCTCGGCTGCGATCTGGATGACGCTGCGGGCGATGCGCATGATATTGTTGCCCGCGCGCTGGCCGCCGGCGCCGTGATTAACGCTACTGGTGCCCACACGCTGCGTTTCCTGCCGCCGCTTGTCTGCGAGGAAGCCGACGTGGACAGCCTGATCGAGATTTTGTCGGACGTTTTGGCCTAACACAACGCAATAGTTCAATTTGGACCGGGTTCCGGACTGCGGACGTGCCCTATGCGGCACGATTCAGCGGTCTGGACCCCGTTTTGTCTTAGATTTGCTAAGGCGGGGGAGACCTGCTGGTCAAAAAACATCAAATATGAGTACTGTTACCGATTTGGTAGCAGCAATTTTGGACTAATAAGGCTAGATAGCAAGACGAAATGGTAGCGCGCAGAGATGTGGTGTAAGAGGCGGGGCATGCCCCGCCTCTTACCTTTCTTGAAAGGGAGGGGACACCGCCTAGAATTCGTCGTTGGAGTAATGAAGGT
>CABULX010000129.1 GCA_902492545.1 uncultured Collinsella sp. | reverse complement strand
CGCCTTTAGACGCGAGCCCGGGGCCCGTGGGTTATACCCTAAGAGCAAACCACCCTTTTTAAGGGTGGTTCTGATTATGCCGAGGGGCTTTCTACCGCGGCAGGCGAATCGTAAAGCGGCTGCCGACGCCCTCGACTGAGGTCACGCCAATGACACCACCATGGCTATCGACGATCCACTTGGCAATGGCAAGTCCCAGACCCGAGCCCTGCGCGCCGGCATCGCGTGCGTTGTCGGCGCGGTAGAACCGTTCAAACGCGTGAGCTGCGGATTCCTGGTTCATGCCGATACCCTCGTCCTCAACACTTATGTCGATCGTGCCCATGCCCGCATCGGGCGTTATGCCAAATGTGACGGACGTGCCCGCGTCCGAATACTTGGCGGCGTTTTGCACGATCACGCGCAGAGCCTGCTTCACGAGTGCCACGTCAACGGGCGCGTCACAGCGCGGGTCGCTGACAAGCGCGGCGTCGTACGCCAGCCGATACGTGTGCGCGGCATCGATCATCTGCGATTCCTCGCATACCTCGCCGACCAGTGCGGCCAGGTTGGTATTCGCGCGCCGCAGGACCGTGCGCCCGGCATCGCCGCGCGCCAAAAACAGCAGCTGCTCCACGAGCTCCTGCATGTGCTCGCTTTCGGCCTTGAGGGATGCGATAGATTCCGCCAGCACGTCCGGGTCGTCTTTGCCCCAGCGGTCGAGCATATTCACGTAGCCCTGAATCACCGCGATGGGCGTGCGCAGTTCGTGGCTCGCATCGTTGACAAAGCGCATCTGCTGCAGCTTTGCCTCTTGCATCTGGCGCAGCAGGCGGTTGAGCGCGACCTCGATGCTTGCCAGGTCGGCGTCGCCGGTGGTGACGCTCGGCGAGTCGACGCTTGCGCGCTCGATGGCCTGTTCCAGCGTTTCCATCTTGCCGCCGGAGAGCTGCATGCGGCCGAGTTCGTCCACGCGCAGGGCCAGATCGTTGAGCGGCGCCATGGTGCGGCGCACGCGGCGGGCGCCGCCGAGCATGTTGAGCACGCTGATGACCTGCCAACCCACAACGACAAGGTAGAGAGGCCATAGCGTGACGAGGTCCTGCGCGAGGGGGAAGGTCTTGGTGGTATGCGCAAGCTCGACGGTATAGATGAGCGTCGCCGGGTCCCAGTCGCGCGCAGGCGTCAGCGTCATGCCGTGAACGGTGGCGCTGGGGATCCATCCTGCGGTAAACGCGCCGTCGGGCAGCGTCTGGTTGTATCCATAGACGAGGATCGCCGCCGCAATAACCAACAGCAACAGATCGAGCCAGACGTAGCTCATCAGGCGGCGCCACATATAGCCCCAGTTGATGGCGCGGGCGATGGAGGTGACGCGCTTGGCCTCGGCGTTACGCACGGCAGACATAGCCCACCCCGCGCACGGTCTGGATGATGCGGGCGCTGCCGGCGTCCTCGATCTTGGCACGCAGGTGCGCGATGTGTACGTCGACGTTGTTGGTGTCGCCCACGTATTCGTAGCCCAGCGCTTCGTGCGCGATGCGCTCGCGCGTGAGCACGGTCTCGGCATGCGCCATAAGCAGGGCGAGGACATCGAACTCGCGGGCCGTGAGCGCGATGGGCGAGCCGCCGACCGTGACTTCGCGGCGGTCGGGGTCGAGCACGACTGAGCCAACGGTGAGCGTAGCGGGGGAGGGCGAGGCGGAAGCCTGGGCCGAGTCGCTGACCGGGGGTATCGCAGCGGCGCCGACGCCCGTGCCGCTCGCTACGTCCGCCCCAACGCCGCCAACGCCCGAAGCCGCCCGCACGGCCTCCGAGCGCTTCAGCGCCACGCGGATCCGTGCGAACAGCTCCTCAATCGCAAACGGCTTGGTCAGGTAATCGTCGGCGCCGGCATCGAGCCCGGCCACCTTGTCCATCACGGCATCGCGCGCGGTGACCATGATCACCGGTACATCCTTGTGCTTGCGGACGCGTCGCAGTACCTCCATGCCGTTGAGCTGCGGCAACAGCACATCGAGCAGAATCAGATCGTAGTCGCGCTCCAGCGCCAGGTCCACGGCGGTGCGGCCGTCGGCGGCGTGCTCCACCTGGTAGCCCTCGTGCTCCAGCTCGAGCGTCACAAAGCGGGCGATTTTCTCCTCGTCCTCTACGATCAGGATCCGTGCCATGCGTGCCCCCGTCTGCGATTACTTGTCGTCGTTGAGATTTTGCTTGATGTCGTCCGCGGCATCGGCAGCGTGATTCATAAGGTTGTTGATGCTGCCGGGCACGTCGCCGTCGCTGTCGATGCGGTAGCGCATGCCAAAGAACAGGCCAAGCAGCATCAGCCATATCGTGGCGCCCCAGGCAAACAGCGCGACAATGGGGATCAGGATGGGAATGTTGAGGATGATCGCGTCGCGGCGCGTGGCAATAAACTTGGTGTCCAGGCTCAGGCGGAAGAGCTTTTTGAGGTACTCCCACACGCTGTCCATCTTCTTGGAGAAGTCGGTCTTTTCGCTCGACTTTTCGTAGGCTGCCTGCGCGGCGACCATCTCGGCAGAGGGCTCATCGACTGGCGCGGACTCGGTGGCGGCGTGCGCCGACGTGGTCTGGGTCTTGCCCTGCGACTCGAGCCAAATGATGGCATCCAGAACGTTACCGTCGGCGGCGTCGAGTGCGGCCTTGGCATCGGTGTAGCTCACGCTGCACTTGGTGCGGATGGTTTCAACTTTTTCGAGGTCGTCCATGACCTGTCCTTTCGTTCGATGGGCGCGACGCCGGGCGATCTACCCGGGCGCGAGCGTTGTGTTCGGCGGCCTGCGTTGCGCGGTGCCGCCCCGCCCTTGGTCGAACTCTATAGTGCAGGTTATAGATTAAGCGATTCTTGAGCCAAGATTAATGTTGGATGAGTTTTTGGGTGGCAGTAGGGAAGAGAGAGGTGTCCTTCTGGGTAGCTAGCAGCGAGGTCTAATACTTTTCCGAGAAGTGAACGAGTGAAAACGGACCCCCGGAGCATCGACACTTTCCGGTTGCCGTTTCCTGCGGTTTTAATGCCAGAATTCTGCGATTTCACCGCCGAAAAATGTGGATGCTTCAGGGGTCCAAAAACAGCCGTTCACTTCGCGGAAAAGTATTAGACCTCGATAGCGGGGGATGTGGTGCCGGTGCAAAACGGCGTCAAAGGTTGGTCGAGCAGGCGGTTTCTCCATTGATGTCCGCACGACATGTGACACTTACCCTGCCGTCCGGCTCTGCCGCGGCGGCACGTACCTGAACAACGATCCTCTAAGGAGTTCAATATCGATGAGTGACAACACCAAGCACCTCGCAAAGAAGTGCGTCAAGGACGCGGGGCCGTGTCTTGCGCTGTGCGTGGCCGGCGCAGCGGTCGCGCTGCTGGCTGTTCTGGGGCCATTCGACGTGCTTCGAAGTGCCAGTTCCCTGCACGTTTGCATAGCCCTTGCCGGCGCCATGATGACCGGCGGCGTGCTCGATCTGGTTTTTGGGTACTTGACCCGTTTGGATGGAAGAACGAAGGGTAAGCCCTAAGGGACGGAAGGGCTGGAACGGTTTGCTTGGCGATCGTGCAGAATGCGGGCTAGCGATTTACAGGGAAGTGGTGATTCGATGACGGTCTATGTGACGGGCGATATTCACGGCGGCCTCGACATGCAAAAGCTGCGCGATTGGGATCTTGGGGAAAGCCTGACGAGCGACGACTATCTCATCATTGCCGGCGACTTTGGCTTTCCGTGGGATTTCTCCGCCGAGGAATGTGACGACATCTCTTGGCTGGAGTCGCGCCCCTATACCGTGCTGTTCGTCGACGGCAACCACGAGCGTTTCGATCACTGGGCGGAGCGTCCCATGGAGCTGTGGCACGGTGGGTTGACACAGCGCCTGTCGGACACCTCTCCCATACGGCGCTTGACGCGCGGCGAGGTTTTTGAGCTCGACGGCTCAACGATTTTTACCATGGGCGGCGCCACGAGCGTGGACAAGGAATACCGCATTCCCTATTCCAGCTGGTGGCCGCAGGAGCTGCCGGACGAGCGCAACTTTGAGGAGGCGCGGGCAAAGCTCGACAGCATGGGCTGGAAGGTCGACTACGTGATCACCCACACCTGCTCTACGCGCATGCTTTCGCCCACGCTTTATCCGGCACCCGGCTGGAATTGCCCCACGGTTGATCGACTTACGGCATTTTTCGATGAGCTGGAAGATCGTATGGACTACAAACGCTGGTATTACGGGCATTTTCATCGGGATGCCAACCCGGCCGAGCGCCATACCGTGCTCTACGACTGCATCGTTCGCCTGGGTGACGAACTCCGGCCCTGGGATGTTGCGTAGGGGTGGAGTGCCTGATTACTCAGCCGTTACGGTGATGTTTTCCCTGTGCTTGCGGATAACATCCCAGCTAAAATGCTCGACCAGCTGCTCGGCAGAGCGCGGCGTGGTGCCCGGTGCGATGCCTGTTTGTCCGGCGAGCCAGCCCAGCAGCGCTTCGGGCGTGCCAAAGCGGGCGCGGAGTTCGCCCAGGTCCAGATCGCGGTCTCGTTTGGAAAGGCGGCGGCCGTCCGGTGCCATGAGCAGCGGAATATGTGCGTAGTGCGGCGTGGGCAGTCCCAACAGGTGCTGCAGATAGATCTGGCGCGGCGTGGACCCCAGCAGGTCGCATCCGCGCACGACCTCGGTGACGCCCATGGCAGCGTCGTCGACCACCACGGCTAGCTGATAGGCAAACACGCCGTCGCTGCGGCGCACCAAAAAGTCGCCGCACTCGGTGGCGAGTGCTTCGCATTGGGCGCCGTACGTGCGATCCACAAATTCGATCACGTCGTCTGCGAGGTCGTCGACGGTGGGCACGCACAGACGTGTGGCCGGGGCGCGCAGGGCGCTGCGACGGGCCACCTCCTCGGCCGAAAGACTTCGGCAGGCGCCACGGTAGATGGGCGTGCCGTCGCTCGCGTGCGGTGCGCTCGCGGCGTGGAGCTCGGCGCGCGTGCAAAAGCAGGGATAGGTGAGGCCGGCGTATTGCAACTGGCGCAGGGCGTCCTCGTACAAGTCCAGGCGGTCGTGCTGGTAGTAGGGGCCTTCGTCCCACTCCAGCCCCAGCCAGGCCAGGTCGTCAATCAATTGAGTGGCAAGTTCGGGGCGCTTGCAGCGATCGTCCAGGTCCTCAATGCGTAACACGATGCTGCCGCCCTGGCTGCGGGCCGAAAGCCATGCGCACAGGCAGCTGAACACGTTGCCCAGGTGCATGCGGCCCGAGGGCGACGGGGCAAAGCGGCCCACGACGGGGGTGGGCGCTGCCGTTGCTGGTGCGTCCGCGGCGGGCGTTGCTATGTTGCGTGTTTTGATATCCATGCGGATGAGTATAGCGCGGGGCTTGGCAGGGAAGGCGTTGCCGCGCTCACAAGTTGGCGGCGGTGCGCATTGCGCACGGTGGGTTTGCGGCTCAAGGTCTCGATCGCTGCGTACCGACTTAGCCTCACAAACGACAGAAACCCCGGCAGCTCTTCGCAACTGCCGGGGTTTCCGCGGAAAAGGGGGACATGATCCTCGAGCGAACGGCAAAGGGGCAAACCGTTTTCGCTCAACTGCTTTATGCCCCT
>CABULX010000128.1 GCA_902492545.1 uncultured Collinsella sp. | reverse complement strand
ACCTTCATTACTCCAACGACGAATTCTAGGCGGTGTCCCCTCCCTTTCAAGAAAGAGAAGAGGCGGGGCATGCCCCGCCTCTTACACCACATCTCTGCGCGCTACCGTTGGAGGGCTCGTATGTCTTATTTGGATCTGGCTCGGGGTCGGTATTCTTGTCGTGAGTTTGAAGATCGGGCTGTGGAGCAGGCTGTGGTGGATGCCATTGTTGAGGCTGGGCGTATTGCTCCTTCTGCTTGTAATAATCATCCAACCCGTGTGATGGTGTTGGATACGCCTGAGCTTCTGGAGAAGGCAGCTGCTTGTCAGCCTCGGTTTGCTCGTGATGAGTCTATCTTTGGCGCTCCGCTTGTCTTCCTTATTTGCAGCGTTACCGGTGATGCTTGGGTGCGCCCGTATGACCAGATGAATTCTAGTGAAATCGACACCTCAATCGTGTGTGATCAGATGATGATGGAGGCCACCGAGCAGGGCCTGGGAACGTGCTGGGTATGCCATTTTAAGCCTGAGGTGGCGCAGGAGCAGTTCAATCTGCCCAAGGGCGTCTATCCCTATCACATGCTCGTCTGTGGCTATCCTGCCGACCACATCGCCGATCCCGAGCATCGCGAGGCCCGCACCATTCCCCTCTCCGACTTCCTCCTCAAGTAGATTTTTGGGACATGCCTTAAAACCTATCCTTGACCGCTCACCCGTTCGCCGAGTTGGTAGTGTCGAGAAAGTTGGTGTAGAGCCCCATCCGAAGCGAGTCGGCCCGGCGTCCTAGAATCTGGAATACGGTTGATATCCTATGCCGCCTCGACCCTGTCCGCAAGCTCGAGGCCGGACTCGAGCATCTTCCTGGCCTCCGCCTCAAGCCGCGCCCAATCGACGGGACCGTCGATTCCCCGAGTGCGACCGTCATCGTAGAGCTCGTTCATCCTCACCTCCGAGAAGTACCTGGACTCCTGCCATATCTCGTCCTGCTCGCACATGACCGCGCCCGCGAGCCGCACCAGCGAGCCCGTGGAGGGGAACACCTGCACGACGCGCGACCTGCGCTTTATCTCCCGGTTGGTCCTCTCCTGCACGTTGTTGGTGCGCAGGCGCTTCCAGTGGGTCGGCGGGAAGTCGAGGTAGGCCAGCGCGTCGGGCTCGGCCTCCTCCAGCACCGCCGCCGCCCTGGGGCAGCACCCCTCCAGCATGTCGCACGCCGCGTGGTACATGGCCGTCACGGTGGCGGCGTCGCGCCCGCGGAACACCTGCGACACGATCCTGCCCACGCGGCGCCTGAGCTGCCAGGAGCCGGCCTCGCGCATGCAGTCGCGCATGAGGTGGACCGCGCAGCGCTGCCACGCGGCGCCCTGGAAGACCTCGCCGAGCGCCCGGACGAGCCCCGGGTGGGCGTCCGAGACGACGAGCCGCACGCCCGCCGCCCCGCGCGAGCGGATAGCCCGCAGGAAGGCGAGCCACGAGTCGTAGGACTCGGTGTCGACCACGTCGACGCCCAGGACGCGCCTCCAGCCGCCCGCATCGCAGCCGATGGCGGTGACCACGGCGGTGGAGGCGACGCGCCCCTCGCGGCGGCACTTGACGTAGGTCGCGTCGAGCCAGACGTAGGGCACCGGCGAGCCGCCGAGCGGCCTTGCGCACAGGTCCTCGATGTCTGCGTCCAGGCTCGAGGCGATGGCGCTCACCTGGTCCTTCGAGAGTCTGGAGACGCCCATCTTCTCGGCCACCCTCTGCACCTTGCGGGTGCTGGTGCCCGTGGCGTACATCTCGGCCACGGCGGCCACGAGCGCGCGGTCGACGCGCTGGTAGCGCTCGAGCACGTCCTCAGGGAAGAAGCTGCCGGAGCGCAGCTTGGGGATGCGCAGCGTCAGCGTGCCGACGCAGGTGGCGAGCGACCTCTCGCGGTAGCCGTTTCGGCTGTTCCCCCCGCCACCGCAGAGCTGGTCGGCCTCGGCGTCCATCACGGCGTTCACGACCTGCTCGGCGAGACGCCTGAGCAGCTCCTGCATGTCGATGGCGCCGTCGTCGAAACGGGGCATGGCGAGCATGTCCGGCGTCGGGTCTGATAAGATTTCCATAGCGGTCTTCGTCCTTTCCTAGAACCTGTTGTTGTGGTGATTTCAGATTCTAGGACGAAGGCCGTTCTTCGTTAAACGGGCGCTAGGGCGTCACCCTTACACCAACATTTTCGACGCGATCGCCGAGTTCTGCGCCACTATGTGCAGGGCTCGGTTTTTTATGATGCGCACCCTTGCATAGTCATAAAAAAGGACCCGCAAGCTGCGGGTCCTTTCTAGGCACTAAATTGTAGGCCGAATGTTAGTCCAAGTCGTCGGCAGCGAAGTTGTCAATCGGGGCAAAGGGATCGGCCACGGGGACAACCGGGTCAGCGACGGGCAGCGGCTCGGCGGGAACAGTCACTGCAGGAGAAGCGGCAGAACCGACCGGCGTGGAGGCCATGAGGTCGGCCGGGAAGGAGTTCTGGGCATCGTCCATGAAGTGCTGGATGAGCTTGAGATACTCGGCCTTGAACTCCTCACGAGAAGCCTTGAGACGATCGATCTCCTCGAGCTCAGCCTGCTTTTCGGTCAGAGCCTGGCGGATAACCTCGCGTGCCTTGGCGTCAGCCTCGTTGCGGATGCGCTCAGCGTTCTCATTGGCATCGTTGACGATGGTCTCAGCGGTCTGCTGGGCAGCGATCAGGGCAGCGGAAATCTGGCGCTCCTGAGCGGAGAAGTCAGGGGCGGGAGCAGCCACGGGGGCGGCAGGAACGGCCTGGTCGGCGGTATCCTGAGCCTGGGCAAGCTGAGCCTGTGCATCGGCAAGCTGCTGCTCGGTAGCAGTCAGACGACCCTTAAGGTCAACGATC
Organism: uncultured Collinsella sp.; assembly: GCA_902492545.1. Taxonomy (GTDB): domain Bacteria; phylum Actinomycetota; class Coriobacteriia; order Coriobacteriales; family Coriobacteriaceae; genus Collinsella. The sequence goes on along the minus strand of CABULX010000128.1, from coordinate 2,744 downwards.
TTAGCGAGCATAGCGTCAACCTCGGAGGACAGCGTCTCCAAGAAGACGTCGACCTCAGCAGGATCGTAGCCACGCTTGGCCTCAGAGAAAGTCTGAGCCTGGATGTCTGCAGGGGTAATAGCCATAACAAGTCTCCTTTTTCATCGCCTCGGCGCTACACGCCCGACGTAAGTTACTAAGTCAGTTCTACACGAGTATACCTATAAGAAGCTGCAGAACCAGCCTCTGCACCAACTGCAACGCAATAATCGCAACGACCGGCGAAAAATCGATACCGCCCATCGGCGGGATGAAACGACGGAACAGGTTAAGCCACGGACCGCACACGCTATCAAGCACCGCGGCAATATCCTGAAGCAAACCACCCTGCTTCATGGGAATCCACGTCATAAAGCAGTAGACGACAATGAGCGTGGAATAGAAGTTGAACAGCGTGTTGACCAGCTGGACGATAGTGTAGATGTTGATGGGAATCTCCTCGTCTTGTCTTTACTTAAGGTAGCCGTCCGCACGAAGCTTCTTGAGATCGGAATCTTTGACCTCGCAACCGGCGGGCAGCACCATGAACACGCGGTCGCCTACCTCCTTGACCGTGGCGCCCAGACCGCAGGCAAAGCCGTAAGAGAAGTCCAAGACGCGCTTGGCAACTTCGGTGCGTACGCCCACAAAAATCAGTGCGACAGGCTGCTTGGTGCGAACGCGGCGCACCACAGTCTCCACGTCGTCATAGCTCTCGGGGCGCAGGACATAGGCCGGCAGCTGCGGCGTGGCGTTGATGATATTGCTCGCATAGGCCGAGGCATCGCTCGGTGCAGGCGCGGGTGCAGCGGCGGCACGGGCGCGGGTGTTCTCGGCGTAGCTCGACGGCGTGTCATAGGCACCAGGACGATAACCGCTCGCAACACTGTCCTGCGAGCGCGAAGGCGGGTTATACGTCGTGGCATGGCGGGAGTCATCGCCGACCAGCTGACCGGAGCGCGTATACACGGCAACCGACTCAGCTTCACCGCGGCGCGTCTGACCAAGCAGGCCGTTGCTCGGCTCGTCTTGGGTGTAGAAGCCCTCGCCCGAAGCACCGCTGTAGCCGTTGCCCTGATAGCCATCGTCATAGCCGTCATCGTAGCCGTAGTCGTCGTCCTGGCCATAACCCTGGTCGTAACCCTGCTGGCCGCCCAGGTGCATCTTATTTTTAATCTCGTCAAGGAAGCCCATGGTTGTGTCCTCTCGCGGTTTAGTGCAGGCGCCCCGATAATCAGTGCGCACTTCAGAGCCTTATTTTACTGCAAACTCCGGGCTAAATACTACCCTGCCCAGGCGAACGAGCGTAGAGCCCTCCTCAAGGGCAGACTCAAAGTCCTCGCTCATACCGCAGGAAAGCTCAGGCAGGTTCAAATCGGGATGCGCCGCCTCCAGCTCATCCCTCAGCTCACGAAGCCCCGCAAAGGTGCGGCGTGCCACATCCTTATTCCCCCGGGGCGCCATAGTCATAAGCCCCTGCACGCAAATTCCCTCAAGTTCCGCAAGCTCACCCGCGGCGGCGCGAATCTCATCGGGCGAAAAGCCTCCCTTCGACTCCTCACCACTCACATTGACCTCAATGAGCACACGCTGGGGGCCGGCGAGCTCACCTGCCTCAATCTTACGGGCCGCGCGACTCGAAACAGCCTGCGCCAAATGCAGCGATCCCACCGAATGAATCAGCTCGGCCGAACCCAACACCGCATTGATCTTGTTAGTCTGAAGGTTGCCAATCATGTCAAAACGCACCGCAGGCAGCTCTGGATGTTCAGCCAAGCCCGCAAGCTTGCGAACAAGCTCCTGCGGACGGTTCTCGGCAAAATGACGATACCCTGCCTGAATGGCGGCAACGGTCTCATCGACGCCAACGGTCTTGGAGACGGCAATCAGACGTGCGGCATCGTGAGAACGGCCTGCGCGATCGAGTGCGGCATAAAAGCGTTCGAGAATCTGCTCGCGGCGAGCGCGCATCAAGTCCAAATAATTATCCATTGCCAATCGCCTCCGCTAACAGCCATACAAGTAGTCCCATGCTAACGCAAGAGCGCGCCCCTGCATGTGCAAGGCCGCGCTCACTTAGGTATTTACAATCTTTCGACGAACGGAGCTACCCTACTCCTCGTCATCCTCGGTATCGTCCTCGTCCTCGAGGTGCTCGAGCAGGTAGCGAAGACCCTCGCTCACCTCGTGAGCGGGCACCTTGGCAACGTAGCGCGCATCGACAGCGGGCCTCATGATGACGCCCTCACCCGAAGGTACGCGCATGCTCTCAAGCTCGTCCTCGTCCGTACGGGCGATATCGCCGGCATTCATACGCTGGCCGGTCAAAAGGAAGGTCAGACGGCAGGCGGCATCGATAGAAATCGAGGCGATGCGATCGAGGTAGCGCGAAACCATGATGGCGCGGCGCAGGTCGTCGTAGTTGCTATCGTCATCCATAAACTCGCCGGCATCCATGCGGTTGAAGGTACGGAAGAACTTCTCATAGGCGGCGTGCACCGGCTCGTCCTCGACGGCCAGGTTGCAGATGATGGACATGTCGTTGGTGACGAGCGCAGAAAGCGACGAGCCCAGCACCTGGTAAACAGCTTCGGCCTCGGCCTCAACCGTACCGACGAGCTCCTGGGGCAGCGAGATGTCGGCCTTGACCATGTGACGCGTGGCACGGCAGATCTGGCGAACCTTATCGGTCATGCGCTGCAGGTTAAAGTCGACGTAGATGATCG
>CABULX010000127.1 GCA_902492545.1 uncultured Collinsella sp. | reverse complement strand
TTTCTCCTCTTGATTAAGCGCAACGTTATGCGCATGCCTATGGTGATTATAGTGCTAAATGACCAAAATACTAAGGCGAGGGCTCGAATCGCATGCCCTTCCCGGTAGTGCTCGTGGGACGAGCATCTCCTTTGCATCGCGGGTCGATAAGCCGAGTATCGCCTGCGCAGGTTATGGAGCGCATGGAGGGGCTCTACCAGACCACGCTGGCCGAAACGCAGGAGCTGCTCGACCCCACGCAGCTTGACCACGCCGCCAAGCTCATCGCGAACGCCCGACAGGTCGACATCTACACAGGCTCGCACAACCTCTATCCAGCGGGAATGTTCCGCGATCGCCTGCTCTCCGCCGGTAAAAGCGCAACGTGCCACGACGGTGTCGAGGCCCAGGTGCGAACGGCGCTCGCCTCGGGCACTGACCATGTGGCGATCGTCATCTCCTACAGCGGCCTTGCCCCCAACCTCAAAGACATCTTGCCGATCCTCAGCAGCCGGCATGTCCCGGTCATCGTCATCGGCACGCCTTATTGCGCTCGCATTCACCCCGGCTTTGCCGCCTACCTTACGGTGAGTGACCACGAGAGCATGACGCATCGCATCACGCAGTTCGCGAGCCACATCGCCATGCAATACGTGCTCGATTCGCTCTACAGCAGCTACTTCGCCAAAGACTACGCCCGCTGTGCCGAATTCCTAGAGCGCTCATTCCCCTACACCCGCCTCCCCGGGCTCAAGTAGTCATTTAAGAACGTCCCCAATGACTAACGGCCGACCTAATAACGACTTCTCGTCATTAGGTCGGCCTTTTCAGCTCTAATAACTATTTATTCCGTAAACTCGTTATTAGAATCTGACGCAGAAGGCCGGGCTCACATGTGGCACCATGGCGGAAAGCAGCTTGTCCCTGCGCCAACCGAATGAGCGTGGATTTTCGGACGCCTATCTAACGAGCGTGGATAATCTCCCACTTTGAGCCCGCACACAGGCCAAAACGGGAGACTATCCACGCTCATTTCTGACTAGTCATTGGGGACGTTCTTAAACGACTGGTCAAACAAGAACGTCCCCAATGACTACTACGGCAACACCGATGTTTTGGCAACGCCAGCGAGCGGGTCGCATTTGAGACAAGGTGACGTGAAACGAAAGGGCGCTGACCTTCTGGTCGCGCCCTTGAAGTTGAACGTCAGATTGTCCAAATGCGGCCCGCGCAGCGTCGAGCCGTTACGCGGGTTGGTAAACCCGCGTAACTACTACTCCCGAGCTCCGTACTGCTCGTAGTAGGCGTCGATGGCGGTCTTGAGCTCGTCATCGATGACGACCTTGCCGTCGATCTCGTGGTTGTAGAGGGTCTCGACGACCTCGGCCATGGAGACGATGCTCGCGACGGGGAAACCGTACTTGGCCTCGATCTCCTTCTGCGCGGTAGTCACGCCACCCTTGCCGACCTCCATGCGGTTGAGGGACACGATCAGGCCCTTGATCTCGACATCGGCAGCAGCCTTAACCTTGGGATAGGTCTCGTCGATGGACTTGCCGCTGGTGGTGACGTCCTCGACCATGACCACACGGTCGCCGTCCTTGGGCTCATAACCCAGCAGGTTGCCCTTATCGGCACCGTGGTCCTTGGCCTCCTTGCGGTCGCAGCAGTACTTGACCTCCTTGCCGTACAGCTCGTGGTAGGCAATTGCGGTCACGACGGCCAGCGGAATACCCTTGTAGGCCGGCCCAAACAGGACGTCAAAGTCGTCGCCAAAGTTATCGTGGATGGCCTGGGCGTAATACTCGCCCAGCTTCTTGAGCTGATAGCCCGTCACGTAAGCGCCGGCGTTCATAAAGAACGGGGACTGACGGCCGCTCTTGAGCGTAAAGCTGCCGAACTTAAGAACGTCGGACTCAACCATAAACTTGATGAACTCTTGCTTGTAAGCCTCCATGCGGGCTCCTCTCGTAATTGCGTACGTGCTCTTCAGTTTAGCGCAGGCGAGGCGTCGATGTGGGCGTGCTTTGAGGCCACATCCCCCCGTTAGAGTAAGGAACTGGGCGGCGGCTCATACGCTAGTCCTTGGGCGTCCAAGACCAGAAGAAGTTGATAAGGGCCACACGCGAGGCGGTACCGGCCTTTTTGTTGATCGAGGAAATGTGGCGGTAGAGCGTGGAGCGCGAAAGAAAGAGCGTTGTGGCGATGTCCTGAACGCTCTGGTCCGAAACGACCAAGACCTCAAGAATATCGCGCTCGCGCTCTGTAAGCCCAAAGGTGGCGACGAAGGCATCAAAGGCGTTCATCGGACGTGAGCTCCGCTGCCTCCACGGGCTCGGGGTCGAAGCATGTGGGCGCAAGATCCCCACCAAGATCGTCGGTGGCAAGCGGCAGGCCATCCTGCATCACGGCATCATCGGTTCGTTGCCCCAACTGCCCCAGCAGCGTAATCGCAATGCCCACAAACATCACGAGCGCCGCACCGACCGCAGCCAGCACGTTTTGACTCGAGATAATCGCCACCGCCGGCGCCGTCACGAGCATCGAGCACACGTTGTTGACGACGCGACCCATGCACGGCCAAAAATATGACCAGCGCGCATAGAGCGAGACGGCGGCATATTTTGTGGTAAAGAACACCACGAAAAAGCCCGAGCCCAGATAAAAAATGATCGTGGCAGCGAGCTCGTTGCCACCATTGCCGTCGACGATGAGCACAAAGAACGAAAGCGTGGACAGTATGGCGGCACATGTCATGCCGATATTCATATACGAGCGGCCGTGCAGGTCAAATAGTGCGCCAGCGACCAACGAGCTCACGACAAGCAGCAGGCGCGGCCAATCGCCCAAATCGACGGCTCCGACAGCATGCAAGGTCGTGAAGCCCGCGTTGAGAGCGGCGAATACGCTGGAAAGATACGCCGTCGCCACGGTCAGGCGAACTACGGCGCGACGGAATGCCGCCTTTGCCTCGGGATCGTCATGCCACTTGGCGCCATATTCCAGAGCATCTACCGAAAGCCCGGCAGCACTGGGTTCAAAGTTGGGGTCGGACTCGTCGCGCAGCTTGGCGCGTCGGGCACCGTGGAGCAACGCCACCTGCGCGATCGCACAGACGACCAGAACAGCCTGCTGGGGAATACCGACAGGCATCACCATGTGGTTGATCACCTGTACCAGAACGCCCATGGCATAGGAAAGTGCGGCGGCGCGCGCCAGGCAGGGCGTCTGCGCAAAACGCCGCGCAAGATTGGCATGGGCGGTCGATCCGCAATAGCCCAGGGCGCAGCACGCCACCAGGCCGCCGGCAATTACTACCTCAAACCGCACTGCCGTAATCATCAGCAGCAACGCCGATACCAACAGCACGCCTGTAATATCGCTCGTCGCATCGATCGTCTGGGGAAGGCGATAGTACAGAAATGGGCGCACGAAAAAGCCAATCACGCTCGCGCCGACAACGATGCTCTCGTAGATGACGACCTCACTCGATGGCACGAACTCGGCTATGCGCACATCAAAGAGATACTCGCACGCCAAAAACGTGAAGAAGAACAGCGCCAGGCATATAATCTCCCGAATGCCCCGACGCAGATATGCGGTTGTGTCTCCCATGCCCCTCATGGTTAACCCCCGGCCGCTCAATTGTCTGGAATTCCATTTTAATAAAGAACCAATCTCGATATCAAAGTCAGACTCGAAATGCTGCTAATTCGACCCCAGTCGTCCACATCACGCCGCGATTTTGAGCCGCATGGACCAGAAGGGACGCGCGCAACGCCGCTTCCTTGATAGGCATCCCGATGCGAACGCGCCCGGCAAGCATTAACTGCTCGCCGGGCGCCTTGGTTAGGAGACCCTGAAGTTGAGTGTCTCAACTTCCTTAGGACAGGTCCTCACCATTAGAAGCAATAACTTTCTTGTACCAGTCGAAGCTCTTCTTTTTGGAGCGCTTGAGGGTGCCGTTGCCCGCATCATCGCGGTCCACATAGATAAAGCCGTAGCGCTTGGACATCTCGCCCGTACCGGCGGATACCAGGTCGATCGGGCCCCAGGTGGTGTAGCCCAGCAGGTCAACGCCGTCCTCGGTCACCGCATCGCGCATCGCGGCGATATGCTGGCGCAGGTAGTCGATACGGTAGTCGTCGTTGATGGAGCCATCCTCCTCGACAACATCCTTGGCGCCCAGGCCGTTCTCGACCACAAACAGCGGCTTCTGATAACGGTCGTACAGATCGTTGAGCGTAATACGGAAGCCCAGCGGATCGATGGCCCAGCCCCACTGGCTCTCCTGCAGGTAGGGGTTCTTGGCGCCGGCGAAGGCGTTGCCCTGGGTGCGCTCGACATCGGGGTTATCGGCACCGGCGGAGCAACGGGTGCTGTAGTAGCTAAAGCTGATGAAATCGACGGTGTTGGCGGCCAGGATCTCGCGGTCCTCGTCGGTCATGCCCACATCGATGCCAAGACGCTCGAGCTTCTTGACGGCATAGGCCGGGTAGTAGCCACGGCTCTGAACGTCGACGAAGAAGTAATTGTCCTGGTTATCGAGCTGCGCCTGGCGCACATCGCCCGGACGGCAGCTGTAGGGGTAGTAGCTACCTGCGGCGAGCATGCAGCCGATCTTGACCTCGGGGTCGATCTCGTGGGCAATCTTGGTTGCCCAAGCGCTGGCGACGAGCTCGTTGTGGGCGGCCAGGTACTCGACGGCCTCCTTGTTCTCGCCTTCCTCAAAGACCAGACCGGCACCCATAAACGGCAGGTGCAGAATCATATTGATCTCGTTGAAGGTAAGCCAGTACTTCACCAGGCCCTTGTAGCGGGTGAAGATCGTGGTCGCGAGGTTCTTGTAGAAGTCGATGAGCTTGCGGTTGCGCCAGCCGCCGTACTCCTTGATGAGGTGAATCGGGCAGTCGAAGTGCGTGATGGTCACGAGTGGCTCGATGCCGTGCGCCTGACACTCGCGGAACACGTCCTCGTAGAAGGCCAGGCCAGCCTCGTTGGGCTCGGTCTCGTCGCCGTTGGGGAAGATGCGGGTCCACGCCAGGCTCATGCGGAAGGTCTTAAAGCCCATCTCGGCAAAGAGGGCGATGTCCTCCTTGTAATGGTGATAGAAATCGATGCTGGTCTGCGCGGGATAGTAATAGCCGTCCTCGAAGTCGAGCATTTTACGCTGGCCGGAGACCACCGCATAGCGCTCGGGGCCGTGCGGAGCCACGTCCACGTTGGCAAGGCCGCGGCCGTCCACGTTATAGGCGCCCTCGCACTGGTTGGCAGCTGTCGCGCCGCCCCACAGGAAGTCATTGCGGAAAGCCATGTATCAATCCCTTCGCACGCTGTTTGTCGTGGTTTCAGTATCCCCGCAAATAGGGCCTCGCTCAACGACAGCGACGCAGGCCGATACTTCTTTTCGCACGCAGGTGCTCGACAGCCGCCCCGTCTGACACTTTTTGATACCCGCCTGCCAATCACCACAAAGGGGACAGGCACCTTTGTGGCGGTTGGGGGCGGTTTGTCTCGATCTGTAACAGGTAGGCAGCCAAAACCGGGCCTGATGTTACAGATCGAGATTGTTCGGTCAGCTTCTGCAGTTTGTCTAAATCTGTAACAGGTAGAGACGATTTAGCCCGCTAGATGTTACAGATCGAGACAGAAGATTCTAGTCGCA
>CABULX010000126.1 GCA_902492545.1 uncultured Collinsella sp. | reverse complement strand
ACGGTGCTTGGCCTTGGTCTTGTCGGTTGCGGCGGTGGTGCCGGCAAGGGCTCCGCTGCTGGCTCTGCCGCGGCCAAGGATGTGAAGGGCGCTGCGGAGTCCAAGAAGCTCGTGGTGGGCTTTGATAAGTCCTATCCTCCGTACGGCTTTGTGGGCGACGATGGCGAGTACACCGGCTTTGATCTCGATCTTGCCAAGGCTGTTGCCGATAAGCAGGGCTGGGAGGTCAAATACGAGGCCATCGATTGGGATGCCAAGGACACGCTGCTTAACTCGGGCGCCATCAACTGCATCTGGAACGGCTTTACCATGGAGGGCCGTGAGGACGACTACACGTTCTCCGAGCCGTACATGCTCAACGAGCAGGTGCTGGTGGTCAAGAAGGATGCGGGCATCAAGGGCTGGGACGATCTTGCCGGCAAGACCGTGATTACCCAGACCGATTCCGCTGCGCAGGATGTACTCGAGGGTGACCAGAAGGATTTGGCGGCGACGTTTGCCACGCTCGACACGATCGGCGAGTACAACACGGCCTTTATGCAGCTCGAGAGCGGCGCGGTCGATGCCGTGGCGTGCGATCTTTCGATTGCCCAGTATCAGCTTGCCGCCAAGCCCGATGCCTATACGCAGCTTGATGAGCCGCTGTCCAGCGAGCACTACGCCGTTGGCTTTAAGAAGGGCGACACCAAGTCGGCCAATGCTGTAGCCGAGTCGCTCAAGGCACTCTACGATGACGGTACGGTTAAGGATCTCTGCGACAAGTATTCAAGCTATGGTCTATCTTTCGATAATTGGGTGCTCAAGTAATGTCTATTCAGGTCATGATGCAGATGCTCGGCCAGGGTTTCTTGGTCAGTTTGCAGTTGTTTGTGCTGACGCTGTTGGGGTCGATTCCGCTGGGAATCCCCGTGGCGTTCATGCGCATGAGCAAAATTGCGCCGCTTCGCTGGATCGCGCGTATCTATATTTCGGTGATGCGTGGCACGCCGCTCATGCTACAGATGTTCGCCATCTACTTTGCTCCGTACTACGTGTTCGGCATCTCGCTCACGCCCGATTCCAAATGGACGGCATGCGTCGTGGCGTTCATCATCAACTACGCCGGCTACTTTGCCGAGATCTATCGCTCGGGTTTGCAGTCCATTCCGCGTGGTCAATACGAGGCAGCCGAGGTGCTGGGCTATTCGCGCATGCAGACGTTTCTGTATATCGTGATGCCGCAGGTCGCCAAGCGTATTCTGCCGGCGATGGGCAACGAGATCATCACGCTGGTCAAGGACACGTCGCTGGCGTTTGCCATTGGCGTGGGCGAGATGTTCTCGACCGCCAAGGCCCTGGTTGCCTCGCAGGTGAGCATGGTACCGTTTGCGATTGCGGCGCTGATCTACTGGGTTTTCAACTTTGTGGTCGAGATGCTGCTGGGCGCTGCCGAGAAAAAATTGGATTACTACCATGATTAATTCGGTAATGAATATAACGAGCGCGCGCAAGGCGTTTGGCGGCAATGAGGTGCTCAAGGATATTTCACTCGAGGTCAAGCGCGGCGAGGTCGTGGCGATTATCGGACCTTCAGGCGGCGGTAAGTCCACGCTGCTGCGCTGCGCCACGCTGCTCGAGACGCTCGACGGCGGCTCACTTTCGTTTGGCGACCTTGCGGTTGCGACGGATGCGGGATCGGGTGCGATATATGCGAAGGGAGATGTTCCCAAGCAAGCGCGTTCGCGTTTTGGTCTGGTGTTCCAGAACTATAATCTGTTCCCGCATTATACCGTGATGAAAAACATCACCGATGCGCCGATTCGCGTGCTTAAGCGTCCGCGCGAGCAGGCGGAAGCCCGCGCTCACGAGCTGATTGCGCAAATGGGGCTGACGGGCAACGAGAACAAGGTTCCGTGTGAGCTTTCGGGCGGTCAGCAGCAGCGCGTGAGTATTGCCCGCGCCCTGGCGCTCGACCCGGAAATCTTGTTCTTTGACGAGCCGACTTCGGCGCTCGATCCCGAGCTGACGGCCGAGGTGCTGCGTGTCATTAAAGACCTTGCTGCGCAGAATATGACGATGGTGATTGTGACGCACGCGATGCAGTTTGCCCGCGACGTTGCCGACCGCGTGGTCTTTATGGACGGCGGTCGTATTGTCGAGGAGGGGCCTGCCGAGCAGGTTATCGACCATCCGCGCGAGCAGCGTACCCGTGAGTTCTTGAGCCGTATCGAGGGATAGGCTCAGCTATTTATTCAACTGTTTATTGAGGCGAAACCGCCGCAGGTCTTATGATCTGCGGCGGTTTTTGCATCCGCGGGGTTCAATAATCGCCTCGCAAGCTCGCATCCTCCTCTCGCCGCCTGTATCCATACGTGCGCCGAAAGGTGTGCATGGACAGGCGACTGCAAGGGTAGGGTGGTGGCATAGGACATTTGGAGGGTGAGTCGGCTCGGCTGCCGACCATGCTGCTCCCGGGACGGCATCGACCGCGAACTCTCCCCGTTGGCGTCGCGCATCGCGCGCGACCCTGCAAGGAGGTCATCATGGGTGCTCCCAAGACCGGCAACGTAAGGAACGTGGTGCTCGTAGGCCAAGGCGGGGTGGGCAAGACTTCACTCGCCGAGGCCATGCTCCACCTTTCTGGTAAGACCGCTCGCCTGGGCGGCCACGACGGCACCAAGCCCACGCTCGACTATGACCCCGAAGAGGTCAAGCGCTCATTCTCCATCTCGACGACCATCGCACCGATCGACTGGAAGGGCGCCCGCATCAACGTGCTCGATGCCCCGTGCTATCCCGATTTTATCGGCGATGCCTTTGCTGCGATGAGCGTCTGCGAGACGGCTCTGTTTGTGGTCGACGCCGAGGCCGGCCCACAGCCTACGACGGTTAAGCTCTGGTATGCCGCCGAGGACCTGCGTCTGGCGCGTGCGGTGTTCGTAAACCGCCTGTCGCGCTCCGAGGCCAGCTTTGCGACCACGATGGACCTGCTGCAAGAGCGCTTTGGCACGCGCCTGGGCGCCGTGACCCTTCCCTGGGGCGAGGGCGAGGACTTTGACGGCATCATCGACCTGGTGCGCATGAAGGCGCGCCATTGCAACGGCACCGAAGCCGTTGAGTCGGAGATTCCCGAGGAGTATCGTGCCCAGGCCGAGGAGGCCCATGACCATCTGTGCGAGTTGGTGGCCGAGGCCGACGATGAGCTGATGATGAAGTACCTGGAAGGCGAGGAGACGCTGACGCAGGAGGAGCTTGAGGGCCTGCTGTCGAAGGCGATCGCCGAGCGCATCTTTGTGCCGGTCTTTGCGGGCGATTGCATTAAGGAGCAGGGCGTCAACTCGCTGATGGACGACATCGCGACGTACTTTCCGGCGCCGACCGACTACGGCGAGATGCCGCTCATCGACGGTGATTCGCTCAAAATCTCGAGCGACGATGACCGTCCGGTGGCGTTTGTGTTTAAGACCCTGGCCGATCCGCAGCAGGGTCGCATCAGCTTTATCAAGGTGCTGACGGGTACGCTTGAGCCGGGTCTTGAGCTGATCAACGCGCGTACCCGCAAGGGCGACCGTCTGGCTCACCTGTATGTGATGTGCGGCCGCGATATGACCGAGGTCGGTCACGCCTATGCCGGCGACATCATCGTGGCGCCCAAGCTGGCTGCCGAGACGGGCGACACGCTCTCGATTACCGGTAAGGTCGAGGCCGCGGCGTTTAAGTTCCCCAACTCGCAGTACCGCATTGCCATCGAGGCCGAGAATCGCGGCGACGAAGAGAAGCTCTACACGTTTATCGAGAAGGCCTGCAAGGCCGATCCGACCATGAGCATCGACCGCGACGAGGAGACCGGCCAGACCATTATCTCCGCCGTTGGTGAGGCGCAGGTTTCGGTGCTGCTCAACCGTTTGGAGGATCGCACCAAAGTCGTGGCCAAGAGCGTGCCGATCCGCATTCCGTATCGCGAGACCATTCGCCGTACGGCAAGTGCCCAGGGCCGCCATAAGAAGCAGACCGGCGGCGCCGGTCAGTACGGCGACTGCTGGCTGCGCGTGGAGCCGCTCATTGGGCCCGACGGCACGAGCGATGGCTATGAGTTTGTGGACGAGGTCGTGGGCGGCCGTATTCCGCGCTCGCTGATCCCCGCCGTGGACAAGGGTGTCCAGGAGACCATGAAGGACGGCATCATTGCCGGCTACCCGCTCACGGGCATTCGCGTGGCTGTGTACGACGGCTCGTATCACAGCGTCGACTCCAACGAGATGGCGTTCCGCGCGGCAGCTCGCATCGGCCTGCGCAAGGCATGTGCCGATGCCGACCCGGTGGTGCTGGAGCCCATCGAGGAAATCACGGTGACCATCCCCGAGAGCTACGCCGGCGCTGTGATGGGCGACATCTCGGCATCGCGCGGTCGCGTGACGGGCATGGAGACCGATGAGCGCGGAGACACCGTGGTCATTGCCCAGGCGCCGCTGGCCGAGCTGACAGATTACTCGACGCGCCTGCGCTCCATCACGCGCGGCACGGGTGACTTTACCATGAAGCCCGCAGGCTATGAGCAGGTTCCCTATGACGTTCAGGCCAAGCTGGTCGAGCGCTATGAGGAGGGTCGCGCCAAGTAGCGTGTGGCGTTGCCTGCAATATATATGCCGATGCAAGGGCCGCTCTGGACAATCCAGGGCGGCCCTTTTTGATCCCTTGGGGACGGAGGAAAACGGATCAGTTTAGGTTTTGGGGCAGCTTGGTCGGCACTAGTCTCCGGATGCCTGGTTGCGGCCGGTGGCGTAGTCGATCTGCACGTGCGGCTGCAGGTTGTAGCAGTACACGTGGAAGCAGAGGGTCTTGCCGTGGTCCTCGACCGATTGCGCCTCAAGGCGCATGCCACGGCAGACAAGTTCCTCTTCGTTATACATAGGCGTGACGCGGTAGAGCACATGGTTGCCCGTATCGCGAATATAGTTGAGAATCTGCTCTTCAAACGGCAGCATGCCCGTCTCGTTGAGATAGCGCGTGCCGGTGAGGAGATTCTTGCGGTTGGCGTTTTCGCCGCAGAGCGACCAGGCGATAAGGTGGCAGCGGTTGTAGAGGCTCTGGCCCGGAATAAAGTCGTAGCGCTGCTGGTGCCAACCGGCAGGATGGATGCGCGAGATATCGCCGCGCTTTCCCTGTCCGAGCGACTCGGGGCCTACACAGGCGAGCGCCTTGCGAGTGCGACCCAGGCTGTCGAGCTTGGAGAATTTCTTAAAGCAGCCCTCTTCGGTGGCGCGATCGTATTCATCGAGTGTGAATGACGGCGTGCCGAGCGGGTGCGTGCTGTCGGCGCGAAGGGCAACGTAGGGGTTGCCGGCGTAGTCGGGAATGCTGCTGAGATAAACACCGCGGGCGCGGTTGAGGTCGGGGTTTTCGACCTCGTCGATGGGGGTGGCGGCACTGCCCGCGGAAACGTCGTCATCGGTGTCGGTCGCGGCGGAATCGGAGCCATCGCCAGAGTCCTGGCTGTTTTGAGGGTCCGCCGCGCTCGCCGTTCCCGATTCGAGCCGAGCGACCAGGTCTGCCTCGTCGTCGGTGCGGCTGGGACTCTCGTTTTGTTTTTCGGCCAGAGCCGCCGCCTGCTCATCGCCTTGCGGCGACAGCAACTTGGGCGCTCCGTCGAGCGATCCCGTAAACAGCGCAAACCCGAGCACCACGGCGGTGCCGATGGAAAGTACTTGCTTGTAGGCGGGCTTGCGCGACATTGAGGCTCCTGGATGGACGGTTGGGAATCTACCAGTCTAGCAGGAGCCG
>CABULX010000125.1 GCA_902492545.1 uncultured Collinsella sp. | reverse complement strand
GGCGTCGCTGGTGAGTTCCATGATCTCCCAGCCGACGTTGATGATATAACCGCGCTCGGGTGCACGGCCGGTGGTCTCGATGTCGATACCGAGCACGGTGCCCTGGATGGGCTTGCGGGCGTAGGCCACGCCGAGCGCGTCGCGGTCGCCGCGGATTTCGCGCATAACGGACGCGGCGGTGCGCTTTTGCATCTTGCCGATGGCGGCACAGGTGTCGGCGTCGGACAGGCCGCGCGAAAGCGTCGCGGGCGTTACGTTGCGTAGACGCGCCTCGCCGATCTGGTCGCACAGGTCGCGGTTGCGGTCGGCCAGGTCACGCACGGTTGCAAAGTCGAAGCCGGGGTCGCCCTCGGCGGTAAAGTACTCGGTCTCGAGCACCTTAAGGGCCTCCTCGCCCTTCTGGCGCTCGGACTCCATGGCGCCGTGATCGCCATAGATAAACATGGGAATAAACGGCTGGCGCTCGTATTCGAGTGCTTGTGAAACGTTCATATAACTGCTCCTTGGACGGGCCGCGTCGCGCGGCTCGGTGGCATTGAGTTATGGCGAGATGATAGTTTACCATGGGCACTATTGGCATCGCGCCTAGGACAACTGCAATACCCTAGTTGACCGCTAGGACTTTTACAATGCTGCCGAAAGACATGAAAGGTTCCATCCGTCATGGATTTGCTGATTGATATTCTGCTCGACGCCGGCAAGGACACGCTCTCGCTGGCGCCGTTTTTGTTGGTGACGTATCTTGCTCTCGAGACACTTGAGCACGTTGCGGGCGACCGCGTCAACGGCGCTATCAAGCGCGCCGGCGTTGCGGGTCCTGTGGCTGGCTCGCTGCTGGGCATTGTGCCGCAGTGCGGATTTTCGGCCATGGCAGCAACGCTGTACGCCGGCCGTGTCGTGACGCTGGGCACGCTGGTCGCCGTGTTCCTCTCGACCTCCGATGAGATGCTGCCGCTGTTGCTCGCCGAGCAGGTGCCCGTGCAGACCATGGCGATGCTTTTGGCTTCGAAGGCACTGATCGCGCTGGTCACGGGCTTTATCGTGGACGCGGCTATCCGCGGCCTTCGTCGTAATGCCCGCGCGCATGCGGCGATTCGCCGTACCGTGCTGGGGACCGCTGCCAATCCGGCTCATGTGAACTGCGCGCACGACGACCATACCGGGGGCGACATCATTGATGAAGTGGCCGAGGCGGGCGTGAGCGCCGACCACATCCACGAGTTGTGCGAGCGCGACCATTGCGGTTGCGATGAAGACGAGGACGAGCACGAACACGGACATGGCCACGATCACGGTCATGAGGACGAGCATGAACACCATGATGGCCACGGTCACTCCCACTCTCACGAGGGCGCGCCCCTCCTGTCGATTATTCGCAGCGCCATCTCGCACACTGTGCAGGTTTCGGTTTTTATTTTCCTGGTGACGCTGGTCCTGGTCGCCGTGCTCGAGACCTTCGGCGAGTCCGCGATCGAGCAGTTCCTGCGTGGCAACGAGACGCTCGCCGTCCTGGGCTCGGCACTCGTCGGCCTGATCCCCAACTGCTCGGCCAGCGTCGTCATCACGCAACTGTACCTGGAAGGCGCGCTGCAGCTGGCCCCGATGCTCGCCGGCACGCTCATCTCTGCCGGTGTGGGCTACCTGGTGCTGTTCCGCACCAACCGCAGCGCCCGCGAAAACGTCATGTTCCTGGTCATGATGTACGTCATCGGCGCCGGTTGGGGACTCGTTCTCTCCGCCTTTGGTCTCTAAGCCCAAAAATCTACCTTGTTTAGCGTAACAGCTCGGTGAGGTTGCGTTTAAAGCGGGCGCGGTCTTCGCTGGTAAATGCCGCCGGACCGCGAGTGCGACCGCCGGCGCGGCGCACCTTCTTTTCCTCGTGGCGAATAAACAGTTGCATGTCGATGGTCGCTTTGTCGTAGACGCGCCCGCGCACACCGATGGCGGCGGCATCGCGCCCGAGCACCATGCTCGCCAAGCCAATGTCCTGCGTCACGACCACGTCGCCCGCCTGCAGGCGTTCGACAATGGCAAAGTCGGCGCTGTCGGCGCCCACACTCACGTCGAGCGTCGTGACCCAAAAGCCGCGTCGCGCGTGCTCGGCATCGCGCGGGTCGTCGCGGCGAATGTGCCGTTCCAGGTTTTGCGTGCTGTTGCCGGCGATAACAACGGCGACGCCCGCCCGCCGCGCGCAGTCAATCGACTCGCGCGTGACCGGGCAGGCGTCGGCATCAATAAAGAGCGTTCGCGGCATCTAGTGCGCCAGTTTGCCAAATTGAATAGCGCGAACAATCAGCGTAACGCCAAACACCAGCAGCGCGGCGCCGCTAAAGATGACGAGCATCTTGGCCGACCATAGCGGATAGATAAACACGAACATGCCGGCGATGATGGAGAGTGCACCGCTCAGGATAGCGAGGGCGCGGTTGGACGAAAGCTCGGACTCCAGAATGGACATGACACCTTCGACAATCCAGCCAAAGCCGGCCACGATAACCACCATCGTGGTGAGCGTCGCGGTCGAGAAGGCCTGGTTGCGCAGGATTATGACGCCGCCCAAGATAATGAGTAGGTTGGAGATGATGCTCGTCACGCGCCAGCCGGTGGGCAGCAGCGGCTCAAAAATGGCAGTGAACAGCCTGATGGCAGCAGTGATTACAAAGTAAAAACCCAGGACAGTCGTCAAAAAGACGAGGGACTTGGCGGGTGCAAAAAGCAGCGCGATACCAGCAATGAGCGCTAAGACGCCCGTGATGGCGTAGATCCAGCGTACGGCCTTGACGGCTTTGCCCGCCATGCTTTTCTCGTCAAATCCAAACTGGCTCGATTTTTGGTCATCGTTCTTAAAGATGCCCATAATGTCTCCTTTCCGTGTGGTGCACGTCGCGTTCATTGCTCTCCGTGCGGCGTACGCCAAAAGTGCTGCAACAAGTATCGCCCAAGGGCGCCGATGCATGGGGCGGGAAGGACGAATTGCCGCCCTACATTCCCGAATTGTTACTTTTGTTCCCGCTCCAGTGAGGATTAATCAACAATTGTAGAACATTACGCCGCTGTATGTAATTGCCTACGTTTTAGGTTAGATTTTCCTAAGAACAATTGCCCGAAATTGGGGGTCCCTATGAACGAAGCAGTTCCCGCAGCGCCGGTAAGCGCTGAGTCGATGGCAAAGCAGGGTTGCGAAAAGCTCGGCTTGGACGCGTTTGATGCGTTGGTTCGCTGCGCCCGCACGTGCCGTCGCTTTGACGAGTCCATGCGCGTGCCGCGTGAGCTTTTGCTTGAGCTGGCGGAGCTGGCGCACCTGACTCCCTGTGGTGCCAATGCTCAGCGTCTGCGTTTTCATGTGGTAAGCGGTGCAGAGGACTGCGCGCGTGTATTTGACGAGCTTGCATGGGCCGGTGCGCTCAAGGATTGGCCGGGTCCCGATGAGGGCGAGCGCCCGACCGGCTACATCGCGATTCTTGCTGAGCGCGCCGTTCCGGGCAAGCCAGCCGCTCCCATTACCGAGGTCGACACGGGCATTGCCGCGCAGACGATGATGCTCGCCGCCCGCAGCGCCACGCCCGAGGTGGCAGCCTGCATGTTCAAGGCCTTTACGCCCCACGCGATCGATGCCATGGGGCTCGATAACGACAAGTATGAGCTCAAGCTGATCATGGCGTTTGGCGTTCCGGCCGAGACACAGGTGATCGATGCGATCGATTCCAACCCCGACGGCTCCATCAATTATTGGCGCGACGAGGCGCAGGTGCACCACGTACCCAAGCGCTCGCTTGTCGACGTACTGGTGTAGTTGAGCGTCACCGCGGTGTGATCCGGCGGTAAACCACCACAAAGGTACCTGTCCCCTTTGCGGTGGTGCGAGGGGAGGACGTGTGGCAGATTTGTATTTGGTGCGGCATGGGCAGACTGAGCTCAATGTGCAGAACATTTTGCAGGGTGGGCACGATTCGCCGCTTACGGCGCGCGGGCGCGAGCAGGCGCTGGCGACGCGCGCGGCGTTTGAGGCGCGTGGCGTGACCTTTGACCGTGTGTATTCCTCCCCGTTGGGCCGGGCGCGGCGTACGGCTGAGCTAATTGCTGGTGAGGGCCGCTCGATAGAGCTGGTCGATGACCTGCGCGAGTGGCATTTGGGCTCGCTGGAGGGTACATCAAATCGCGAGATGCCGCCGCAGCCCTGGGGTGATTATCCGGTGGCCTTTGGTGGCGAGTCTGAAGGCGAGCTCCAGTCGCGCATGGTCGCGGCGCTGTCCCACATCATGGCCAGGCCGCAGCACGACTGTGTGCTGGCAGTCTCCCACGGCTCTTCCTGCCAGGAGTTTCTTGAGTATGTGACTGGCAGGGGAGAGCTACCCGACAACGGTGCCGTGCTTCATTTTGGCTATTGCGACGGTGCGTTTTCGCTCCTTGATTGGTAACGAACGAAAGGACCCCTATGAATAAAGACCTGTATCTGGTTCGTCATGGGCAGACAATATTCAACCTTAAGCGCATTATTCAGGGTTGGAGTGACTCGCCGCTCACGCAGCTGGGATGCGACCAGGCGGCGCGTGCCGGCATGTTCTTACGTGCGCGTGGCATTGAACCCGATCATGCCTTCACCTCCACACTTCATCGCACCGAGCAGACTATCGCCAACCTGTGGCCGGGCTTGGCGTACGAGCGCCTGGACGGTCTGCGTGAGTGGTTCTTTGGCGACTTTGAGGCCGAGCGCGTGATGCTTATGCCCGAGCGCCCGTGGCGAGATTTCTATCGTCAGTTTGGCGGCGAGGGCCAGATGCAGGTGCGCGAGCGCATGGCGGCGACGCTGACCGAACTCATGCAGCGTCCGGACCATACGTGTGTGCTCGCGGTAAGCCATGGCTCGGCTATCAAGGAGTTTATGGATCACGTGAAGGGTGCGGCGGCCGACGAGCGCGATCGCGTGCCGGGCAACTGCTCGGTGCTGCACTTTGCGTTTGACGACGAATCCGACACGTTTGAGTTGGTCGAAGTCTTTACGCAGGAGGATTACGCGCGCGAGCTGGGGCTTGAACCACTTGTGGCGGCAGCAGGCCCGCAACGGGGATAACGCGAGCGTGGCGGCACGGGTCGCCGGCATAACTTCTCGACGCAAAAGGGGCGGAGATGCATGTACCTGCTGCATCTCCGCCCCCTGTTTGTTGAGCTGTCGATTTTTGTGCCGGGCGCTTTGGTCTTGCTAGAACCGTGCGACCTGGTGCGTGAGCAGACCCGTCGGAACCTGCGGCGCGGCGCCGCTGACCTGCGCGGCGGGGAAGAGCGCAGCTACGGCAAAGTTGAACGGCTCTTTGCCCGTGTAGGTGCCGGCGGCACGGGCCTCATCGGCCAGCAGCTGCGACGCCCCGGTCAGAGCGGCGGCGTAGGTGGGGTCGTCGGCCAGTGCCGGCTCCGGTGCTTGGTCGAGCATAGCGCGGATGGCCCCGACGGCGTCCTCACGCTTGACCTCCCACGCGCGGTGCGTAATGCCCGCGGGGTCGGTGACGGCGTAGAGCGACGCGCCCTCTTTGGCGGCGCCCAGGATGATATCCATGACGGGCGAGGCCTCGTAGGCGAGCGATACGGGGCGCGGCTGCACCTTGAGCTCGGCGATCGCGCGCGCGGCGGCGGCCACGTCGGCGCTGGCATCGCCCTTGCCGCCCGCAAGTACACTCGTCGGGCAGATCGCCACGACACCCGTCACGCGCCCCGGCTCCCCCGAGCATTCGTACACGTAATACGCTGCACCCGGGTCCTTGAGCATCAGGCCA
>CABULX010000124.1 GCA_902492545.1 uncultured Collinsella sp. | reverse complement strand
CATGCCATCTCAATGGGACCGCCACCAAGTAAAAAGACAAAGGCGCCACAGGCGCAGGCCGCCGCAAGGCCCTGTTGCCAAGGCGCGTAATCAGGTTTTGAACTCTCGACGGTCTTGAGCATCTCGTGATACTCGTGCACCGTGAAGCGACGACCATAGGTCTCGATTTCCTTGAGGAAACTCTCCATCATCCAAATGCGATGGGTATTGACGCCCGTTGTGGGCAAGCTGACGACCTCGTTAAAGCAGTGACCATCTTCGATGCAGGTACACTCAAACGACAGGAGACTTAAGTCAACGTGGATGGTCACACCGAGTACGGCGGCGACTCGATTCATGGTATCGCGTACACGCCAGGCACCCGTTCCGCTCGCGAGCATAAGCATACCGGTGCGGCAGATGATGGATGATTTATCGGTGAGCGGCGCATCGACGGCAAGTTCATCGCCTGCCGTCACAATCTGGTGCCAGTCAGTTTTCATATGGAGCGCGCCGGCACGGACACCGTGGTGCATGGGGGCTCTCGAAAGCAGCGAGTTAAGGCGCGAAGACTGTGGGGGCTCCGTTGATTCGTCCTCAACCTCATCAGCCTCTTCATCGACCAGATCAAAGGAATCAAGCGGCGCTGGCTCGCGACGGTCGATCAGCTCCTCGTCCTCATCATCAAAGTAGTTGAACTGATCGAGCATGTCCTCTTCGATTGAACGCTCGCTCGCGTCGTCCATATAGACGCTCCCTTCCTACCGACTAACCCCCATCCTAGGCAGCAACGGCTAAAGGAAACATAAAAGAGACGGCTGTCATGCGAGCCATGTGCACAATAGCCGTTGGGTAGTCGTTTAAGAACGTCCACAATGACTATTGACAGCCAAGGCAACGCCGATGCCTTGGCAACGACAGACACTATGACCCAATCCGAGGGCACTAAAAAGATAGGAGCCCCCGCTCGTGACCGCGGGTCGGGGCTGCGACAATGATGTTGAAGTGCCATAGGCGCAGCCGCGCCGCAACGAGGTTGGGAGGCTCCCATGCCAAAGTATTCTACCGCGTTCGGGATGGACATCCACCTGAGGTCGACCACCGTCTGCGCCCTCGACGCGGACACCGGCGAGGCCGTGACGAGGAGGTTCCCCGGCAACCCCTGGGGCGAGATCGCCGGGTGGATGGATGGGTTCCCCGGGCCGTCGCTCGCGGCCTACGAGAGCGGCTACCTCGGCTTCGCCCCGCAGCGGGAGCTCGCCGGGCTCGGCGTCGAGTGCGTCGTCGCCGCGGTCTCGAAGATCCCCAGGTCGGCCGCCGACTCGGCCTCCAAGAACGACAGGAACGACGCCGCCAGGATGGCCAAGGCGATACTCGCCCACGACATCTCCCCCGCATGGGTCCCCTCCCCCGAGGTCGAAGGCATCAGGGACCTCGCCGGCGCCTACGACGGGGCGGCCGCGCGCCTGGCGACCGCCAAGCAGCGGCTGCTCGCCTTCCTCGCAAAGCGGGGGTTCGTCTACGGCGGCACCACGCCCGCCGGCAACCCGAGGAAGTACTGGACCTACGACTTCCTGAGGTGGCTCGACAAGGTCAGGCCGGAGGACGATGGCGGGGTTCGGACGCTCGCCGCCCTGAGGAACGAGGTCGAGGCCGCGGCGGAGGCCCGGGCGGACCTGCTCTCCGAGTACAGGGCCGCCGTGGATGCCAGCCCGATCGCCGCGGAGGTGGCCGCCCTCCAGTCGATCAAGGGCTGCGCCTTCGCGCTGGCCGCAGCCTTCTCGGCCGAGGTCGGCGACTTCACGAGGTTCCGTTCCGGAAGGCAGGTCACGGCCTATTTCGGCCTCGCGCCGAGTCAGAGGTCGAGTGGCGACTCCGTGCGGCTCGGAGGCATCAGCGGTGCGGGCAACGCGCTCGTGAGGAAGCTGGCCGTTGAGGGCTCATGGTGCTACGCCGCGGCACGGCACCAGCCGAAGCTCATGCCAAGGGACACGGGCGTGCCCCTCGAGATAAGGATGCACGGGAGGAAGGGGTCCGAGCGGCTCCTGCGGCGGCGCGAGGAGATGCTCGCCCGCGGCATGCCCGCGGCGAAGGCCAACGCCGCCACCGCGGCCGAGCTCGTGAGGTGGCTCTGGGCCCTCGGCATGATGTGCCGGGAGGGCGCGGAATAGACATAGCCCCCGTCCCGGCGAGCCGGGCGGCCTTCGGGGATACCCCCTATTTCGCTGTGCGCGCGGAGCCCTCCGCATGCGCCTCGACAGACTTGGGGAACCCCGCCGAAGGAATGGAGTGCGGGCCGACAGAACGGTATCCGCGGATATGAGACTGAGCCGAAGGCGTCGACGACATGCCGGGGGCGGACCGGGACGGGTTCAACGGCAGGCCCCGCCGACCGATTGCAAGCGGTCGGCGGGGCCATTGTGGCTCTTGACAGCGGATTGGGTCATATGAGCGAAAGCCCGCCAGAGCGAGCAAGATGCCTTCAGGCAAAATGGCGCCACAGGTTGAGCATAAGTCAGCGAGCGGGCCGCATTTGAGACAAGGTGACGTGAAACGAAAGGGCGCTGACCTTCTGGTCGCGCCCTTGAAGTTGAACGTCAGATTGCCGCTCTGGCGGGTTTGCAGCGTCAACTGGTTACGCGGTTTGGTAAAACCGCGTAACCCCTAAGGACGCTGGCCCATGCCACCCTCGAGGGTGACGGTCTCGCCGTTCATGTACTTAAAGTCGGGACCGCAGAGCTGAACGACCACGCGGCCGATTTCCTTCTCGACGTCGCCGTAGTGACCAGCCGGCGGCATGTGGACGTTGGCCTTGAACGCCTCAGGATAGGCATCCTGGAAGTTCTCGAGCGCAGCGGTCCAAGCAAGCGGGCACACGATGTTGACGTTGATGCCGTCCTTGCCCCACTCGTTGGCGGCAACGCGGGTCAGGCCGCGGATGCCCTCCTTGGCGGCAGCATAGCTGCACTGGCCATAGTTGCCAAACAGGCCGGCGCCCGAGGCAAAGTTGACCACGGAGCCCTTGGTCTCCTTCAGGTGCGGATAGGCCTTCTGCATGTACAGATAGGTAGCATACAGACCGGAGTAAATGGCCAGGTTAAACTGATCCATGGTGTGATCGGCGATGGTCACGCCCGAGGCGCTAGCCTGAGCATTGTTGACGACGGCGTCGATGCGGCCGAACTCCTCAATGGCCTTGTCGATGACGTTCTGGACGACGGCCTCGTTGTCCTGACCAGCCGAGACATCGGCCTGAACAGGCAGAACCTTGACACCGTACTCGGCCTCGAGAGACTCCTTGGCGGCCTCGAGCTTGGCGACGTTGCGGCCGGTGATGACGAGGTTCGCGCCCTCCTTGGCAAATGCGATATCGATGCCGTAGCCGATGGAGCCAGCGGAACCGTCCTTAAGCGTGGCCTTGCCGCCGCCGGTGACGATCACGGTCTTACCAGTGAAAAGTCCCATACAAAGTCCTTTCAAATCGCGACGGGCACGCCCGCCGACTGCGCGTATCCAACTTCACGCGCCAAAAGCTGAGATGCAACTTTAGCGTGTTCAAGCAAAAATAAAAGACCGCGGTAGGCGAACGGCACCACGTAGTTCGGCGAAGGGATTGTCAAGTACAAACTGGATAAAACGGCCGAGTTATTGTTATCAGATCGAGCCATCGAACACGTTTTGAAACTTTGCTGCGGCGCGCGGGATGTCGGCGCGAGACCTTATCATAGGGTGACAAACAACGATGAGGAGCACATGCCTATGACAGACGAGCTGGACCCCCAGACTCAAGAGCATATTGATCATTCCGCAGACGCCGTCGACGACTGCGATACTCCTACCTGCGTCGACGCCTCCACCGATGCGCCCGCCACCGCAGATGCGCCCGCTGCCGCAGATGTGCACGCTGCCGCAGATGTGCACGCCGATGCGGATAAAGCAACAGACACAGACGATACTGTCGAGCATGACGAAAGCGAGCAGCCGGAGCCGAGCGATGCCGAACCCGACACAGACCCCGCGCCACAGGCGGCAGGCCCCATCGAGGTGTCTTCGGAAGAAGAGCTCGATGCCGTCATGGACTCCATGATGGATGCCGTCAAAGCGATGAAAGACGCCGTCGCCGATGCCGATATTGATGCCGAGGAAGAGGAGGCCGCCGAGGCGGCCTCGACCTTTGTGCCCGGCGAGACTCCGGTTGCCGACCAGGGCAGTACCATGCCCTCGTTTCTCCAGCTCGAGCACCCCACGATTGGCGCCGATGCGGTCGATCCGCACGCAGCAGGCTTTTCTGTGGTCGAGGGCGGTACCGGCAATATCGCCGCGCCGCAGGCTGCCGATGCGGACGCTGCCGACACCACTCGCCCGACCGCCCCGCACTCCCCCGCCGCGAGCCGCGATCTGGGGACCGCTGTCTCGAACACCGCGAACGCCGTGGGCACCTTTATCGCCCAGGGCGCCTCGGCCATGCGCGAGATGAACGCCGCGAAAAAGGCACTTGCCGATGCCCGCGCCCACCTGACCGAACTTGAGCAGCGCATTGCCGATCAGGCCGAGGAACTCGAGACGCGCCAGGATATCGCAGGCCGCTACGACCAGATCGTCGCCGACCAGCGCCAAGCGATTGCTACAGCGCAAAAGGCCGCCGCGGCAGCCGAGATTGACCGTGATGCCCACGCCGCCAAAGCGACAGAGCTCAAGGGTCAGTTCGAACAAATGAAGACAGAGGATGACGCGACTGAGCTCCGCCTGAAGGCCGCGCTCGACGCCGTGGAGGCCCGCGAGGCAAGCTCTCGCGAGACCGGCAACCGCCTCGTTCGACGTCTTGAGGATTCCAAGCGCATCCGCGACAAGGTGAAGGCCGAGCGAGACGCCGGCATTGCGGCCGCACAACAAACCGTCGACGCCACGCGCGCCCAGCTCGAGACGCTGCGTCATGAGTATGCCGAGCTGCAACGCAATCCCTCGGCAAATCCCGCCAACTATACGGTGCGCACCAGCGAGCTCTCGATGCAGATCTCCGACACGGCAGATGCCCTGCGAAAAGCCGAAGAAGATGTCCCGCGCATCACCGCCGACCTTGAGCACTCGCTTGCCGCAGCCGAGCAGGCCGTCGAGCAGGCTCAAGCCCCCATTGCCGAAGCCAAACGCGCACACCAAGCCGTGACGACTGAGGCCGATGCCGCGCGCGACGAGCTGCAGACGGCGAAAACTGCCGCCACGACGCGCCAGCGCGAACTGCGCGAGAAGATAGCCGCCGAGGACAAGGCACGCCGCGACCAAGAGCAAAGCATCGCCAACGCCCAAGCAGATGCCGCACATGCACAGTCGATCATCGAGCAGGCGACCGAGGTGCATGACCATCCAGAGATCACTGAGTCGCTTGCAGGATCCTTGGCCCGAGACAAAGCCGAACACGCCGAGACCGAGCAAGAAGTCGCCCAGTTCGAGGCCACCGAGGACGCGGTGCGCGAGCGTACCCGCGACTCACGCATCAAATTCACTGGCGCCATCGTCTGCATCGTCGCCGTGATTCTGGTGATCATCCTAGTCTGGCTGTTCGCGAGCAAGTAAACCGGCTACCAAAAAAACGCTCAACGCAGTTGCGGTGAGATAGTTCCTGTTTAGCCTCAAAAAAGGCCAATTCAAGAACTATCTCACCGCAACTTATTAGATTGATGCAAGGTAGTCATTGAGGACGTTCTTAAACGACCAGTCGAACAAGAACGTCCCCAACGACCACATCGACAACCAAAGAAATGCCGATGTTATGGCAGAGTCAGCGAGCGGGTCGCATTTGAGGCAAGGTGACGTGAAACGAAAGGGCGCTGACCTTCTGGTCGCGCCCTTGAAGTTGA
>CABULX010000123.1 GCA_902492545.1 uncultured Collinsella sp. | reverse complement strand
ACCTCGGCGTGTCTTTCCGACGCTCGTCTTTGCAGTTTAATATCCGCCCGTGGCGATCTCTCGCTGGGCAATCCGTTGCTACGGCTGAGGCTTCTACGTCGAACCGACAGTCTGTGCACGCGTGTGGCGCCCTGGGCGCTCGCAGAAAAGGGACCTGAGGTTCGCCTCAACGGCTTCGGATCGAACCGCTTCCGGGGTGACTGGCTTATGTGTGGGGGACCGCCCCCTACGCCTCCTCGGCCATGAGGCCGACCGCCCATACCCAGCAGGCGAGCTCGCGCGCCGTGGCCACGTTCGCCTTGTTGCCGTGGACCCCGCGCGCGAGCAGCGCCTCCCGCCTCTCGACCAGCCTCCGCACGCCCTTGGCGGCATGCCTCCGGGCGGCTGGGTCCGGGGCCTGGCCCTTGGCGAGGTCCTTCGGCCGCCCCGAGCACGTCAGGTAGTGCCACGCGGCCTCGACCAGCGTCTTCCTCAGGTGCTTGTTGCCGGCCTTGGTGATCGCGCCCCTGCGGTCGCTCTCCCCGCTGGAATGCTCGGAGGGCGTCAGGCCGACCCACGCGGCGAACGAGCGGGCGTTCCTGAACCTGGAGAACTCGCCGGCCTCGAACACGAGGTCGGCGGCGGTCGCGGTGTCGACGCCCTTGAGGCAGCGGAGGGAGTCGACCCTCCTCCTCCACCTGGGCTTGCGGGCCTCGCCCTCGACGAGCCTCTCGAGCCTCGCCTTCTCCTCCGCCGCCCGCCTGACCGCGTCGACGTAGTAGGCGAGCACCTCCTCGTCGGCCCTCTCCGCGAACCTTATCGACTCGATCCAGGACCAGTGGGCCCGGGTCCAGTTGCCCTTCCTGCGGCCGGTGGGCGTCCTCTCGTCGAAGACGAACCCGTGCCTGAGCAGGAACTTGGAGAGCCGCTGCTTCGAGCGCGAGAGGTCGTCCCTCGCGTCCTCGAGCGCCCTGGTCAGGTCGCGGGCGGCCTCGCACTCGTCGTCGGGGACCCACACCTCGACCACGTTGCCGACCGACAGCATGCGGGCGAGGAACTCGGCGTCGTTGCGGTCGTTCTTCCTGCGCCTGTCCGCGCTGGGCTTGATCATCTTCGAGACGGCGCCGACCGCGCAGTCGACCCCCAGGCCGGAGAGCCTCTTCTGCAGGTCGAAGCCCGTGACCCCGGACTCGTACACGCACCTGGCCCTGGGGTCCACGGAACGGACCCACTCCGCGACGGCGCCGGCGTCGTAGCCGAAGGTCGCGCAGCGCACCTCCCCGGTCATGACGTCGAGGGAGACGGCCTTTATCGAGCGGGCGTGGACGTCGAGTCCGACGAAGGTGGTAGTATCGAGCATGGGAGCCCCTTCCATGAATGCGGCGTGGCCGCCACGGCTGGATTAGACACTCACCATTGTCGGCCTGATCCGCGGACTTTCATGCCGGGGGCTCTCAATGTTCTTATGTCCTGCTCATATCGTCTCTGCCGGCACTTTGGGAACGTTCCTAACTGCCACCTAGCCCCTGCCCCTGGGGTATCATGGCTTGGTTGCTATAAATCGCATTTACGCGCCTTGTAGGAAGGGGCTGCGCCCATGGCTTTTGAGCCCGCTCAACATAGCTTTATCACGCTCGAGGGCGTCGACGGCGCCGGCAAGTCCACGCAGGCGCGCCTACTTGCCCGTGCGCTCGAGCTCGCTGGTTACCAGGTTGTGAGCCTGCGCGAGCCGGGCGGTACCGCCATCAGCGAAAAGATCCGCGCCCTGCTGCTCGACCCTGCCAATACGGCGATGGGCGACACCTGCGAGCTGCTGCTCTACGAGGCGGCACGCGCTCAGTTGGTGCATGAGGTCATAGCTCCCGCCCTCGCTGCCGGCAAGGTGGTCCTGTGCGACCGTTTCTACGATTCCACGACCTGCTATCAGGCGTTTGCCGATGGCCTTGACCGTCAGATGGTGCGCGATGCCAACAACCTGGCTGTCGCCGGTACGCATCCGGCGCTCACGCTCGTCTATCACATCACGCCCGAGCAGGCGGCGCTGCGCATGGCCGCCCGTGGTGCGGCGGATCGCATGGAGGCCAAGGGCATGGCCTTCCAGGAGCGTGTCTACCAGGGATTTTGCGCAATTGCTGCCGAGGAGCCAGACCGCGTAAAGCTCATCGACGCCACCGCGTCGATTGCAGACGTCTTCGCGCAGACGGTCGAGCTGGTTCGCGCGTACGGTCTCGACATTCCCCAAGACGCCGTCGCCGCCGCGCTTGCCAAGGAGGCCGAGTAACATGGCCCCCGCTCAGGCAAGCCTGCTGGCCAAGCTCGACACCCAACAGCGCGTGCGCGACTTTTTGACCAACGCCATCGCAAGCGGCCGCGCATCGCACGCCTACCTGTTCTTGGGCGCGCCCGGTGCCGGTAAGCTCGACGCCGCATGGGCGCTTGCCCAGGCATTCCTGTGCGAGCAGGATGGCTGTGGTTCGTGCGACAGCTGCGTGCGCGTTGCTCGGCACACGCATCCCGACGTGCACTATTACACCCCCGAAAGCGCTACGGGCTACCTCATCGCGCAGACCCGCGAGCTGCTCGATGACGTGCCCCTGGCGCCCATTCGCGCCAAGGCAAAGGTCTACATCATCGACCGTGCCGAGCAACTGCGCGCCAACACCGCCAACGCGCTGCTCAAAACGCTCGAGGAACCGCCCGAGGGCGTCATGTTCATCCTGTTGGGCACCTCGGCTGACGTGATGCTGCCCACCATCGTGAGCCGCTGCCAGTGCGTACCGTTTCGGCTGGTGTCGCCCACTGTGGCTGCGCAGGCCGTGAGCCGCGCCACCGGTCAGGACCCTGCGCGTTGCCGCATGGCCGTCGCTGTGGCGGGAAGCCCCACGCGTGGCATCGAGTTCCTCAAGAGCGCCGAGCGCCAGGACGCCCGTCGCCAGATGGTCCGTGCCATCGACTCGCTCATCGCCGCCGACGAGGCCGACGTGCTCAGCCGCGCCAAGTCACTCATCGTCGCCGTCAAGGCGCCGCTCGCCGAGGTCAAGTCCACGCAGGAAAAGGTGCTCGAGCAAAATGCCGACTACCTGTCGCGTGGAGCATTGAAGCAGCTTGAGGACCGCAACAAGCGCGAACTCAACGCGCGCGAGCGTTCGGGTATCATGGAAGCGCTGGCGAGCGCGCGGACGCTCATGCGCGACGTGCTGCTGACGCTTCAGGACGAGGCGGCCGACGTTGTGAACGAGGACGTGCGTGACACAATCGGCCGGCTTGCCGCCGCGACGAATGTTGCGGGTGCCACTCAGGCGCTTGAGGCGGTTGCCACCGCTGAGCGCAACATCGCCAGAAACGTTACTCCCCAGCTGGCCATCGAGGTCATGCTGTTCGATATCAGGAAGGCACTGAAATGCCGTTAGTCGTACCCGTTAAGTTTACCTACGCCTCGCGCGACCTGTGGTTCGACCCGCAGGATCTGGATATCCTCGAGGCCGATTATGCCATTTGCTCCACCGAGCGCGGAACCGAGATCGGCCTGGTCACGGCCGATCCCTTCGAGGTGCCGCAAGATGAGATCGGTCAGCCGCTCAAGCCCGTGCTGCGCGTGGCGAGCGACATCGACCTGCAGCTTGCCGACGACCTGGCCATCCAGGGCGACGAGGCCATGGTCGACTTCCGCCGCCTGGTCAAGGAGCTCGACCTCGAGATGAAGCCGGTCGGCGTCGAGTACCTGTTTGGCGGCGAGAAGGCCGTGTTCTACTTTGCGGCCGAGGAGCGCGTCGATTTTCGCCAGCTCGTCAAGGACCTGTCCTCGACGCTGCACATTCGCGTCGACATGCGCCAGATCGGCGTGCGCGACGAGACCCGCCTGGTGGGTGGCTACGCCCAGTGCGGACAGGAGCTCTGCTGCACGCGCTTTGGCGGACAGTTTGAGCCCGTCTCGATTCGCATGGCAAAAGAGCAGGACCTGCCGCTCAACTCGTCCAAGATCAGTGGCGTGTGCGGTCGCCTGATGTGCTGCCTGCGCTACGAGTTCGAGGCCTACAAGGACTTTAAGAGCCGAGCGCCCAAAAAGAAGACACTCATCGATACGCCGCTTGGCAAGGCGCGTATCCAGGAGTATGACACGCCGCGTGAGCAGCTGGTGCTGCGCCTGGAGAACGGCAAAGTCTTTAAGGTCAACCTGGCCGATATGACGTGCTCGGAGGGCTGCAAAAAGAAGGCCGCCGAGCAGGGCTGCAACTGCCGCCCCGACTGCGTGACGCGCGACGTGCTCGAGCGCATCGAGTCGCCCGAGATGCGCCTGGCGCTCATGGAGCTCGATCGCGAGAACGGCGTCGACGTGGGCGATGGCCTGTCGAGTGCCGACCGTCTGGCCGGCACGTCGATGCCCAAGCGTCGTCGTCGCGATGCCGAATCCGATGCTCGCGCCGGTCAGGGTCAGGGCGAGGGCCGTGGCCGTGGAAAGGGTCGCGGCAAGGCCGAGGCACCCGAGGCCGAGGGGGCGGCCGATGGCCGTCGCCGCCGCAAGCGCGCGGGCTCGGGCGATGCTACCGAGGCTGCAGCCGCGGGCAAGAACGCCTCTCGCGAGCGCGAGGTTCAGCAACCCCAGCAGCAGAATCGCGGCGGTGGCATGAACCCCACACGTCGCCGCCGCCGTCATCTGTCGAGCGAGGAGCGCGAGGACGCCTTCCGCGCCGCAGCTGCTCGCGAGGCTGGTGCCGCTTCCAAGGGCGCCTCGGCCTCCGATGCGCCTGCCGACAAGGGCGGCAAGTCACGTGGCGAGGAGGAGCGCACGCCGCGTCCGCGCCGTCGCCATTCCTCGGGCGCGCAGCAGAAGCCCTCAGTGCCCTCCGTGGCCGATCAGGTCTCGGATGGCGAGGTCAAGGTCACGCGCCGTCGTCCCGGGGATGGCGGGGGAGCGGCTGCCAAGGCTTCGCGTGGCGCCGCTCGCGACGAGCGCGAGCCGCGCGGTGGCGAGGGCTCGGCCGACCAGGGTCAAAAGCGCCGTCGCCGTCGCCGTTCCCGCAAGCCGCGCCAGGATGGCGGCGAGGGCTCGACTCCGTCTTCGTCCGCACCGCAACCGCCCGCCGGCGAATAACGCCCGCGAGCGGATTTAGCCCGCCTTGCCCCGAGCGCATCGGGGTATCATAGCGCCGAATCAACAACCCTCCCCGCGACCGAACGTAGGGAGGGTTGTGTCTTGAAGAGCCATCTGAACATATTGAGCCGTCTGCAGGGAGCCGGTGCCCTACCGTTTGCGGACGAATTGCTACCGTTTGCCGAGCACGCGACGTACGAGGCGCTTGAGGCGTTGTCGCCCACGCGATGTGCCGGCTGCGAACGCGCCGGTGCGCTTATTTGCCAAGACTGCCTGGCCGCGCTCACGCTCATCGACCCACGTCATAGCTGTACCCGATGCGGCGCCCCGTTTGGGGATTTGCTGTGCACTGAGTGTTCGGTCGAGGGCACGTCCTCGGCAATGGCGGAGGCACTCGATCGCTGTCTGGCGTGCGCCGTCTATGCGCATCCGCTGCCGCGCATCATTAAAGCGTACAAGGATGCGGGCGAGCGACGTCTAGCTCCGTATCTGGCGGAGCTGCTCTACGACACCGCCCTGCATGCCCAGGTCGTAGCGCCCGATCGCTACGGAGGTGTGCTGTCCGGTGCGGATGCGGTGGTGTTTGTGCCTGCGACGGCGGCAGCGTTTCGGCGGCGTGGTTTTGATCATATGGAGGCTATTGCGCGCCCATTTTGCGAGCTGTCGGGTGTTCCCCTGCTCGATGCTCTCGTCAAGTACGGGCATGGCGACCAGCGCGAACTCGGTCGTGAGGAGCGCCGCGAGCGTGCCCAAGGCATGTACGAGACGGTTGAGGACGTGCACGGCCGCCGCCTGCTGCTTATCGATGACGTTATCACCACGGGCGCGACGATGGCCGCGGCTTCGGCGGAACTCAAGCGCGCCGG
>CABULX010000122.1 GCA_902492545.1 uncultured Collinsella sp. | reverse complement strand
GACGAAGGACTTAGGTCCGTGACGATAGCCCATGGAGGTGTCGTAGGAAGTAGCGACCAGACCGTGAGCGAGCTCAAGGATCTTGAGCTGGCTCTCCTGGGCAAGGCCACCGAAGGAGCCAGAACCCAAGTAGGTCACGCGGTTGAAGTCGCCAGCCAGGTAATCGGCGATCTCGGGCTCACGGGAGATGACCTCCTCGCCCATCTTGGCAATCGTCTCGACCCACTCGGCCTTCTGCTCGTCAGAGGCAGTGTCGAAAATAAGGGTGGAGAGCAGGGTCATGCAGGAATAAGAACCGGTCATGGCGAAGCCCTTGTCGTTGGCGCGCGGAATGAGCAACGTCAGCGCGTTGGGATCATTGGCAGACTCGACGGCGAGCTTGCCCTCGGGAGCGCAAGTGATGTTGAGGAACTTGACGTTGTGGACGAGCTCCTTGGCAACGGCAACGGCGGCAAGGCTCTCGGGGCTGTTGCCAGAGCGGGCAAAGGAAACCACGAGCGTGGGATCCTCGGCGCGCAGGAAGTCGCGCGGGGCGCTCACGATGTCGGTCGTGGCGATGGGCTTAAAGTCGTAGAGATCAGTGTTGCCAGCGTGACGCAGGTACGGGGCGCAGGTATCGCCAACGTAGTCGGACGTACCGGCACCGGTGAAGACAACGGACAGACGACCCTCGCCCATAGCGCGAGCCTCGGCCAGGAAGGCCTCGATGGCCTCCTTGTTCTCGCGATAGATGTTGAGCGTATCACGCCAAAGCTCGGGCTGCTGAGCAATCTCGGCCGTGGTGATCTGGGCGCCGAGCTCGGTGAGCTCCTCGACACTCTTCTCGAACATTTCTAATACCTCTCTCTAGAAGTAATCCTCTGACGTGCAATTATACACTTCGGTTGGTTATCTGGTAGTAACCAGTTAAATGCAAAGAATCATCACATGAAAACACTGGAGGCGCTAAACGTTGCGCTGGTGATAAACCTTGTATTTAAACTGATCGGCACGAGCAACCGAGAGTGTATACTCCACAACCTCGTTTGACTCGTTATACGTAGTCCTGACCAAATCGAGCACAGGCGAGCCCTCGACAATTCCCAAAAGGTGGGCATCGGTGGGACGGGCTATGCTCGCATAGAACTCCTCTTCGGCCACGCGAATCTTTTGCTGAAAGTCCTGCTCAATCACATCGTAAAGCGGCTTACGCTCCAACAGCGGTCGCTTTAGGGACAGAAATTGACGAACCGGTAGATAGCTGCGTTCGACCATCATGGGCATATTGTCGGCAGAACGAAGGCGCTTGAGCTTAAAAATGCGATCACCGATGCGCAATCCCATATGCTCGGCCAGATTCTTATCGGCCTCCATCTCGCAAAACTCGAGAATCGTGGTCTCGGGTTCTCGACCCATCGCGCGCATCTGCTCGGTAAAGCTGTAGGACTGCATAAGATTGGTTGCCTTTGCCGAACGGTCGGTCACAAAGGTACCGCGACCGTGCTGCCGAACCACCAGTCCTAAACGCTCCAGTTCCTGCAGAGCCAGGCGTACTGTAGTGCGCGAGAGACCATAGCGCTCCGAAAGTTCGCGCTCGGAAGGAATCATGTCACCGGCGCGATATTCATGGTCGATCTTTTCGGTCAGAATATCGACCAGCTGATCGTACAGCGGTTGCTTACGCGCTCCGATCGCCATCCTATCCTCCCTTTTGCTCGAATTCGGCTAACTACCTAGGGTGTTAAGCATTATCGGTCCGCAACACCCGACTCATCAAGAAAACAAAAGCCGCGCGCTCTTTCGAGCACGCGGCTTTTAACATACACATGGCTTAAGGGGTCGGGGTGTGAGCCGCGTAGGGACACACCCCTCAAGCTAGAGCCTTACCAGATGCTCGGCCAGAGACCAAGCGGGCCAGCGCCCAGGATGCCAAGGACGAAGAGCAGGAGAATGCCCTTGGTCGGGGTCCAGCTGTGCTTAGCAAACATGTAGTAAAGCAGCAGCGTAAGCATAAGCGGGACGAGCTTGGGGACGATGGTGTTGAGGGTGTCGGCAACAGAGAAGTTGACCGGATCCTCGGTGACGGTGCCGTAGGTAACAGACTCCATGCCGTTGCCCAGATCGGTGACGCCGCACTCGACAGCGTTGCCGTCGGCATCGGAAGCGGTGAGGGCGTTGCCGTCCTCATCGGTCATGGCGATGGTACCGGCCTCAGCGGTCTCGGTATCGATGCCCTCCATACCGGTGAAGTTCTCGGCCTCCTTCTCGGAGACGATCACGGTAGTAGCGGAGAGGCCACGGGTGGTGCCGTTGGGGATCTGGAGGTTGATCTGGGTGCCACCCATGGTGACGACCAGGCAACCGACGACGAAGACGCCCATGATGGAAGCGGCACGCGTGAAGGCCTGCATGTTGGCAGTCAGAGCGTCAATAGCGCTGGTGCCAAGCTTGTAGGACCAGTTCATGAGCCAGAAGCGGAGAGCGAACTGGACGACGTTGAAGATCACCAGGAAGATGATCGGTGCAGCGGCGTTGCCGTTGATGGCCATGTTGGAGGTAATGCCGGCCGTGATAGGCACGAGCGTCAGCCAGAACAGGGCGTCACCGATACCACCGAGCGGGCCCATTGCGGCGACGCGGACGGCGCGGATCGTGGGGATGTCAACCTTGTTCTGCTCGAGCGAAAGCACGATGCCCATAACAAAGGTGACGAGGAACGGGTGGGTGTTGAAGAACTCCAGGTTGTGGCTCATGGAAGCCGCGAGGTCGTTCTTGTTGGTGTGGATCTTCTCCAGACCGGGGATGATGGAGTAGAGCCAGCCAGCGGCCTGCATACGCTCGTAGTTGAACGAGGCCTGCAGGAAGCAGGAGCGCCAAGCCATCTTGTTGAGGGTCTTCTGGTCGAGCTGCGGAGCAGGAGTGAGATCCTCGTAGTGCTCCGGGATCACATACTCATTAGATGCCATCTTCGAAGTCACCTCCGTCAGAAACAGCTGCACCCTTCAGCTCGGTCTGCTGCTGGAAGTCCCAGAAAGCGATGCCGAAGCCGATGAGAGCGAGGATGAGCAGGGCAGGGGTTGCCAGAGAATCGTTGGCAACGGTGATGAGCGCGAGGCCAAAGCCCATGAGGAAGAAGCCCCACATATCGCGGTTCATCATAACCTTGAGCAGGACGGCGAAGCCGACGAAGCGCATCATGCCGCCTGCAGCGGAGAGACCGGTCTGCAGCCAAGTCGGGATTGCGGAAGCGATGGTCTGACCGATGGTAGCGCCAGCGATGAAGAACAGGGTGACGACGACAGCGAAGATCAGGCCGAGCAGAGCCATGGCGAAGTAGTTCAGACGCTCGATACCCTTGGTGTCAGCGTTGTGAGCCATGTTGTCCGCGGAGGACATGAGGGGCGACATAAGCGTGAAGACCAGGGTAACGCCGAGCTGACCAAGCAGAGCGAACGGAATGGCAAGGCCGACTGCCGCGTTGGGCTCGAGGCCCGTAGCGATAGCGAGAATGGCTGCCATGATGCCGCCGATGACGGCGTTAGGCGGCTGAGCGCCTCCGATCGGCATGTTGCCGATCGTCATGAGCTGATAAGTACCACCCACGAGAAGACCGGTGTTGAGGTCGCCAAGGATAAGACCGATGACGGCGCCGGTGACGATGGGCTGATAGAGAGACTCGAGGAAGTTGAACTGGT
The DNA here is from genome assembly GCA_902492545.1 of uncultured Collinsella sp. Taxonomy (GTDB): domain Bacteria; phylum Actinomycetota; class Coriobacteriia; order Coriobacteriales; family Coriobacteriaceae; genus Collinsella. The sequence continues at coordinate 2,456 of CABULX010000122.1, read as the reverse complement.
CGATTGCCGCGACGAACGTGACGATGAAGACCAGAGCGACCTGGATGATCGAGTATTCCATCTTGCTCCTCCTTTCAAAATGTATGTACGCACTTTGGATTTCACGTACAGAATGTCAGGTTTTCATTCCTGACAACGTGGATCATGAGGATTACGAGAAGAGCTTGCTCGTGTCCTCAACAGGCGTGCTCGGAACGCGCCTGATCTCCAACTCCACCCCCAATTCCTGCAGCTCTTTAAACGCAGCGACATCCTCGTCGTTAACTGCGACGGAGGTGGCGACTTGGCGCTTTCCTTCCGACATGTGCATGTTGCCGATGTTTACCTTCTTTATAGGCACACCGCCCTTGACGAGCGTAAGCACGTCTTCCGGTGTTTCGGCCACGATGAAGATCTTCTGGCGCGGGCTCGCCTTGCCAATGACGTCGATGGTCTTCTGCAGGGAGAAGAAACGCGTAGCGACGCCGGCGGGAGCGGCCATCTTCATGAGGTTCTGGCGCATGGTGTTGGTCGCCACGTCGTCGTTGGCGACGAGGATGAGGTTGGAGCCCAGAGTGGAGTTCCACTGGGTGGCAACCTGACCATGAACCAGTCGGTTATCGATGCGGGTAAGAAGAATGTTGGGTTCTGCCATGTTGATCAGCTTCCTTTCGTTATTTGCTGACGACAGTTACTTGATCTCCTGAATCGCGTAACGCGAAACATCTACGACGGCTCCGGATCGGACTTTGATCTGGACCTTTTCGCCTTCGATGCCCTTGACGGTTCCGTAGATACCGCCGGCGAAAAGAACCTCCTGACCCGGCTTGAGCTCGGTGTGCAGCTCCTTGAAGTACTTCTGCTTCTTCTTCATGTTGATTTGCGACCAGATGGTGTAAATCAAGCCCATGATGACAAGCAGGCCTAAAAGGGCGACCGAGGAGCTCAGGACGTTGGCTCCGAAATCGGCCATTAGATGCCGTCCTCGTCGCCGAAGATATCCTCTTCGTCGGAGCCGGCAACGGATGCGACCGTCTGGGCGGTGATGCCCGTCTGGCCAACGGTCACGGCCTGCTCGCCAAGCTCGGCGAGCGTGGCATTGCCGCGGAGGAACAGAAGCTCAATAACCATGGGGAGGTTAGTGCCAGTCAGAACCTCGACGTTGTCGACATCCTGGGCAATCATCATCGACTGGTTGAACGGGGTACCACCGAGCAAGTCGGTAAAGACGAGCACGCCATCGCACTCCTCGCGCATGGCGGTAATAGCGGCGCGGAGATCCTCACCGTAGGATGCGGCCTGGTCGCCCTCAAAAGGAACGACGGTAAAAGCAGGCTGGTCGCCGGCAACCATAGCGATAGCGCTTGCAAGGCCGGGTGCGAACTGTCCATGACCGGTAAGAATAAAGCCAACCATTCAAATTTCCCTTCCGAAGGTGTGTACGATCTGAGTCCGATGATTTTCGGAAGCCAGCGGGCGCTCGCCCTTAAAGCTTCTTAGAAAGCGTTCTTTGAAGACCAGTGGTTTCTAAACTGGTAGTAACCACGTGACGTGTTGTTGTCACTATATCACCCCAGAAGAGGTCGCTTTCGTTGATTCATACGGTAAAACGTTTTTGCACCGCTCACGGTGATAAATCGACCGTTTACCGCTCGTTAATACTTCTACCTGAGGTTTTGAAACCGTTTCGAAATGCTTTGGCAAAAGATCGGATCTTTTCCTGTGTCTAAACAACGCAGGGCGGCTAAAAATAGCGTGAAGAAAAATTGCAGGTCATTGTGAAGATATGTGAATTGGTCTTTTTGACTTAATACCAGTTAGAACCAGTTTTGAGATTATCGGTGAACGGTAGTTTTCGACCGTTCACCGGTTACTTGTAATCGTTTGCAGTTGTTTTCCCATATGAATCGGGGAAACGCGATGGAGCGCTTGCGCGATCACACAATCTACCTTTCCAATCTCAACAGATGGCTCTACAACGCAAAACCCCCTAGAACGATGTCCGTTCTAGGGGGTTTCATCAGATATTTCAGCTTCGCACTCGAAAGGTCGGGCAAACCTTACGCAAACAGGCCGTAGATGCTGATGTTGGCCTTGGCGTAGAGGCCATTAGCATACTCGGTCCACTTGGAGCTGGCGCTCGAAGCCTGCGAGGAATACTGCTGATAGGCAGTGTAGTAGGCGGTCATGGCCTGCTTATAGGTCGCGCTATCGGCCGTAAAGGCATCGTCGGCGAACGCCTTAGCGTAGGTGCCATCGGCGTCCTTCCAAGTGCCCTTCTCGCTATCCCACTCGTCGCCGGCAAGGTTGATGATGTAATCGGCGTAGTCCTTGCTCGCGGTCTCCTCGTTGCCGTCAGAAGGCTCGGTCGGGGCGGTTGGCATGCTTGCGGAGCTATCGCCCACCTTCTTCTTGTAGAGCTTCTGCAGCGTCGCGGACTGGCGGACGATCTGCTTGGCCTGGTCCTTGGACACGCC
>CABULX010000121.1 GCA_902492545.1 uncultured Collinsella sp. | reverse complement strand
GTTGAACTGATCGAGCATGTCCTCTTCGATTGAACGCTCGCTCGCGTCGTCCATCCCGGTGCTCCCTTCCTATCGACTAACCCCCATCCTAGACAGCGACGGCTAAAGGAAACATAAAAGAGACGGCTGTCATGCGAGCCATGTTCGCAATAGCCATTGGGTAGTCATTGGGGACGTTCTTGAACGACTAGTCGTTTAAGAACGTCCCCAATGACTACTCCGACAACGTCGATGTATTGGCAACGCCAGCGAGCGGGTCGCATTTGAGACAAGGTGACGTGAAACGAAAGGGCGCTGACCTTCTGGTCGCGCCCTTGAAGTTGAACGTCAGATTGTCCAAATGCGGCCCGCGCAGCGTCGAGCCGTTACGCGGTTCGTAGAACCGCGTAACTAATTAGTACATCTTTGCGCCGGCGGGGATGGAAGCGTCGAGCTGGATCAGGTTGAGGCGCTCCTCGCCCTCCTCCTCGTGGATGGCGCTGATGAGCATGCCGCAGCTGGGGATACCCATCATCTTGCGCGGAGGCAGGTTGGTGATGGCGAGCAGGGTCTTGCCGACCAGGTCCTCGGGCTCATAGTATTCATGGATGCCGGAGAGAATGGTACGGTCAGTGCCGGTGCCGTCGTCGAGCGTAAAGTTCAGCAGCTTCTTGGACTTCTTGACGGCCTCGCATGCCTTGACCTTCACAGCGCGGAAATCGCTCTTGGAGAAGGTATCAAAGTCGACGAACTCCTCAAACAGCGGCTCAACGGCGATCTTGGAGTAATCGAGCGTGGGCTTAAGCGACTTAACGAACGGGCTCGCGGCGTTGCCGGCCTCGGCAGCCTTGACAGCAGCGGCACCGGACTGGAAACCCTTCTCGGGCTTCATGTGCGGGAACAGCAGCACGTCGCGGATGGAAGCCTGGTTGGTGAGCAGCATGACCACGCGGTCGATACCGATGCCAATGCCGCCCGCAGGAGGCATACCGTACTCGAGGGCGCGCACGTAATCCTCGTCGTACTCCATGGCCTCGTCGTCGCCGCCGGCCTTCTCGGCCATCTGGGCAGCGAAGCGCTCGGCCTGGTCGACCGGGTCGTTGAGCTCGGAGAACGCGTTCGCGTACTCGTGGCCGGCGATGACCAGCTCAAAGCGATGGGTCAGGCGCGGGTCATCCTCAAAGCGCTTGGCAAGCGGGCTAACCTCGATGGGGTAATCGCACACGAAGGTGGGGTTGACGATGGTGTCCTCGCCCAGCTCGTCATAGATCTCGGCGATGATCTTGCCGGCGGTCCACTCGGGCTTGATCTCCAGGCCCTTCTCGCGTGCGGCGGCAGCAAGCTCCTCGACCGGCGTGTCGATGGTGACCGGCTTGCCGAGCACGTCGGAGACAATGTCGGTCATGGGACGGCTGGCCCACTCGCCGGAGAGGTCGATGGTCTGGCCCTGGTACTCGATAACCTCGGGGTTGCCGATAGCCTTGTTAGCGGCCTTAATGACACCCTGGGCGAGTGCCTTCATGCCCTCGAGATCGGAGAAGGCACGGTAGGCCTCCATCGTGGTGAACTCAGGGTTGTGGGTAAGGTCCATGCCCTCGTTGCGGAAGATACGACCGATCTCGAACACGCGCTCAAAGCCGCCGACGATGCAGCGCTTGAGGTGCAGCTCGGTGGCGATACGCAGGTAGCACTCCTGATCGAGCGCGTTGAAGTGCGTGATGAACGGCTTGGCAGTGGCTCCGCCCTGGATGGTCTGCAGGATAGGAGTCTCAACCTCCATGTAGCCATCGGACTCCATAAAGCGGCGGAACGTGGAGAGGATCTGCGAGCGTTTGCGGAAGGTCTCGCGAACGTCGTCGTTGGCGATCAGGTCGACATAGCGCTGACGATAGCGGGTCTCCTTGTCGGAGAGACCGTGGAACTTCTCGGGCAGCGGGCGAACGGCCTTGGACAGCAGCGTCGCGCTCTTGGGGGCAACGGAAAGCTGGCCACGCTTGGTGCGCACGACTACGCCGGCCACGCCCAGGATATCGCCCAGGTCGAGCGCCTTGAGCGTGTTCCAGGCGGCCTCGTCCATATCGTTGATGCGGCAGAACAGCTGGATCTCGCCGGTCGCGTCGCGCACGACGATGAACATAATCTTGCCCTGACCGCGCTTGGCAACCACACGGCCGGCGATCTTCACGACGTCCTCGGTGTCCTCGCCATCGGCAAGCTCGGCGTACTTAGCCTCGATATCGGCGACGTAGTCCTCAAGCTCAGAGTGCTCGGGATAGGGGTTCTGGCCCGCCTCGAACAGGGCGGCGCGCTTGGCCAGGCGGGTGGCGCGCTCGTCGTTGAGCGTCGATGCCTGATCGGCGGCGTTCTGGTTCTCTGCCATAAGTTAGCTCCTCAAACTAAAACGCTCCCCAGGATTCGGTCCCAGGGAGCGAAAACATACCTTTACGCGGGACCGTGGTCTAGCGTGCGATCTTGGCGATGGTGTAGACGCGAGTCTTGCCGGAAGGCGTAACGACCTCGACGGAGTCGCCCTCGCCGTGACCGATGATGGCGTGGCCGACCGGAGACTCGTTGGAAATCTTGTGCTCAAGCGAGTTGGTCTCGGTGGTACCGACAAGCGTGACCTCGATGAGCTCACCGTTGGGGTCGACCAGGGTAACAGTCGAGCCAATGGAGACGGTCAGGTCGCCCGTGCTGGCAGCGATCTGAGCGTTGGCGAGGATGGCCTGGATCTCGGCGATACGAGCGGCGTTCTGGGCCTGCTTGTCCTTGGCGGCATCGTACTCGGAGTTCTCCGAAAGGTCGCCGAACGCGCGGGCTTCCTTGATGTCCTCGACGATCTCCTTGGCGTAATCGCCCTCACGCCAAGCGAGCTCCTCGACGAGCTTCTGGCGGCCCTCAGCGGTCAGTACGATCTGGCTTGCGTCCATACGGATATCTCCCCAACTATGATGTAACGATCAACTGTCAACAAAAACGAAAAAGACCGGCTAGCCTGCGGGCAAGCCGGTCAGGTGCTCACCCCAAAGGGATGGGACTACTCTGCGTCCGCGTCGCTGTCCTCTGCCTTCTTTTGCTTGGCAGCAGCGAGCTTGGCCTCGAGCTCTGCGATCTCCTTGTCCTCCTTGGACTCCTCGACCACAACGTCCTCGGCCTGCTTGGTCTCGGCCTTATCGTCGCCCTCCATACCCTCGCGGATATTCTTGACGGTAGAGCCGAGGGACTTGCCGAGCTTCGGCAGGTTCTTGGGCCCGAAGATAATCAGGACAACGACGAGAATAATGATGAGCTCAGGAGCCCTCAGTCCAAACATGTAGACCTCCACAATACAGCGAGACAAGCTCGAATGAGTATACCGCGGGTATCGCGGTATCACAACACTAGCTAAAAAAAGGGACCGCAAGAAGCGGTCCCTCCTCATGCTCTGGTCGGGTTGACTGGATTTGAACCAGCGACCCCTGCGTCCCGAACGCAGTGCTCTACCAAACTGAGCCACAACCCGTTAGCTCGACTATAGTAACAAAGATTTCCGTCGTGTGCCAGAGAAATTTTTACTTCTTTGGCGCTTCAATGCGAACCGTGTCGGAAACGAGCTCCGTTGCATAAGCCCACCAGCCGTTTTGATGAGCGGCTGCCGAAAGATTGGCTGCCGTGGCGGCGCTATCGCAGAGAGCAAACGAGCAGGCACCCGAACCGCACACGTTTGCGGCAATGGTACCGTCCTGTGAACGGAGCCAGTCGAGCACCGTTTGGATCCGCGGCTCCATCTGCGCGGAAATGACACCCAGGTTGTTGTGAACGAATGCGTAGGCCGCCTCTGCATCTCCCGAGCGAAGGGCAGATGCAATCGCTCCGGGCTTGTCCGCAGGCGCTGGGGTCTCGTCAAAACGTCGATAGGCTTCAATTGTTGAAACGCTTGCCTCGCGCGGCTTGACCAGCACGACGGGTGTCGCGGGCAGTGCGGGGTACTCGGTTGCCAGCACGTCTCCCCCACCCACGTAAAATGCAGGGCTGGCATGCAAAAAGAAGGGAACGTCGGCGCCAATGCCGCGCGCGATGTTGTCCAGCGCGGGATCGGCACGGTCGATACCCCAACTCTCTGCCAAGGCGACAATGACCGCCGCGGCATCCGTCGAAGGACCGCCCAGGCCGGCACACAGCGGGATGCGCTTCTCAATCGTGATGCAGACATTGGCTTCGCGACCATAATGCTCGGACATAGCGAGCGCAGCACGATACGCCGTATTCTTTTGCATGGGAAAGTCGGACGTCGGAATCGTCTGAACGGTCAGCGCCTGTGCCGGCGTAACCGTCACGGTATCGACAAGACCGACGGCTGCCATCAGGGAATCGACCTTATGGTAGCCGCGGTCGTCACGCTCGGTATGAACCCCCAGATAGAGGTTGATCTTTGCCGGCGCGGAAAGGGTCAGGGACCAATCGGTCACCGCTAGTGCTCCTCGAGCTGATTGCCGAGCGGGGTAAAAATGTGCTCGCCGCTCTCGGGGTCGAACAGCTCGACCTGGCCGGTGAGAACATCAATATACTGGTAGGACTGACGCGACTTGCGGCCACGGCGCTCGTCGACCTCGACGATAAAGACTGCCGGATGGACGCTCTTGATGGTGCCCATGCGCTCGACGACGCGGGTGCGGCCCATGTTGGCCTTCACCTTAACGCGATCGCCCACCATATCGGTCAGCTTCTCGTGGATGTCGTCGACGTGATTGACTTCCATCTCTTCCATGAACAGGGCCTCCAGAAGGTGCAATTCAAAAAGGGGATAATACCCCTAAGATAGACAAAACTCTAATACTATAGCACCCTGCTGCCACCATACGCAAGTAGTTAAACAAGCCCGGTCCCAAATTGACTACTTACAGACTATCGGTATCCAAGACGATGGTGAATGGGCCGTCGTTGACGAGATCGACTTTCATATCGGCGCCAAAGATGCCGTGCGCCACGTGTTCGACATCTTGGCGAACGAGCGTCAGGAAGTACTCGTAGAGCTCGTTGGCAACATCGGGCGCGCCGGCATCCGTAAACGACGGACGGCGACCGTGGCGGCAGTCGGCGAACAGCGTGAACTGCGACACCACGAGCACCTCGCCGTCGACATCGGCAAGTGCCAGATTGGTCTTGCCGTTCTCGTCCTCGTTGATACGCAGCCCGCGGAGCTTGCCCCACAGCTTGTCGGCCTCGGCACGCGTATCGCCATGGCCCACACCCAGCAGCACCAGGTAGCCGCGTCCAATGCGGCCCACGCACTCGCCGTCGACCGTCACGCCGGCGTTGAGCACGCGCTGCACCACCGCACGCACGGCCTACTCCTCGCCCGTCAGTTTGGCGGATAGGTGCTCGAGCGCATGGAATCGATGGCTGATGGCGTTCTTCTCGTCCGCCGTCAGCTCGGCCATGGTCTTGCCCGGCGTGTCGACCGGCAGGAACAGCGGGTCGTAGCCAAAGCCGTGATCGCCGCGACCCTCGTGTGCGATAACGCCCTCGCAGGCGCCTTCACCATAGGTGACCAAACCATCCGTGTCGATGAGCGCGACGACGCTCATAAAGCGCGCAGTGCGGTCCTCGTCGGCCACGCCTTCCAGGTTAACGAGGAGCTTGGCATTGTTGGCGGCATCGTCGCCGTGAACGCCCGCGTAGCGCGCGCTATACACACCGGGCTCACCATCCAGCGCATCGACGACCAGACCCGAATCGTCGGCAATGGCCATGAGCCCCGTCTCCTCTACCGCAGCCTGCGCCTTGATGATGGCGTTCTCCAAAAACGTCGTACCGTTTTCCTCGGGGTCCTCAAAATCGCCCAGCTGACCGAGCGCCACAAAGCGAACCTCGGGCATAACCTTGCCCAAAATGGCCTCGATCTCGGTGAGCTTATGGGCGTTGCCCGTTGCCACGACGATGGTCGCCGCCGGGTCGAGGGTGTCGATGTCGATCTTCTCAAGTGCCATGAGTGGTCTCCTTGTCCGTATAGCAAAGTCACGTAAAAGGGACCGGTCCGTCGGCGTCTCCCCTTTCATGTGGCATCAACCTTATCTATCGGCGTTTCCACAGATAAAACCTGCCAAAATAAACCTGTCCCTTTTTGGCAGGTTAGGCGAGGACTTGGCGCTGGAGCTCGATGAGCTCGGCAATGCCCTTGTCGCCCAAATCGAGCAGGGAATTGAGGCGCTTGCGGTCGAAGGGCGCCTGCTCGCCAGTGCCCTGAAGCTCGATCATCTCACCGGTATCGGTGGCGACAAGGTTCATGTCGACCTCGGCGTGACTGTCCTCGGAATAATCCAGGTCGAGCAGGGTGTTGCCGTCGACAACGCCCAT
>CABULX010000120.1 GCA_902492545.1 uncultured Collinsella sp. | reverse complement strand
CGATACGGCGGCATGGCCGCCACGTGCAACGCGTCCTGAATCGCAGCCGGTCGAGCCGGGTCCTCGCGCGGAATACCGTATGCCGCAGACACCTGGCCGTACGCACGCACATCCTCGGCAACCAGGCCCACTAGTTCCTGCGCCAACTCGTCTGCCTGGGCAAACGCACGCGTCAGGTCATCCGCACGATCAGCAAGCGCGGGATTGGTCGCACCGTAGCGGGCAACCATTCCGCACAGCGAGGCGCCCAGCGCGCCCACAAAAGCGCTCGCGCTGCCACCACCGGGAACTGGCTCGCGCGCGGCCAGCGCCTCGGCAAAACCGCGACAGGTTTTATCCATCATCTCTTGGCTCATACGCACACGCACCTTCAAGTCATATATATCGGTCGGGCGGCCGACGTCGGCCGACCGCATCGATCACGTAATGGTGCTAAGTCTAGCCCATAAGTACGCGAGCGTCAGCGCACCTGGCCATCGCGGATTTCTATGGCACACGATAGGCCATGTCAACGCAAACATGGGACACATGGCCCACCTTTCGAGACTCCCGAGCAGCACAAGCTGGGGCATATCTATAAGTAAGGAACCCGTTGGGGAACGGCCGCGCAACGGCCACAAGCGATGAACGGAGGCATAAGTCGCACAGTACACAGAGACATCCGCCGCCAGCGCAATCAGTACCCCAACAGCATGCGGCGCCGTGATGTCATCAGCAGACAAGGAGGACGCCACCATGATGAAAAAGACCCTATCAATCCTTTCCCTTTGCATCGCCCTCTTTGCCGCGCTCGCCCTTGTGGGCTGCGGCGGGAGCGCATCGGGCGGCGGCAGCGCCCCCAAGAGCGAGAGCAAGGAAAAGGCCCCCGTCGCCAAGAAGACCGACTACATCTGGTTTAAGGTCGAGATGCCCGAGGGCGTCGGCGTAAGCGACTCTGCCGGCAAGAATGCCGACAGGGTCCAGCTCACCTTCCCCGAAGACGAGAACGCCTCGGCCGATCGCTTTATCCCCGTTTGGAAAAAAGCGCTGACGGCCGAGGAATCCCACGCCGACCAGGCGGAAAAGAAGGGGGATACGTTCCAGTGGAAAGATGGCGGGTCCGTCGAGTATAACGGCAGGACGTGGCTCGTCGGAACATACGAGGACAACAGCGGCATCTCAACCATGCTTTTTACCGATGTTGAGCCGGGAAGCGTCTACGTCCTCATCTCGAACTTCGACCAGCACAAGAAAGAAGCCGAGGCACTCCTCAACTCCATCGAGTTCCCCGATGACATGGAAGAGGCAGTTTCCGAGGCACGCGAAGTCGAGATTTCGAGCATCGAGATCAAGTAACGGGACACCCGCACGCGCCTACGCGCACCCGCGCACATGCGCCCCATTAAAACAACGGGCGCCCAACCCGGTGAGGGCCGACAGCACCAGCCCTCCCCTCTTTTGCGCCCGAACATATTGCCACTTAACGGCGCAAATCCGGCCCTCAGAATGGGACACATGGCCCACCCTAGCGAGCCGTCCACGCGTACAGTAAAGACAGGTAATCCATGGGCGGTTACAGATCGAGGAGGACACGACCATGAAAAAGAAGGCCTTTGCGATTCTCACCCTCTGCATCAGTCTCTTTGCCGCAGTTGCCCTGGTGGGCTGCGGTGGCAGCGGCGACGCTACCGGAAGTGGCGGTGGCGGCGGGGCAGAAAAGCCAGCCGTGGATATGAGGACCGACTTCATTTGGTTTAAGGTCGAGGTTCCCGAGGGCGTCGAGATTACCGACGTTGCCGGCGACACCGCCGACAGGGCCCAGTTTAAGTTCACCGAGAGCGAGCACGCCAGTGATCGCTTCATCCCCGTCTTCGACTCTGACAAGAACGCCGACGAGCTGTTCGACTACGAGGCAAAGTGGAATGCCAGCTTTGAGTGGACCGAGAATGACCCCGTCAAGTACAACGGCAAGACCTGGCGCAACGCTTCCTACACGCACTCGGGCGGCGTGACGACCGAGTACTTCACCGACGTTGACGGCGGCAGCGTGTACGTGCGCATCGACAACGTCGAGGAACACAAGGACGCCGTCGAGACCATGATGAAGTCTCTGGAGTTTGCCGACGACATCGCCGAGGCCAAGACCGAGGCCATGGACGTCAAGCTCGACGATATCGAGATCAAGCGCTAAGTAACTGGCGAGCGCAGCGGGAAACACGGGCGCAGTGCTAACAAGCGGCGGTACCCCAGCGCTTCATACCCAGGGAGGGCCGGTAAACCGACCCTCCCTTTCTTATGCCGGTAGCCGACGAACGCGAGGATGCCGGACGCCGGAACCGCTCCAAATGTAGCAACGGTACGAAAACGACAAACACCCCAACACGTCCGCCCGCCGATTTATTGCGCCGCGCAGACAATTAAACCAGCATCTTTAAACATCTGAGCAGTATAGTGACCAAAACTATCGCATAACCGCACTCTACGAATGGAGAAGTTATGACCGAACACCACGCCATCAGCCGCCGAGCATTTACGTTGGGCCTTGGACTCGCGGCGTTGTCGCCACTTGCAAGCCTGCCCGAAACCGCGGCATTGGGCATTGGCCCACGAGCGGCATTTGCAGACGACGCTGCCACAGCGTCGGTCAGCCTCAACAATTTCGTCATTCGCCTTCGCCCCGCGGGCTATTTTCGCACCGCAAGCGTCAACGAAGACGGCAACGTCATCGGCAACGTCTGCCATCTGTTTAATGACGGCACGTCCAGCAAGCTCATCCTTGAGAACGTAACGACCAAGAATGACGATACAAACTGGTATGCTATCCGCACCTTGCTCAATTTCGAAGAGCATAAAAAGACGGGCTACAGCATTTGGTCGGTCGATGGCGACTCGGACAAAGACGGAAAGGTCATCCACGTATGGAGTGGCGAGCATGACGGCAAGCCCAGTCGCTCTTTTGCGTTCGAGCGTCAATCAAACGGAACCTATATCATCCGAGACCGCACGGTCGAGAAAGAAACCGAGAAAAAAGACATTAAGTACCTGGCAATAGAATCGAACGGCGAAGACCAGGACAACAATAAGATCTGCCATAAGAGTAAGAGTAAGAGCATTCCGTGGGAGCTCGAACTTATCGGTTACGACATGAAAAAGAACGATGCCACGGTTAGCAGCCTCGACTGGATCACGTACAGCAGCTACGTCGACGGACCATGTTGGATGAAATACGTCGACGACAACAAGTTCCTCGACGAGCTGAGCATCCCGGGCACGCACGATTCGGGCACCTGCAGCGTGGACAACGACACTGAGCCCCAATCCTCGCAAGTAAAATGCCAGCAGGATTACATTCCCACGCAGCTGCTCGAAGGCATTCGCTATTTTGATATCCGTCTCGGAAAGGGCGACAACCCTGGCATCGACCATGGGATGTACTACCTGCTCAAAAAAGACGCGTACTTTTTGCATCTTTCCGATGTCATAGGCTACTTCAAAACGTTTTTGAACGAAAACCCGACAGAAGCGCTCATCATGCTTGTATCACGAGGCAACGACGAGGCTACCGACGAAAGTGTTACGACGGCTTTCGCCAAGGTTTTGGACGACAACCCCAAACTGTTCTATACGTCGAGCCGCGTTCCCACACTGGGCGAGGTGCGCGGAAAGATCGTCCTGCTACGTCGATTTAGGCTCGCCGGCGACAGCGTAAGCGGCCACACGTGGGGACTCGACCTCACCGAATGGGATAACAAAATCGCAGTGCACACCGACAGCAGTTCCATGTGCCTCGTCCAAAACGCGCAGGGCTTTGAAGCCGCGGGGGAAACAGGCGACAAAGAGCCCTATTGCACCAAGGTATACGCCCAGGACAAGTACAAACTCACGGGAACCGACAAGCTCAACTGGGTCGATAATGCGCTGAAGGAAACGACCGGGCGCACGCGCAACGAGGTAGATGTCGAGGACGATAACGGGGCCAAGGAGAAAGTCCTGGAGCGTTGCTGGTCTATCAACTACACCAGCTGCACGGGCTTGTCGCACGGAGGCAATCCTTTTACCTCGGCACGAGTAGTCAACGAGCATCTGTATAAGAGCCCGTACATCAATCCCAGCGGCATCGAGGATACAAAGTCAGATTACCTCAAGCACATTGGCATCATCGCATCCGACTTTGTTGATGCGGCGCTGGCCCGGAGCATCTATCAGCGCAATTACGATACGGAGCACAAGCAGACGGCTTCGTACTATCTCCCGTATTATCTCCCGACCCGCATGCGCATGACGTACGGCGACTCGCTGAGCGATGCCTCATTCCAGGATGGCAAGACCGTTGGCGAGGGTCATTTCCGCCTCGTTAACAGCAGCAACGTACTCAACGTGGCCGCTTCTGGCAGCGCGTTTGCCATCGAATACGTGGATGTCGACGCCCTGGGCAACGAGACCGCTACAGGACTGCAGGGCTCCGTGCCCATCGATATCGATCCGCTCGCGCTGACGCCCCATTTTGAGGGACTCGAAGGCCTTAAGGCCGGCGAAGACGTGCGCGCCAAGATTGCGGCATCACTCGAGGGCAAGCTCGAAACCGACGCCTGCACCGCCCAGCTCGAGTTTGTGCACGACGCGAACGGCGCTCCGGGAACGGCGATGGCCGAGGGCGAGTCATTTGCCGCGGGGACGTATTGGGTGCGTGCGAAAGGTCTGTTGGGCGACGCGGCGCAAAACTACACGCTTGCCACCGACGGAGCCGCAAGCTTTACCGTAGCGGCCTCGGGCAGTGCGGGCGGCACCGGCAGCGGCAACGGCACCAACGCGAGCAGCACCGACAAGAACGGCAAGGACAACAAGGGCAAGGGCTCGGGCGGAAAACTCGCCGACACGGGCGATGACTCCGGCATTGCCGCCGGGCTCGCCGCTGCCGCCGTGGCGACGACGGTCGCCGGCGCAGCGATGCTTGTTAACGACCGCGAAGGCAGCGAAGACGCTAGCGAATAGGCAAGCCGGCACTTTCGGACGCATCGACTCGATAAGGGGCGCAGAGCACCGTTCTGCGCCCCTGGCTTTCGCAGATGAAGAGGCAGCGTGTCCAGCGCACTCGCAGGCCGAGCGCTCAGCCGCTGCGTCGTCCAATGCACAGCCGCAAATTTAGCCCGAACGTCGCTATCGGCTACATCACCGAGTTCAGCACGTTCACGAACTGCTGGGCCTGGGAGCGGCTGCTCAGCCTGTAGGAACAGGCGGTCAGCAACCTATTACGGAGGAGCACGCGCTTACCCTTGACCCTGTTGACACCCGTAATGTCCTTGAGGTAGACGATCTTGGTATGGGTACCGAAGAAGTTGTTCTTCACGACCGCCTCGATACGATTGGGATAGATGCTTATTCCCTTGAAAACGCCGGCGCCCTTATCGTGAAACAGCAACGTGTTGTTATCCACGCGCGCCACTCCCATGGAGTTCGATAAAACCATCTCTATTGCCACATTTTAACCACCGCAAACCCTTTTCGCGGTCGTGCGCAGAGCACCAAAATCGTGTCCGCACGAGCAAATAAACTAATACAACAAGGAATATAAGCCGTTATCCAAAGATGGCACCACAAAACAAAGGGTTAGTAATAGCTAAGATTTAAGTCTTAAACCCTTAGGAAGTGCTAATATATAGTTATTGAAAGAGGCTAAGATGCAGAGACGCGAATTGATCCGCATCCTCGAAGAAGCCGGCTTCATCTCGAAAGGAGGCGCTAATCACGAGAAGTTCGTCAAAGGAGATAAACTCGTGCTCGTGAAACGCCACCGAGAGATTGAGGATCAAATTGCCAAAAGAATCCTAAGGCAGGCAGGACTTCGATAGCTCATCCTCATCACATTTCGCATCGCTTTTTAGGGGAGGTCTTACATGGTTTACGTATGGGAATTTGAGTTCTTTGATTCGGACGGCATGGTCGATGCCGTGCCATGTGGCTCGCTGGGCGGAGGAGGAACGTTTGGCTCCGACCTAAACGACGCTGTCGAAAGCGCCGCTGATTTTCTCGCATGCATGGTCGATGACCACCTAATGGGCGGCGTCGACCTGCCTGCGCCGGACTTCGGACATGAGCCGCGACACGGCGGCAAGATTATCGCCGTAGCCGTCAGCCGCGAACTCAACGATATCCCCGCCGTCACCGCAGCGGATGCCGCGCGCGTGCTTGGCGTTAGCTCGGCAAGAGTATCGCAACTGATAAATGCTGGACTGTTGGATTCATGGAAGGATGGCACCAAGCGCATGGTGTCCAAAGCTTCCATCGAGGCACGACTCGCCGACGCTCCAAAGGCAGGGCGCCCAAAAGAGGTCCCTATTGC
>CABULX010000119.1 GCA_902492545.1 uncultured Collinsella sp. | reverse complement strand
CTGCATCAGCGCCGGCAGATGCGTGGGCACACCATCGAGCAGACCCTCGGGCGCGGCCTCGCCCGCCGCCACGACCTTGTCCTTGGCGGCTTTCTCGGCAAGCTTGACCTCGTCCCAAATCTTGAGCACCTCGTCGGAGCTCTCGGCATCCGCATCGCCGAACACGTGCGGGTGGCGACGGATGAGCTTGGCGTCGATATCGCGCGCCACGTCGGCCAGTGTAAACTCGCCGGCGTCCGCCGCAATCTGTGCATGCAGCACCACCTGCATGAGCACGTCGCCGAGCTCCTCGCGCAGATGCGCCACGTCGTCTGCCTCGATGCAATCGAGCGCCTCGTAGGCCTCCTCGATCATGTTCTTGCCGATGCTCTGATGCGTCTGCTCGCGATCCCACGGGCAGCCATCGGGCTGACGCAAACGCCAGATGGTCTGCACCAGATGCTGCAGCTCAGCCGACGCGTCGACCAGCGTGGACAGATCGCGCGAGCCCTCGGCATTTTGCTGAGCCATGTGCTGCGCCATGGTTATTCCTCCTCCAGGATCACGTGACTGAACGCGCCGCCCTCGTAGATGCCGTAGCTGTGCGCACCGTCCTTGGGAATGCTCACGCTGCCGGGGTTGAAGAGCCACAGGCCCGGGTGCGCCTCGCTTGCCTCGTTAACCTTGATGTGCGTGTGGCCGTAGACGAGCGCGGACCCCTCGGGCAGCGCGGGCGCGTGGTCGATGCTGTTGTGCATGCCGGCGCCAAAGACGTGGCCGTGCGTCAGGAACAACTCGCGGCCGGTCTCGTCAAACAGGGTAGCGTAGTCGGCCATGACAGGGAAGTCGAGCACCATCTGGTCGACCTCGGCGTCGCAGTTGCCGCGCACCGCGATGATGCGGTCGGCCAGGGCGTTGAGCAGCGGAATCACACGCTTGGGGGCGTAGTCGCGCGGCAGGTCGTTGCGCGGGCCGTGGTAGAGCAGGTCGCCCAGCAGCACGATGCGGTCGGGCTGCTCGGACTCGATGGCGGCGACCAGGCGTTCGGTCCAATATGCCGAGCCGTGAATGTCGGAAGCGATGAGGTATTTCATGGGGAGTCCTTTCGGGTGGGGTTGATATGACTGGGCGCGGGATGTCGCCGGCCGCGCTATTCAAATCGCAGTGCCGCGCTCTGGGCCGCCTGCATCACGCGTTGGAGCGGCACGTTGTGCTCGCGAGCGAGGCGGGAGCAGTCCTCGTACTCGGGCGCCGCACGCTCACTGCCGTCGGGCAGGATGGCTACTTTAACGGCCACCTCGCCCCAAGGCGTCGCCACCTGCTCAAAACGACGCGGCAGACAGACGCGCTCCATAACCTGGCAGCGGATGCCGTTGGTCGTGGTTTCCAAAAAGATGATCATCTGCAGACGGTCAATGTCCTCGCGGGCGCAGATTACCTGCAGCTGCCAGCCGGGACGACCTTTTTTGCAGTAGAGAGGCAGCCAGTGCACTTCGCGGGCGCCCGCCTCGCGCAAGCGGTCGGCGGCATAGGCGAGCACCTCGGGCGACGCATCGTCGATGTCGCACTCCAGCTTGACGATGGTCTCGGGCGCATCGGTCTCGCGAGACAGCGGAGATTTGCTATCGCATGGCATACGGTCCGGCTCCTTTCCGCACGGGCTCGTTTTGTTCATCCAAACGCTAGCACATCGCGGGCGGCGCAAGTGTGGCGGCGCGCGATGAGCGCGATTTTCCTTGTCCGCAAGAAACCGACACTCCACCGCCTCAGCCAAACGTGTACGTCAGCCTCCAAACATGTCATTTTTTGTCGGTTTTGGAGGCTGACGTACACGTTTTGGAGCGGGGCCGATGCTGCGTGGCGACCTTCGCACGCCACCCGTCCTTTCCAGTCGATTTCGGCCCCCGGCGCGCTCGTCGCATCGGGGGCCGCGCCATTACAATGGAGCAGATTCGCTTGACGCAAAGGAGCTGCCATGCCCGCATGCCCGCTGGTCGATTGCCACACCCATACTTCGTTTTCGGACGGCCATGCCTCGTTTGAGGACAACGTTCGCGCCGCCGCTGCGGCCGGCTGCCGCGTCATGGTCTCGACCGACCACCTCACCCTGCCCGCCAGCATGGACGCCAACTGCGAGGTGCAGGTCGTCGAGGGCGGCCTGACGGCGCATCGTCTGGCATTTGAGAACGCCCGCAAGCTCGCTGCGCAGATCGCGCCGGAGCTTGAGCTTATCTATGGCTTTGAATGCGATTGGTACGAGGGTTGCGAGCCCTTGGTGGAGCGCTGGTCCCAGGGCGCCGTCGTACGCCTGGGCAGCGTACATTGGATTGGCGACCCCGGCGATATCATGGCCGGTGCCGCGGGTACGGCGGGAACGGAAAACATCGCTCGCCCCGATACACCCGATTCCCTTTGCGGTTGGATCGACGATGACACCAACCTGCACGTTTGGGAAAACCTGGGGGTACGCGGCGTATGGGAGCGCTACGTCGACGACTGGTGCCGTGCTTGCGAAAGCCCACTTAACTTTGATGTGATGGCTCACCCCGACTTGGTCATGCGTTTTTCGAAGGAGGGCTTTGCGCCCGACTTTGACCCGGCGCCGTTTTGGCAGCAGATGGCCGAATGCGCCCACGATACGGGCCGCCGCATTGAGGTCTCGACCGCCGCACCGCGCAAGGGCCTCGACGACTACTATCCCACGACCGGATTGCTGCATTGCTTTGCCCACGCCGAGGTGCCGATAACTTTTGGCTCGGACGCACACCGCGCCTGCGACATCTGCTGGAATATCCGTGAGGCCCAGGCACACGCCTACGACTGCGGCTACCGAACCTTCGGCATCCCCCACCTCACCGGAGAATGGGAGTCCACGCCCCTCGCCTAACCATCCCTTCATAAGTTGCGGTGGAATAGGGATTGTTTTGCCTGATGAAGCGCTTAAACAGTCCCTATTTCACCGCAACTTCCATGACCCCGTTACACCAACAAAGACTGTCCCAAACGACTAGTGGCGGCGGGCGTTGAGTTCGCCGGCCAGCTCGTCGAGGGTAATGCCGTAGCGCTCAAGCGTCACGAGCAAGTGGTAGACCAGGTCGCCAGCCTCGTAGCGGATGTGATCGTGATCGTTATCCTTGCAGGCCATGATCACCTCGCTCGCCTCCTCGGCAAGCTTCTTGAGCAGCTCGTCCTCGACGTCGGTCAGCAGGCGAGCGGTATAGCTCTCCTGCGGCGATGCGTCGCGACGGCCGTGAATCACCTCGGCGAGCCCCGTCAGCGTCTCACCGATATTTCCATCCTGAACGTTTGCGGTGCGCACACCCATAGTTCAATCCTTTCTGGTTGGCCGAGCGTCTAATCGAGCGCCCGCCCTACGCGAGTTTCTTAAAGAAGCAGGTACGGTTGCCGGTATGGCAGGCCGGACCCGGCGAGTCAACCTTGACCAGCAGCGTATCGCTATCGCAGTCGGCCCAAAGCTCCTTGACCTCCTGCATATTGCCGCTCGTCGCGCCCTTGTTCCAGAGCTCCTGGCGACTGCGGCTCCAAAACCACGTGGTACCGGTCTTGAGCGTCAGCCCCACCGACTCCTCGTTCATCCAAGCAACCATAAGCACCTCGCCGGTGTCATACTGCTGAACCACACAAGGAATCAGCCCCTTGGCGTCGTATGTAAGCTTTGAAGGATCGGTTATCTCTTCCATTTCTCTTCCCAAATTCAAACTTCGCAGGTCGGTGAGGGTTGTCCAGGTGCTCGAGATTCCGAGCGACAAGCCCGACGACGCGTACTTAAGTACGCGAGGAGGGTTGGAGCCGGAAGGTCGGGTGCCTGGGCAAGCCGCAGCATTAGAAGTCCAGCCTCACAGGAATACCTTGAGAGGCCATATACTCTTTGACTTCGCGAATGCTGAACGTCCCAAAGTGAAAGACGCTCGCCGCCAGCACGGCATCGGCCTCGCCCTCAATCACGCCCTCGGCAAAATGCTCGAGCGCGCCCACACCGCCGCTCGCAATCACCGGAATCGGCACCGCGCGCGCCACGGCGCGGGTGAGCGCCAGGTCAAATCCGGCCTTGGTGCCGTCGCGGTCCATACTGGTGAGCAGGATCTCGCCGGCGCCGCGACGAGCCGCCTCCTCGGCCCACGCCACCGCGTCGATGCCCGTGGCGTTGCGGCCGCCCGCCGTGAAGACCTCCCACTTGTCGGCACCAGATGCGCCGGGCAAACCGACGCGCTTGGCATCGATCGCCACGACCACGGCCTGGCTACCAAACGCCGCGGCAGCCTGGCTAATCAGCGACGGGTCGCGCACGGCGGCAGAGTTGAGCGACACCTTGTCGGCACCGGCTGCAACCATGGTGCGCATGCCCGCCAGGTCGCGAAAACCGCCGCCCACGGTATAGGGAATGGCTAGCTCCTCGGCCGCATGCGCCGCCATCTCGATGGTCGTCGCACGGTTGTCGCTCGTGGCGGTAATGTCCAAGAAGACGACCTCGTCCGCACCCTCGCGGTCGTAGGCGCGCGCCAGCTCCACCGGATCGCCCGCATCGCGCAAGCTCACAAAGTTGACGCCCTTGACCACACGGCCGTCCTTGACGTCCAGGCAGGGAATCACACGTTTGGTAAGCATGGGCTACTCCTCCCCTCGGGCGGCGGTCAGCGCCTGTACCAGCGTAAAGTTGCCCTCGTAGAGCGCGCGACCGGTAATGGCACCTTCAATCGCGCCCTCACCCACTGCGGCCAGCGCACGGATGTCGTCGAGCATCGAGATGCCGCCCGAAGCCACGACGGGAAAGCCCGCGACCTCGGCCACATGGCGATACGCCGCCACATCGATGCCCGTCTGCATGCCGTCGCGCGCGATGTCGGTATACACCAGATGCTTAAAGCCCAGCTCGGTGAGCTGTGCCACGGCATCGTCGAGTGCCACGCCCGCGCCGTCGCGCCAGCCGTTCACCTTGACCTGGCCGTCGCGCGCGGCGATGTCGGCCACGAGCAGCTCGCCAAAGCCTTGGGCCGCCACCTCGGCAAAACCCGGCTCGGTCACGAGCACCGTGCCCAGTGCGATGCGACGCGCGCCGTAGCCGGCCAGCTCGTCGATGCGTACAAGCGAGCGAACGCCGCCGCCCACGTCCACAGACAGACCGTCGATGCCGCAGATGCCCTTAATCGCCGCCGAGTTGGCAGCACACGTGTCCTCGTCCTCGCCAAAGGCAGCAGACAGGTCGACGACGTGCACCCAGCTCGCACCCTGCTCGGCGAACGAGCGGGCGACTGCCACGGGGTCGTCGGAATATACCTTGCAGCGGCTCCGGTCGCCGCGCTCCAGGCGCACGACCTTGCCGCCGATCAGATCGATTGCGGGAAACAGAATCATCGGCCGGCCCCCTCGACGATGCTCACGAAGTTCTTAAGGATGCGCTGACCCAGCGCGGAGGATTTCTCGGGATGGAACTGGCAGCCCCACACGTTGCCGTGGCGCACGATGCACGGGAAGCTCCGCGTATAGTGCGTGCGCGCCAGCACATCGGCGGCATCGGCATCGTCGGCCACCGCGTAGCTGTGGGTGAAGTACATGTTGGCACCCTCGGCAAAACCGGCAAGCAGCGGATCGGCCGCACCGACGGGCGTCATGTGTACCTGGTCCCAGCCCGCGTGCGGCACCTTCAGGCGACTCGATTCCAAGCGCGTGCACGAGCCACGCATAATACCCAGGCCATCGACCCAGGGACCGCCAGCCTGCTCGGTGGTGTTGCCATCGGCAACCGCGCCCTCGTCCGCAGGCACGCCCTCGTTGCCGCGCTCAAAAAATAGCTGAAGGCCCAGACAGATACCGAGCAGCGGAGTTCCGGTGGCAACGGCGTCGAGCACCGCGTCCGCCTCGCCGCTCTGGCGCATAAAGGCAATCGCGTCGCAGAACGCACCCACGCCCGGGATGACCAAGCCGTCGGCGTTACGGATCTGCTCCGGGTCGTCCGACGTGCAGGCGGCGGCACCGGCGCGCGCAAGCCCGCGCACGACACTCGACAAGTTGCCCTTGTGGTAGTCGACCACCACGATCTTCGGTTCGCCCACGCGACCCCTCCCTTTTCTCATTCAAAACCCGCCAAAAAGGGACAGGTTACAGTGAGCCCTTGGTGCTGGGGATGCCCTGCACGCGGGGATCGAGCTCGCAGGCGTGGCGCATCGTGCGGCCCACGGCCTTAAAGGCGGCCTCGATAATGTGGTGCGAATTGCCGCCCGCCAGCTCGCGCACGTGCAGCGTTAGTTTGGCATCGCGCGCGAAGGCATAGAAGAACTCGACGGCTAGCTCAGTATCAAAGCTGCCCACGCGCTCGGTCGGTACGGGCAGCTCGCAGTAGGCCTGGCCACGGCCCGAGATATCCACGGCGGCCATCACGAGCGTCTCGTCCATGGCGATCGCCG
>CABULX010000118.1 GCA_902492545.1 uncultured Collinsella sp. | reverse complement strand
ATCAAGGACTACACGGGATCGTGGATCGCGCCGGGCATGGTCGACACCCACATCCATGGCTTCTATAACCACTCGACTACCGATAACGACCCCGAGGGCATTGATATCAGCTCGGCCGAGCTCGCCCGTCGCGGCACCACCAGCTGGCTGCCCACGACGTTTACCGACGGCGTTGAGCAGATCAAGGACGCCTGCGCCGCCATCGCCCAGGCCGATGAGGGCCGCGGCCCCGACTTCTGCGGTGCTCGCATCCAGGGCATCTACCTGGAGGGTCCCTTCTTTACCATGAAGCATGTGGGTGCGCAGAACCCCGCCTATCTGATCGACCCCTCCGAGGAGGTCTTCGACCAGTGGCAGGAGGCTGCTGGCGGGCGCATCGTTAAGAGCGCCATGGCTGCCGAGCGCGACGGTGCCGCCGCCTATGCTGCCGCTCTGAACGCGAAGGGCGTGGTGACCAGCATTGGCCACTCCGACGCCACCTACGATGAGTGCATTGCCGCCATCAACGCCGGTGCCAGCTGCTTTACGCATACCTACAACGGCCAGCGCGGCCTGCACCATCGCGAGCCCGGTGTCGTGGGTGCCGCTATGTCCACTCCCGAGACATACGCCGAGATCATCTGCGACGGCAAGCACGTGAACCCTGCCGCCATCAAGGCGCTGCTGCAGGCCAAGGGCTGGCAGCACACGGTGCTTATCACCGATTGCCTGGGCTGCGGTGGCATGCCCGAGGGCAGCTACACCAGCGGCGGCATGGATGTCATCATGAAGGACAACCTGTGCTGGCTCGCCGACGGCAAGAGCATCGCCGGCTCGGTGCTCACGCTTGCCCAGGGCGTCAAGAACATCGTTGATTGGGGCATCGCCAGCGCCGATATCGCCATCCGCATGGCGACCGAGGTGCCGGCTCGTTCCGCGCACATCGAGGATAAGTGCGGCAGCATCATGCCGGGTCGCGACGCCGACTTTGTTGTGTTCGACCACGAGCTCACCCTCGTTGAGACCTACGTTGGCGGCCAGAGCGTCGGCAACGCATTTACCGAGTAACGACAGAAAAAGACGGCGGGCCCGAATTTGCTCGGACCCGCCGTATGGGTTAACGCTCAAAAGCACCTTAACAGTTACAGCTTGTTAGCGATCTTCTTTGCCGTGCGCTTGACGCCGGCTACCAGGCCTCCCGCAGGATGCTCCTTTTCGTATGCCAGACGCTTCTCACGCTTGGCATACTCTTCGACGATAATATCGCCGTACTCATCTTCGATCTTATCGAAGAAATCGACAGCGCCCTTAATTTCCTCGGCGGTCGGGTGTCCCTTCTGAACGCCGCCCGTGAGTTTGAACGGACCCCACGTATCAAAGCCGGTGCAACCGTAGACACCCATAAAGATTGCCTGCCTCATGCGGCAGATGCCATCGATATCCTTGCCGTACCACTTGTTTTTGCCGCCGTAGGTCATAAGACCAAACACCTTATCCTGCGGCTGCAGCACGTTGGTGAGTACGCGTGCCATATCCTTGTCGATCTCGGAGTAATAGATGCCCGTGGCGACACCAATTAAATGGTACTCGTGCAGGTCGGGGTACTCGTTTTTACCGAGTGCCTTTACATCGAGGGTATCGATTTCGGGATGCGCCTCGACAATGGCGTCCACGAGCTTTTTCGTGTTGCCGTGGTGGCGCGAGGCGTAGAGGATGATGGTTCGCATAAGAAGGCCTTTCAGCTGTAATGAAGTCAATGTCAATATGGTACCCCGTTGGATAGCTGGGATACCGGACGCATCGATGAACGTGCGGGTTTGTTCTATGGCTAGGACTGAGACGGGTGCTTGCGAGTAGAGGGCAGATGTTCGAAAGGATGGGCAATGGAATACGCTCTTTCCAACGATTCGATTTCTATTAAGGTTTCCACGGCTGGCGGCTCGTTCGCCTCAATCGACGCCGACGGTCGCGAGTATCTGTGGCAGGGCGACCCTGCCGTGTGGTCCGGTCAAGCACCGATCTGCTTCCCGATTTGCGGAGGCCTGCGCGATGGCAATGCCATGACGTTTGCCGGACATCACGTGAAGCTCGCCCGTCACGGGTTTGCGCGCAAGCAGGAGTGGAAGCTGCTGAGCCAAAGCGAGAGCGAGCTGGCGATGTGCCTGGCTTCGGAGGATAACGCCGCGTTGCTGAGCGACTATCCGTATCCGTTTAAGCTCGTTGCCCGCTATACGCTCGAGGGCACTGCCGTGCGCGTCTCCTACGAGGTGACCAACGAGGGTACCGAGGACATGCCGTTCTTTATCGGCGGACATCCCGGTTTTAGGTGCCCGCTCGACGAGGGCGAGGCCTATACGGACTACGAGCTGCGGTTTGAGAAGGACGAGGCCGCGGAGCTTTGCACCGCCGTTCCCTCGACCGGTTTGATCGACGTGGCCAACCGCTCCAAGAACCCCATGGTGGGAAAGACCCTGCCGCTGTCGCACGAGCTCTTCGATTTTGCCGAGACTATCTTTGACGTGCTCGAGAGCCGTCAGGTCACGCTTTCCAAGAAGGGGGAGGACAAGGGCGTTCGCCTGAGCTTTGAGGGCTTCCCGTATCTCATTGTGTGGAGCAAGCCCGAGGGCGATTTTGTGGCAGTTGAGCCTTGGGGCGGCCTTTCGACCTGCTCTGAT
The DNA here is from genome assembly GCA_902492545.1 of uncultured Collinsella sp. GTDB lineage: Bacteria > Actinomycetota > Coriobacteriia > Coriobacteriales > Coriobacteriaceae > Collinsella. The sequence goes on along the minus strand of CABULX010000118.1, from coordinate 3,809 downwards.
GAGGACGATGTGCTTGAACACAAGCGCGGCTGCCTTGTCGCCAAGCCCAAGGAGACCGTCGTTCGCTCGTTCACGATTGAGATTCTGTAATTCCGTTTTGTCGACTCGTATCGCGAGGCACAAGGAGCCTGCGAGATAAGGAGCTAAAAATGATCCTCACCGTTACGATGAACCCGTCAGTCGATACGCGCTATCAGCTCGACGAGCTCGTCATCGACGACGTCAACCGCGTAACGCCCGAAAAGACCGCCGGCGGCAAGGGCCTCAACGTGGCTCGTGTCCTGGGCCAGTTGGGCGACGATGTTGTTGCTACCGGTCTGCTCGGCGGTCACATGGGCGCCTACATGGCGGAGCTCATGGATGCCAACGGCATCAAGAACGATTTTGTACCCATCGCCGGCGAGACCCGCATCTGCCTGAATATCCTCCACGCTGGCAACCAGACCGAGCTGCTCGAGAGCGGCCCGACGATTGCTCCCGAGGAGCTCGATGCCTTTACCGCCAAGTTTACCGAGCTAGCGAGCAAGGCCGACGTCGTCACTATCTCGGGCTCGCTGCCCCGCGGTGTCGAGGCGGACTACTATGCCAAGATTACGGGCATTGCCGAGAACGCCGGCGCCAAGGTGCTGCTCGATACCTCGGGCGCCTCGCTCGAGGCTGCGCTTAAGTCCGAGGTCAAGCCCGAGCTGGTCAAGCCTAATCTGACCGAGATCAACGGTCTTCTGGGCACGAGCTTTACCACCGACGATGTGGACGAGCTCCGCGCCGCGCTTGCCTCCGACGCCCGCTTCTCCGATATCCCCTGTGTCCATGGGCGCTGCCGGCTCCGTGGGCTTCCACAACGGCCGTGCGTTCCGCGCCAAGACGCCCGATATCCCGGCTGTTAACGCCACGGGTTCCGGTGACTCCACCATTGCCGGCTTCGCACACGCCATCGCTGCCGGTGCAGACGACGAGACGGTGCTGCGTACCGCCAACACCTGCGGCAAGCTCAATGCCATGGACCCGATGACGGGCCATCTGGTCATGGACCGTTGGGATGAGGTTTACAACGGCGTTGTCGTAACCGAGCTGTAAGAGTTTGGGTTGCGCCTCGGTATTGCTTGCTACCTGTTGGTCCATGTCGACGACAAGTGCGGTAGCATTATGCCGGGGCGCGACGCCGACTTTGTCGTGTTCAATCCCGACCTTACCCTGGTCGAGACGTATGTGGGCGGCAACAGCGTTGGTAACGCGTTTACCGAGTAGCTGCCAAAGAGACGATCCGAGAGGGGATTTAGATGATTTACGGTGCACTGGGCGATATCGAGGAATATCGCGGAATGCTCAAGGGCCTCGACGTGCTGATCGATTGGCTCGAGGAGAACGACCCGGCGGAGCTCGAGGTCGGCAGCCATCCGATTCTGGGCGACAAGGTCTTTGCGAACGTCATGGCTCCCACGACGCGTCCCGAGGCCGATGCTCACTACGAGACGCATCAGCGCTATCACGACCTGCAGATTGACGTTGAGGGTCGCGAGGCCTTTAAGGTCGCCACGGGCAGCCTGACGCTGGTCCAGGAGTTCGACGAGAAGGACGACTACGACTTGGTCGATTCCGACGCCTCGATCGCCGGCGATCTGGCCGACGACAAGTTTGCGCTGTTCGTTGCCGGCGAGCCTCATATGCCCACGCTCGAGTTCCCGGGTGACGGCGCGCAGCCGGTCAAGAAGATCTGCTTTAAGCTGCTTGCCGACGCCTACTGGGAGGAGTAGCGCGCCGCTCGATTGAGCTGTGTGTTGGCGCGATTCCTTTGAGGGAGTCGCGCTTGAGCCCCGTTGATCGTGGTTTCCCGTTTGTGGAACACGGCTGGCGGGGCTATTTTGTTTGAGTAGGGGGTTGCCGGCGACGTTGCGCTTGGATTGACGGGCGCGCGAGAAATCGGCAACAAAAAAGCCGCCCGAAGGCGGCTATCTTGTGCAATGGAGCCAGCGACCGGGCTCGAACCGGTGACCCCCGCTTTACGAGAGCGGTGCTCTACCAACTGAGCTACGCTGGCGGCCATGTGGTGACGCAACTGAGGCGTCAACGGCTGTCTATGATACGGGACATCGCAAATCCGCGCAAGTGTTCTGTTGAGTTTTCTCACTTTAAATGCACTAATATTGGAGACGCGATGTCTTGCTCTTACGGGCCTCGAACAGAATGGGGCGGCGATGGCTCAACCCAAGATTTTCCTTACACGAATTGACGACCGCTTTATCTATGCACAAGACATTGAGCAGTGGAATGAGGCCGTAGGCTCCAACCTTGTCCTGATCGTCAACGACGGGATTGCGGCGGATTCGCGTAAGTGGGCACCCATGAGGGTGGCGGCGCCCGAGGGCGTTTGGACGCGGTTCTTCTCGGTGCAAAGGACGATCGACGTCATTCATACCGCGACGCCGCGCCAATGGATCCTCATCATGGTAGCGTCGCCCGCGGATGCATTGGCGCTGGTTAAGGGCGGCGTGCCCATCACCAAGATCAGCATCGGTCACATGCAGACGGGGGAGGGCAAGCGTCCCGTAACGCCCGCAGTTGCCGTAGACGATACAGACGTCGCCGCCCTCAAAGAGCTACAAGAGCTCGGTATAGAGCTGGAAATCCGCTACCTCCCCAACTCCAACCCCGACCCCATCCAACTAGTCATTGGGGACGTTCTTAAATGACTAGTCGCTGGGGACACCCTTGGCACTTAGGGACGCTCCTTTTCTGCCGGCACATAAGGAACGTCCCCAAGTGCCGGCAGATTGGGACAGTCCTTCTCCCTGGCGCCAAAGACTGTCCCCAATGGCTAGTCGTTTAAGAACGTCCCCAATGACTAGGTAGAAAAGCGCCCGTCGGCGGTGATGCCGGCGGGCGCTGCTGTGCGATATGTTGCGCTGCGGGGGCTTAGTGCCTCATGAAGTGATACTCGATCACATTGCTGTAGGGGTGACCCGGGCCCACGATGCCCTGGGGGAACAGCACATGGTGCGGCGTGTCGGGATACATCTCGGCCTCGAGGGCAAAGCCGGCGCCCCAGCCATAGTTGGCGTCGTCCTTGGCGTGCTCGTCACCCAGCCAGTTGCCGGTGTAGAGCTGCACACCCGGGGCGGTGGTGTAGTAATCCATCTCACGACCGGTCCACATCTCCTCGACGTGCAGGGCGCGACGCAGGTTGCGACCGTACTGGTAGCCGCCGATGCACAGGCAGTGGTCGTAGCCTCGGGCCTGCTTAATCTGCGGATCGTCGGCCTCCATACCGGGTGCGACGGGGCGCAGCTCACGGAAGTCGAACGGCGTGCCCTCGACTGAAGCAATCTCGCCGGTGGGGATGTTCTGCTCGTCGATGGGCAGGTAGTGAGCAGCGTTGGCAACAAAGAAGTGCTCGCAGTCCATGCCGGCATTGTGGCCGGCAAGGTTAAAGTACGTGTGGTTGGTCATGGACACGTAGGTGGCGCGGTCGCTCTCGCAGCCGTACTCGATACGGAAGCGGCCCGTCGGCGTTACGGTAAACGCGGCCGTAAACGTGCGGTTGCCGGGAAGTCCCAGCTCGCCGTCCTCGAGTGAGGTAGTCATACGCACGGCATTGTGGACCTCATCGAGCTCAACGTCCCACACGCGCTTGTGCAGGCCGTGCTCAAGGTCGCTGTGTAGGTTGTTGGCGCCCTCGTTGGTCGGCATGTGCCAGTCCGTGCCATCGATGGTGATCGTTGCGTCCGCGGTGCGGTTGGCCACGGGGCCGATGGTTGCGCCAAAGCAGGCGGGGTTGTCAAAGTAATCCTCGAGCTTATCGAAGCCCAGCA
>CABULX010000117.1 GCA_902492545.1 uncultured Collinsella sp. | reverse complement strand
TTAGCGCTTTTAAGTGATTGACCGAGCGAAACAATGCTCGTACTATTCAAAACACACAAAGGCGGTAGGTAATTAAGCCGATCACGGAACCGGGATGCGAAAGGAGGCCCGCATATGAATTGCTTACCAAGACGAATGCCGGGCTCCTGCTTGCGCCCGTCGGCGTGATCAGGAGACAGCGACTTACTTCTCTTACTCTTATTACTCTTGTTCGATCAAGGAGATCATCATGAGCCAGTTTATCAACAACCCCGAGCGCACCTTTGGTTTCGATACCCTGCAGCTGCACGTTGGCCAGGAGAGCGCCGATCCTGCATCCGACTCCCGTGCCGTGCCTATCTACCAGACCACGAGCTATGTGTTCCGCAACTCCCAGCACGCTGCTGACCGCTTTGGCCTTGCCGACGCCGGTAACATCTACGGCCGTCTGACCAACTCCACCCAGGGCGTCTTTGAGGACCGTATCGCCGCGCTCGAGGGTGGCGTTGCTGGTCTCGCCGTCGCCTCTGGTGCCGCCGCCATCACCTATACCCTGCAGGCGCTCGCTCAGGCCGGCGACCATGTGGTGGCCCAGAAGACCATCTACGGCGGTTCCTACAACCTGCTGGAGCACACGCTCTCCCAGTTTGGCGTCGAGACCACGTTTGTCGATGCCCATAACCTTGAAGAGGTCGAGGGTGCCATCAAGGACAGCACCACGGTCATCTATCTCGAGACGCTCGGCAACCCCAACTCCGACATCCCCAACATCGACGCCATCTCCGAGATCGCCAAGAAGCACGGTCTGCCGGTTGTCGTCGATAACACCTTCGGCACCCCGTATCTGTTCCGTCCGCTGGAGCATGGTGCCAACATCGTCGTCCACTCCGCAACCAAGTTCATTGGCGGCCACGGCACCTCGCTGGGCGGCGTGATTGTCGATGGCGGCAACTTCGATTGGAAGGCGAGCGGAAAGTACGCCCAGATTGCCGAGCCCAACCCCTCCTACCATGGCGTCTCGTTTGCCAAGGCTGCCGGCCCTGCCGCCTTCGCGACCTATGTCCGCGCCATCCTGCTGCGTGACGAGGGCGCTTGCATTAGCCCGTTTAACGCCTGGATTCTGCTCCAGGGCACCGAGACCCTGTCGCTGCGCGTCGACCGTCATGTCGAGAACACCAAGAAGGTCGTTGAGTTCCTGGCTGGTGACAGCCATGTCGCCAAGGTGAACCACCCGAGCCTGCCTGAGCACCCCAATCACGAGCTCTATCAGAAGTACTTCCCCCGTGGCGGTGCCTCGATCTTTACCTTTGAGATTAAGGGTGGCCAGGAGGCAGCTTGGAAGTTCATCGATCATCTGCAGGTGTTCTCGCTGCTCGCCAACGTGGCTGACGTCAAGTCGCTCGTCGTGCACCCGGCTACCACCACACACTCCCAGCTCTCTGCCGAGGAGCTCGCCGAGCAGAACATCACGCCCTCCACGATCCGTCTTTCCATCGGTACCGAGAACGCCGAGGATATCATCTGGGATCTGAAGCAGGCCTTCGCCGCGCTGGACGAGTAAGGCGACTTGTGCAAGGACCCCTTGCGACTCGATAGGTATAACTGCATAAAATGCCTGCTCAAGGCGCCTGTGCGAACAATGGTTGCACAGGCGCCTTTTTTGCATAGAGAGGGTGCAAAAACAGGGTTTTTGACACGCTTTATGCATTTGAGTTGTGGAAAACTCCTGTTGAGAGGATGTGAGTTTTACGTAATTGACGTGCGCCTTTTGAGTAAAACCGCAGGTCGCGATTTGCTCGGGGTACTATGCAGCGCGATCGAATCACACGCAGCTCAAACGCAGCAAAAACGCACTACGGAGGTTTCCAGCTACATGAGGATCGATTCACGAAAACCGAAAGCCGCCGCCCTTTCCGCCGCTCTGACCGTGGCACTTTTGGCGGGCGCCGGTGCAACTGATGCCCACGCCGCAACGCTGTCCGATACGGTTGGATCTACTCCGTCCGAGACGACGCTGGTGCAGCCCGTTGACTATCGTGGCGATGGTTATGGTTCCATGCAGGAGTGGAACGCCTCGATGGAGGCCAAGCGCGATTCCCTGGAGATGCGCGCTCAGATCATCATGAATATGTATGGCGACTATGCCACCGATGACGAGCGCGCTGTGCTGCAGGGTTGCATCGACGGTGCGGGTAGCCTGTTGACGATGGGGGAGGTCGACGCCAAGTCGACCGAGCTCGATGAGCTGCGCGCTGCGCTTGAGGATGCCAAGTGCGAAGCGCTCGAGGCTGCCGCCGAGGCGGAGGCTGCCGAGGCCGCCCAGGCTTCGTACTACAACGCCGGTTACACTCCGCCTTACGCGTCTGCCGCGTCCTACGCGAACGGATCGGGCCTGACGCGCTCTGCGGGTGTCAATAACTACAACGGGCGCCGCGAGACCTATTACAGCAGCAATGTGCTTTATCACTATCGCACGGGCGAATGGACTCAGGATTCCGAGGGCTTCTGGCGCGATTCCGACGGCTATTACGTTGTTGCCGCGGGCGATAAGGCTCAGGGCTCCACGTTTACCGGTTCCAAGGGCGAGTGCAAGGTCTATGACTCCGGCTGCGCCGCCGGAACTACCGACTACTATACCGGTTGGTAATCTGCCATAAGGAAAATTGGCACATGATGGGCGGGCGTCTTTACTGAGCTTTTAGGCAACGTAAAGCCGCCCGTTCTTTATGTGCGTTCGAGTTAACAGAGCCCTTACCGTGGCGGTACGCTGGGCGTATGGGTGCGGGGCACACTAGTTCATGAGAAATAAGGTCTTTCTCTTGGAGGAAGTGGTCTTGTGAATGCTCGAGATATCGCCGTTGCCGCCGTCGCGTTGATGCTTGGCTGCCTTGGTCCCACGGCCGCGCTCGTCGCGGGCATGCAGGGGACATGCGGGGCTGCTCCTATCGTGGTCGGCGCGCTGATCGCGGCCGCGCTGCTGGGAAGTGCAGGCGTGGTTCTTTGCCGCGACGATGAGGACGAGGTGTCGGGGTCGCAACGCTAACTGTTGTGAGATCGGCCGCCGGTCATAGACGAAGATGAAGGCCGCCGCAGGGGGGAGGTTCCCTTGCGGCGGTTTTGCTGTTAAGGCTGTTGAATGCGGCGCGTCGGCGCTACCAGCTTTTCTCGATATCGCGAATGCGTCGATAGAGCCATTCGTTTTGCGGTGCCTGGATATCGTGTTTGGCTGCGAGGCGGCAGATGGTGACCGCGAACTCATCAACCTCGGTTTTGCGCCTTGCGATGCGGTCTTGAGCCATCGAGGGCATACCGGCGGGGTCGATTCCCTCGATGAGGTGCACCATTTGCGTCAGGTCTGCCTCGGTCAGCTCAACGCCCTCGGCGTTGGCGACCGCAAGCGTTTCGCGCATGGCGGAAACAAAGCAGCGACGCTGCTCGGAGCCCGGCTCCGTGGCGCTTCCGTAGGTCCCGCCGTAGGCCATGCAGGTTTGGTTGATGCCGTCGTTGAGCATGAGTTTGGCCCACATGCGGTGCGCAATGTCGCGCTCGACGGTATGGGCGATGCCGCAGCGCGTGTAGAGCCCGTCGATAGCGGCGACGGTCGCGGGGTCCGTGCCGGCCGCCGCGCCAAAGCGGATCTCGCCCGCATTGGTAAAGGTGAGCGCGCCGTCGAGGAACACGGCATCCATGCCCTGGCAGATACCAAGAACGGTATGCTCCCAGCCAAAGCGTTCAGCAATCTTTTGCTCGCTCGTAATGCCGTTGCATAGCGAGGCGATGAGCGTGTTGGGTCCCACGACGCGCTCCATAGTCTTGAGTGCTTGGTCGAGACCGGTGGTCTTGACTGTCAGGATGACCAGATCGGCGGGCGTCGCCTCGCTGGCGCGGACGGACGTGAGATCGCAGGGCTTGCCGTTGACAGTGAGCGCATCGCCCGCGTGACGCTCAAAACGGGTGTCATCCATAACGTATTCGACGGCGTCATTGCCGAGGGCCTTGGCAATCATGCTGCCGTAGAGCAGGCCGACGCCGCCCTTGCCGATAAAAGCGACCTTGTTGATCTGCATGTGAATCATCTCCCCATGTAAAAGGCGCCCGCGTAAGGGGCGCCTGATGGATTGTATGCTGCCAGGGTGATTGGTGGGTGCGCGGGGCGGCTGTTATAAAAAAGAAACGTTTGCCTGGACGCTACGCTGCAGGGCAGACCGCAAAGACATGCGCGTGGTCATGCCCGGCTCCTTTCATCGGGCTTTTTGCTGATGTTAAAGCGGTGCCGTGACGGCCTGATTTCTGCTGCGTTACGATACGTTCTCGATTGCGATTCCGATGTGTTTCGATGACGTGACGGGTTTGTTTCGCCTTGTCAGGGCTTCGATGGGAGGGGAGGGGCCGTGCAATACCGCGTTGACCCCAAAAGTGGTAACCGAATATCCGCTCTGGGTCTGGGCTGCATGAGATTTCCCGGTGCGCCGGGACACCCCGATGCGAAGACAGCCGATGCCATCATTTCCCGTGCGGTGGAGCAGGGGATTAATTATCTGGATACCGCGTATCTCTATCCCGGTAACGAGGTGTGCGTGGGCGCCTCACTTGAGCGCTTGGGGCTACGCGACCGGGTGTTGCTGGCGACCAAACTGCCGCATGCTTCGTGCAAGTGCGCGGAGGATTTCGACCGGTTTTTCGACGAACAACTGCGCCGCCTGCGAACCGATCATATCGACTATTACCTCATGCACAACATCACCTCGCCCGCCCAGTGGGAGCGCGTGGTGGCGTTGGGTATCGATGACTGGATTGCGCGTCAAAAGGCGGCGGGGCGCATTCGCCAGATTGGTTTTTCGTACCACGGCAGCGCCGCGGACTTCCTCACGATGCTTGACGCGTATGACTGGGATTTTTGCCAGATCCAGTACAACTACGCTGGAGAGCGCTACCAAGCGGGAACGGCGGGACTCACGGCAGCTGCGGAGCGCGGGCTCGCGGTGTTTGTGATGGAGCCGCTGCTGGGCGGGCGTTTAGCGGGCAAGCTGTCGCCGCGGGCCCGGGCTGTGCTCGATAGTGCCCGTGACCCGCATTTGCGCACTCCTGCCGCCTGGGGTCTTTCGTGGGTGTGGAATCATCCTCAGGTGACGATGTTGCTTTCGGGTATGACCGATACCGCGCAGGTGGATGAGAACGTGGTGTTGGCCGATCGGGCCCTGCCGGATTCGATGACAGCTACTCAGCTCGACACGATCGCGCACGTGCTGGATGAGTTTGAAAAATCGAATCGCGTGCCCTGCACGGGATGCGGCTATTGCATGCCGTGCCCTAAAGGCATCAATATCCCTGGATGTTTTGCCGCCTACAACGCGAGTTATGCGCACAGCTGGTTTACGGGTCTATCGCAGTACTTTACGGCGAGCGCGGTGCGTACAAGCGAGGCCAAGCTGGTGAGCAATTGCGTCAAGTGCGGCAAATGCGCGCGCCACTGCCCACAGCATATCGATATCCCCGAGCGTCTCGATGACGTGCGCCGACGCTTCCAGCCTGGACCCGTGACGGCAGTGCTTAAGGCCTTCGGCAAAACGCGCTCCTCGTGACCCTTTTATAACTTGCGGTGGAATAGTTCCTGTTTGCGGCAGAATAGGGCTTAAACAGGGACTATTCCACCGCAACTGAAGGGGGCTGTCGTGGGCCATCGGGATTCATGTAATGATTCGCGTGGGGTTCGTTGGGGCATTTTGGGCGCTGGGCACATTTCTCATCGATTTGCATCGTCGCTCAAGAAGGTCGACGGGGCACGGCTGGTGGCTGCGGCCGGTCGCACTCCTGCACATGTCGAGGAATTTTGCCGAGCGTTTTCGATCGATGCTGCGCATGGCCATGCCTCGGCCGACGATAACGGCGATGCGGCTTATGACGCGCTGATTGCCGACCCCGATGTCGACGCAATCTACTTGGCTCTTCCGCATGGCATGCATACGCGTTGGGCCTGTCGCGCGCTGTGCGCCGGAAAGGCCGTGCTGTGCGAAAAGCCGGCCGTTTTGAGTGAGGAAGAGGCTCTCTCGATCGCCTCCACCTCTCGCGAGCGCGGCGTGCTGTTTATGGAGGCGATGAAGAATCGGTTTTGCCCGATGCGCACTCGCGTGAAAGACTTGCTTGCGTCGGGTGAGCTTGGCCGTATCGTCTCGATTGAAAGCGTGCAAAAGCTCGATTACGGCGAGTCTCCTTCGGGCTATCTGCTTGATCCGCTGCAGGGCGGCTGTCTATATGACATGGGCTGTTATGCGGTCGGTTGGTTTGAGGATTTGCTCGCGGGCGCGTGCGAGGTTTCGTCCCGTGAAGTTCGCTGGCGTGACGTATCAGGCGGCCGTGTCGATTGGGCCGACGAGATCCATATGAGCGTCGGCGGTATACCCATTCATATGGTGTGCGACGGCAAAGCAGCATATGAAAGCCGCTTAACGATTGCCTGTGAGCGGGGCTCGTTGGAAATCGAGCGTCT